>JAAZAA010000191.1 GCA_012514535.1 Myxococcales bacterium | reverse complement strand
TTTTGGCTTCGTTTCCGCTGCGCTCCGGTGCTCAAGTACCCACGTACGTTCCGCTCCGGTGCTCGCGAAAGCCTCGCCAAAACCCGAGCTTGACGGGCGGCGCCCGCGCCTAAGGTATCGGGGATGAGCTGCGGCCTCGACGAGCTGCGGAGAGCGGCGGCGACCGGACGCGCCGCCGCCCCTGAGCGCGCGCGGCGAGCGCCCCCACGAGCTGCGCCGCCCGGACGAGCGCGCTGGTCAGACGAGGAGGTCGATGGCGCCCGGCGCGAGCTCGGCGGTGAGCGGGAGCTTGCCGGGCATTTCGCCGTCGAGGTCGATCAGGACCTCCGCGTCGGGCCGGGTGGGCCGCGCCTCGACCCGGCGACCTCGACGGCCATGCACCCCTGCCTGGTTCATGTGAGTGCCTCGGTAGAGGTACGGAGCCAGGCCGAGGCTCTGCACGGCGTTGCGGTCGGTGATCGCGACGAGATCCAGCCATCCGTCGCTCGGGTCCGCCTCGGGCGCGATGTGCATGCCCCCCCCGAAGAAACGGCCATTGGCGAGGGCGACGTTCAGGATGGGGCTGGTCAGCCAGGCGTCTCCGTCCACCAGGACCTCCACTGGCACGGGTCGATAGGCGAACGTGGCGCGCAGCGCGCCCAAGAAGAACGCGGCCTTGCCGCCGATCCACTTGGGGCCGGCGTTGACCAGTTGATCAGTCACGCCACCGACCCCGAAGCTCAAGATGTTGACGAAGGCGCGGCGCTCGAGGGAGCCGTCGAGGCGCGTGAGCTCCACGAGCCCCAGGTCGAGGGGACGCTTGCGCCCCCGCCGCAGGCGCTCGAGACCGGCGGCGACGCCGTCCTCCCAGTCGAAGGTCTTGCGGAAGTCACCCCCCGTTCCCACGGGGAGCACGCAGAGCGCGGGACCACGGCGCGGGCGCCCCGTTTCGTCCAAGTAACCATGGATCACCTCGTTGAGGGTCCCGTCTCCGCCCACCGTGAGGATGGTGTCCACCTGGTCTTCGACGGCGCGTCGAGCGAGCTCGGTGGCGTGGCGTGGCCCCTCGGTGGGCGCCCAGACGTAAGAAATCCCTGCGCTTTCCAGGTCCTCACGGATCTGCCCCTCGAGGCGCCCCGCGCGCCCGCTGGCCGCGCTCGGGTTGACGATCACGGTGGTTCGCACGGCGCGCATGGTTCCATCGCCAGGCCCGCGGGGCTAGTGCCAACTCGTTGGTGCCGGCGCGACGCCCCTGTGCGACGGGCGAGCCCTGGGGAGGTCCGGCGCGGGGCGACCTGCCGGGAGTTGACGTCTGCCGGGAGTCCTTGCTGAGCCGCGCCCATCTCGGTTATGAGGGCCGCCCCGGACCCCAAGGCGCGATTTGCAGGTCCGGCACGACGCTTCGCGGGGAGGGGCATCGACCGACACGGGTTGATGGGCCCTGGGGACGTCGGTATCTTCATCGGGCAATCGCGCATCAAGCTCTGGATCGACGCAGGACGAACATGGGTGCGGACGACGCGCGGAAGCTCTTCGTGGGGGGTCTGGCCGACTCCATCGACGAGGCGGCTCTCCGCGACATCTTCGAAGGCAGCGGGCAGGCGGTGGCGGACGTACACGTTCCCCGGGATCGGGAGTCCGGGCGTCCTCGCGGGTTCGCCTTCGTGAGCTTCGCGAGCGCAGACGCCGCAGAAGCGGCGCGGCAAGCCGTCGATGGTCTCGTCCATGGAGGACGCACGATCAGCGTACGGCGCTTCTCCCAAGAGGGACCCCGGCGGGGACCGGGTGAGCGCGCTCCCCGGGCTGATGATCGGACGGTGTTCGTCGGCAAGCTTCCGTACGAAGCCACGACCGAGGAGGTCGAGGCCCTGTTCGTGGAGCACGAGCTGGGTCCGGTCGCTCGCGTGTCCCTTCCCGTGGGGCCCGATGGCCGTCCGCGCGGCTTCGGTTTCGTGACCCTCGACTCGTCCGAGGCGGCGGCCGCCGCCGTCGAACGCTTGGCGGGTGCTCAGGTGCGGGGACGCACGATCGTGGTCACGCCAGCGCAGCCCCGTGGAAAGGGCGGACCTCCGCCGGGACCGAGCGACTCCGCCGGGCGCTTCGAAGGCCCTGGGCGGACGGAACCGGGCCGGGGGAGCGCTCGGTTCGGGGGGCCACCGAGCGCTCGACCGCCGCGCTACGACTTCGATCCGGGCGAAGCCTCGGAGGTCCACGACGGCTTTCCTGGGCGCTTGGCCTCGGGCCCACCCCCCGGCATGGATGAGGGCTCGGGGCGCCGCGACGAAAAGAAGCGCAAGAAGGAAAAGAAGAAGCGCGCTCCCGAGCGAGCGCCGAAGCGCGAACGGGGCGGCGCCGGGACCTGGCACCGCTGGGAGCGCGACGACGACTGAGGTCGCGTCGGTGCCACCGATTCTACA
The DNA here is from genome assembly GCA_012514535.1 of Myxococcales bacterium. Lineage (GTDB taxonomy): Bacteria > Myxococcota_A > Polyangia > Polyangiales > Polyangiaceae > NIC37A-2. Next base: position 54,675 of record JAAZAA010000191.1, on the reverse strand, counting down.
TCCACCCACATCGACGGCTTCACCCAGACCGACGCCCTCTCCGACGTCGCGACGCGGGCGCCCTCGGGGTCAGCCAGCTCGGCGAGAGGCGGAGCGGCCCGGGGCGGCCTGGAAGGGCCCCGCGGACGGAGGGGCGCCGCTTGGGATCGGCGGAAGGCGTGGAAAGTCGGGCCCTTGCCGGCGTTGGCGCGGCCTTCGAGCGCCCTTTACCGGAGTGAATCGACGGGGTGGGGTCGATTGCACGAGCCGCGGGACGCGTGCTAGGTAGCTTCCCCCATCGGCCGGTGGTCTCGCCCCCGCCGATTTTCCCCCTGTATTTCGCCCGCGAGGCGACCTAGCGACCTCTCCGTCCGATGATCTTCGACTGGCTCTACGGCCTGTTCTCGAACGACCTTGCCATCGATCTCGGCACGGCGACGACCCTGATCTACGTCAAAGGGAAGGGGATCGTCTCCTGCGAGCCGTCCGTGGTGGCCGTGGCCCGCGACTCTCGCGGTGACAAGCGCGTCCTGGCCGTCGGACGGGAGGCGAAGGAGATGCTGGGGCGCACCCCCGGCAACATCGAGGCCATCCGCCCGCTCCGGGACGGCGTCATCGCCGACTTCGAGATCACCGAGGCGATGCTCCGTTACTTCATCACCCGCGCCCACAATCGGCGGAGCTGGGTGAAGCCGCGCATCATCATCTGTGTGCCCTTCGGGATCACGGAGGTGGAGAAGCGGGCCGTGAAGGAGAGCGCGGAGAGCGCCGGCGCCCGCGAGGTCTACCTGATCGAGGAGCCCATGGCGGCGGCCATCGGCGCCGGTCTGCCCATCACCGAGCCGAGCGGCAACATGGTGGTGGACATCGGGGGCGGCACGACGGAGGTCGCCGTCATCTCCCTGGCGGGCATCGTCTATTCCCAGAGCGTTCGCGTGGGCGGCGACAAGATGGACGAGGCCATCGTCGCCTACATGAAGCGTAAGTACAATTTGGCCATCGGCGAGCAGACCGCCGAGCGGATCAAGGTCACCATCGGCAACGCCTACGCCCTCGAAGAGCAGCTGACCATGGAGGTCAAGGGGCGCGACATGGTCGCAGGGGTCCCGAAGACTGTCGTCGTCAACGCCGACGAGATGCGGGACGCCCTGGCGGAGCCGATCAACGCCATCGTCGAGGCCGTCCTCCTCGCCCTGGAGCGGACGCCGCCCGAGCTCGCGGCGGACATCGTGGACAAGGGCGTCGTCCTGACCGGTGGAGGGGCCCTCCTCAAGAACATGGACGTCCTGCTCCGGGAGGAGACGGGGCTGCCCGTGATGGTGAGTGACGACCCGATCAGCGCCGTCGTGCTGGGAAGCGGCAAGACGCTCGATCACATCGAGCTCTTGAAAGAAGTGACGATCGGCTGAGCCTTCGCCGGGTACGTGCTAAGCCCCGGACTGCAATTCACGTTCTCGCGGTGGCCCGGCGCTCACCGTGGGGCTTTCGAGGATAGTCGCCTTGGGCTTTTACAAGCGCTACCGAGACACGTTCGTCGTCGTTCTGCTGCTGGCGCTGCCGTTCTTCTTCTTGCGGGCCACCATTCGGCGCCCCGAAGACATGAACTGGCTCGATCAGAGCCTCATGCGTGTCGCCGCGCCGGTGCAGTACGCCGCGGCGGCCCTGGGGCGCGGGGTCTCTCACCTGGTCGGCGACTACGTCTATCTGGTCGACGTCAAGCGGGACAACAACGAACTCTACCACGAGGTGTCGCGTCTCCGGGCGGAGACGCGGGAGCTCGCCCGCGTCCGCGCAGAGAACAAGCGCCTGCGTAGCCTCCTGGGGCTCCGGGACACGGTTCCGGCCGAGACGGCGAGCGCGCTCGTCATCGGCAAGGACACCAACGCCTATTTCCGGGTCGCGCACATCGTCCTGGATCATCCGGGCGTCGCGGTGCGGCAGAACATGCCCGTGGTCGCGCTGGACGGCGCGGTGGGGGTGATCAAGCGGGTGGTGGGGGACTCCGCCACCGTCCAGCTCGTCGTCGACAGCGGCTTCGGCGCGGACGTGGTCGTGGAGCGGACCGGGGCCCGAGGCTTCGTGCGGGGGATCGGCGACGACTCCCGCTACGTGGTCCGGGTCGAGTACGTGGGCACGGACGACGGGGTCGAGGTCGGTGATCTCCTGGTGACCAGCGGCAAGGGGTGCCGCTTCCCGGCGGGGATCCCCGTGGCGCGCGTCACCGAGGTGGTGAAGCGGGATTTCGGGATCTACCAGTCCGTCGAGGCAGAGCCAACGGTCGACTTCTCGCGTTTGGACGAGGTGCTCATCGTGCTCACGGAAGAGAAGGAGGACTGCGGCCCTGCCGAAGATCGTCGGCGCGTGGAGCGGTGAACCATGATCGGCGCGGGTAGAGGAGGCACGGCATGAGGAATGCGGCGTACCTCGCCGTGGGGGTCCTGCTGGTCCTCGTCCAGAGCAACCTGTGGCACCTCCTGGCTCCCCTGAGCGGGCTCGAGGTGGGCGGGCTCCCCGTGGGCAGCTGGCTCCAGAGCGCCACCCCGAACCTGGTGTTGCCGCTGATCGTCTACCTCGGGATCCACGAGCACTCGATGGCTCGGGGCGCCCTGCTCGCTTATGGCATGGGCTGGGCCCTCGATCTCTTGGGGCCAGCGCCCATGTTCCTGTTCCGCTTCACGGCGGTCGCGCTGTGGTGGCTGGCTCGCATCGCCAGCGTTCGTCTGAGTGCTCAGGCGTTCATGACCCGCGTGCCGCTCGCCTTTGCGTTCTCCTTGATCGAGAGCGCGATCCTGCTCACGTTGTTGGCCATCTTCGGTGCCGACAACCGTCGGCCTGTGGAGATCGGCATGGTGGTCTTGCCCCGCGCCGTCGGCACCGCTCTCTGCGCGCCGTTCCTCTTTGCCCTCGCCCATCGGCTGCACATCGAAGGCCGCACGGGGCCGGGGAGCTCCTCGTCCTCCCCGGGGAGCACGATCACCCCCCCTTGAGCTTCCTCCCACGGCTTCGCTGAACCCCCATGACCTCCCTCGCGCAGCGCTCCGACGTCGGTGAATTTCGAAAGAGATTCCGCTGGCTCGTGCTGTTCATCGTCATGAGCTTCTCGGTGTTCGCCGTGCGCCTCGCGGTCCTGCAGATCGTGCGCGGGGACGTCCACGAGGCGCAGGCGCGCCGCAACATCGTGGGAGAGCGCAGGCTGGCGACGACGCGGGGGGTCATTCGCGATGCTCAGGGAAAGGTCCTGGCGGCGAACCGCCCCGCCTACAACGTGCACGTCGTCCCCGACCGGATCGATCTGGAGGAGACCTGGCCGCGCGTCGTGGCGATGATGGGGTTGTCGCCCGGTGAGGCGGAGGGGCTCCGCGAGAAGATCGTCGCGCTCAAGGAGGAGGGCGGCAATCGCGCCAAGCAGCAGACCCTCATCAAGGTGGACGTGAGCCGCGACGCGGTGGCCGCTCTGGAGACGCACGCGGGCTCCCTGCGTGGGGTCGACGTGACCCCTGCGCCGGTCCGCTACTACCCTCACGGGGAGCTCGGCGCCCACCTGCTCGGCTACATGCGTGAGGTGGACGGGGAGCTGCTCGCCCAGAAGCCCGAGGCCGGGTACCGCGCGGGGGACCGGCTGGGCGCCGTCGGGGTGGAGCGACGCTGGGAGAGCTACCTGCGGGGGCAGAGGGGGTGGCGTCGCTTCATCCGCAAGAGCGCGAACAGCGACCACGTCGACGAGCTCGAGGAGCGTTACCTGGGCGAGAACAGGATCCAGGAGCCGCTGCCCGGGCGCGACATCTCCCTGACGGTGGACATCGAGCTGATGCGGTCGGCGGAGCGGGCGATGCGCGGGCAGCTCGCTGGCGCCGTCGTGGTGGTCGACGTGCGCACGGGCCGCCTCCTGGCCGCCCTGTCCAAGCCGAGCTTCGATCCGAACATCGTCTCCGGGGGCAGCGGCAAGGCGGCGGTCCAGGACGCCTTCAAGCGCTACTACGCCGACCCCCTGAAGCCGACCTTGGACAAAACGATGTCCGCCGCTTATCCGCCGGGGTCGACCTACAAACCGTTCACGGCCTTGGCGGGGCTGGAGGAGGGGCTGATTCGCCCCGACACGATCGTCGACTGCCGCGGCGGCTACAAGTTCGGCAAGCGCTTCTTCCGCTGCACGGGCGTGCATCGGCGGGTGGATCTGCACCGGGCCATGGTGCGCTCCTGCAACACCTACTTTTACGAGCTCGGGTCGCAGATCCACATCGACCGCCTCGCGGAGGTCGGCATGAAGTTCGGCTTCGGCGCGACCACGGGCGTCGGGATCAACCCGGAGGCGCGGGGCCGGATGCCGACGCGCGGATGGTACACGCGGCGCTACAAGGGCGCGTTCCGCGGCGGCTTCACCCTGCTGGCGGCCATCGGTCAGGGCGCCACGACGGTGAACGTCCTCCAGCTCGCCCTCGGCTACGGCGCCCTCGCCAACGGCGGCACGCTCTACCGTCCGCAGGTGGTGCGCAGCATCGAGACGAGCGACGGTACGGTCGTGCAGGACTTCCCGCCGCGCGTGCGGCGCGTCGTCGATCTGGACGCCGAGCGCCTGAACCTGCTGCGTCGTGGCCTCAAGGGCGTCGTGACGGAGCGGGAGGGGACCGCCTACGGCGCGCGGATCGAGGGCGTCGACATGGCGGGCAAGACGGGGACCGCCCAGGTGACCCAGGTCACGCCGCGGGGCGTGGACCCGGATCGCGTCTGGTACTTCAACCGTGACCACGCCTGGTTCGCGGGCTATGCGCCCGCGGAGTCGCCGGAGATCGCCGTGGTGGTGCTCGTCGAGCACGGCGGCGGCGGCGGTAAGAACGCCGTGCCGGTGGCCATGCAGGTGGTGCGCGACTGGCAACGCATGAAGGCCGAGCGCCTCTCGGCGCGGCTGGAGGAGAGGGACTGATGCGGCCTTATCGCCACACCATCACGTTCCGCGGCGGCCCACAGATCGACATGGTGCTGCTGTTCTTGGTGGTGGCGATCTCCTGTATCGGGGTCGTCAACCTCTACAGCGCCACGAGCGCCTACGTCGGCGCGACCCAGCGCGCGGGCCTCGCCGACATCTACGTCACGCAGATCTACTGGATCGTGGTGGGGCTGCTCCTGGGCATGCTGCTGGCGGCCATCGACTATCGGCACCTGGAGCGCCTCGCGCCCGTGCTGTACGGCGCGGGGCTGCTCTTGCTGTTGATGGTGTTCGTGTTCGCCACGGACGTGCGCGGCTCACAGCGCTGGATTCGGATCGGCAGCTTCGCGATGCAGCCGAGCGAGTTCATGAAGCCTCTCGTGGCGCTGATGGTGGCGCGCTACCTGCAGAACGACGCGAAGACCGACGAGCGTGGCCTCTTCGATCTCATCCAACCCGCCATCGTGACGATGTTGCCCGTCACGTTGGTGATGTTGCAGCCGGACTTGGGTACCTCCCTCATCTACGTGCTGACGACCCTCAGCATCCTGGCGGTGACGCGCATCCGTCGCGGCACGGTCGCGGCGGTCCTGATCGGGGGGACTCTCTTCGGCAGCTTCATGTGGAAGTTCGGTCTCCACGACTACCAGCGCGGTCGCATCACGAGCTTCCTCGACCCCGAAGGAGACAAGACGGGCACCGGTTGGCACGCGCTCCAGTCGCAGACCGCGATCGGGAACGGCGGCTGGAGCGGGGAGGGCTTCATGCGGGGGACGCAGAACCAGTTCGGTTTCCTCCCGGATCAGCACTCGGACTTCCCCTTCAGCGTGTTCGCCGAGGAGTTTGGGTTCCTCGGCTGCATGGTGCTGCTCGCGCTCTACTGTCTCCTATCCATCCACGCGGTCTACATCGCCTCTCAGGCGAAGGACCGGTTCGGGGCGGCGCTGGCCCTGGGCGTGGGAGCGATCATCTTCTGGCACACCGTGTTCAACCTGGGCATGTCGATGGGGCTCCTGCCCGTCGTGGGGATCACCCTGCCGCTCTTCTCGTACGGTGGCTCCAGCGTCGTGACCATGCTCGTCTCCCTCGGCATGCTCATGAGCGTGTCGATGCGGCGTTGAGTTCCGCGCGACGGAGCCGGACCGTGTCGATGTGGCGTTGAGGCGCGGGCGGAGCCGGACCGCGCGGCGCGAGGTCGCGGCGCGGCTCAGTCCGCGCGGCTGCGTCGACGTCACCCGGTACGCGGCCCAGGCGGCGCGGCTCAGTCGGCGCGGCTCAGTCGGCGGTGAACAGGTCGTCCAGATCGGCGCGGGTGAGGTTCTTCGCGCCCCCGGTGTCCTCTTCCAGGACGGAGGCGACCAGGTCCTTCTTCTTCTGCTTGAGCTGGAGGATCTTCTCCTCGATGGTGCCGGCGGCGATCAGCCGATAGACGCTGACGACCTTCTTCTGTCCGATGCGGTGGGCTCGATCCGTGGCCTGGTCCTCCACCGCCGGGTTCCACCAGGGATCGAAATGGATCACCGTGTCGGCGGCGGTGAGATTGAGCCCGCTGCCGCCCGCCTTCAGGCTGATGAGGAACACGGGGATCGTCGGATCTTGCTGGAACCGATCGATCCGCTCCGCGCGATCGATGGTGCTGCCGTCGAGGTACTCATAGCGGATCTTGTCCTCGTCGAGCGCGTTCGCCATCAGCTTCAGCATCGATACGAACTGGCTGAAGATGAGCACTTTGTGCCCGCCGCTCTCGACCTCGTCGACGAGTTCGCGCAGCGCGGTGAGCTTGCCGCTGTCCTCGTGCCCCAGCTCCTTCGGCAGACCCAGGAGACGAGCGTCGCAGGCGGCCTGACGGAGCTTCGTGAGCCCGGCGAGGATGTGCAGCTGGCTCTTGGCGACACCGACCCGCTCGACCTCGCCCATGACCTGCGCGCGGACCTCCCGCAGGACCTGGAGGTAGATGGCCTTCTGCTCCGGGGGGAGATCGATGATCTTGTCGAACTCGAGCTTGGACGGCAGGTCCTTGGCGACCTCCATCTTGGTCCGCCGCAGGATGAACGGGTGGATCACCGAGCGCAGGCGCGCGGCGGTCTTCGAGTCTCCCTGGTCGATGGGGCGCGCGTAGCGCTCCTCGAACTTCTGCAGCGGCCCGAGCAAACCCGGGCTGACGAAGTCGAAGATCGACCAGATCTCGCTGAGGCGGTTCTCCACGGGTGTGCCCGTCAACGCCAGCCGGTGGGCGGCGCCGAGTTCCTTGGCGGCGTTCGCCGTGGCGCTGGTCGGGTTCTTGATGGCCTGCGCCTCATCCAAGATCGCGTAGTCGAGGCGCAGGCTCTTGAGGAGCTCGATGTCACGTCGCAGGAGCGCGTAGCTGGTGATGACGACGTTGACCTCGCTGAGCTCGTCCTTCTGGTCCTTGCGTTGCGCGCCATGCCACAGGGCTACGGTGAGGGTAGGGGCGAAGCGGCAGATCTCCCGATGCCAGTTCGTCACGACGGAGGTCGGCGCGACGATGAGCGCCCGCAGCGGCTCCTCCTTCTTCTCGTTCTTCAGGGAGAGCAGCAAAGCGATCGTCTGGATCGTCTTGCCCAAGCCCATGTCGTCGGCGAGGACCCCGCCCGACCCGATGTCGTGGATGAAGCGCAGCCACGACAGGCCCTGCTCCTGGTAGGGGCGGAGGGTCGCCTTGAGGCCCCGCGGCTTCTTCACCTTCTTGATTTCGTCGATGGTGGAGAGCTTCTGGAAGAGGGCCTTGGCGCTCGCAGCGACGGTGCTGGAGTCGGTCTGCTGGAGCAGCTCCTGAACGCGGCCCGCCTGGCTCAAGGGTAGCTTGCCGGTCTTTCCGGCGGCCGTCATCAGCTCCACTTCACGATCGATGAGGCTCTGCACGCGATCGGCGTCGATCCGGGCGAAGGTGTTGTCGTCGAGGCGGACGTACTTGCGCCCCTCCCGCAGGCAGCGCTCGATCTCCGTCCGGCTCACACCGACACCCTCCGCCTCCCAACTCACCTTGACGTTGAGCCAATCGACCCCGCTCGACACGCGCGCCTTGGCGGCGAGGGGAGCGCTGCGGACCTTGGTCCCCACGAGCTCCTGAGGCACGTAGAGATCCCAGCTGCGCGGCAGGGCGGTGACCCCTTCCGACCAGAACTGGATCGCCTGTTCGCCGTGGGCGACGAAGCGCTCGCCGCTCTCCTCCGCGCTCAGGCCCAGGTCGAGCAGCCGCTGGACGGCCTCCTGCTGCGCGGGGATGTCCGTCCGGATGCACTTCGCTCGCTTCTGGCCCTCCTCGGGCGGAACGATGAGGACCGGCGGGGAGATCCCATCGGCGCGGACCTCGACGTCCATGTCTCCGTAGCGAGCCCGCAGAGACGCCTCCGCCTCCGTCAGGCTGCCGCTCGCCGTGAGGCTGAAGGTCGGGGGGAGGTCGATGACGTCGGCGACCTGAGACAGATCCGGGAGCGGCGCGCCGACCTCCGTGGCCACCTTGGGCAGCGCCCAGGTGATCACGTTGATCAGCTCCGATGCGGGCTCGGCGATCGTCGGGTTCTTGAGGAGCCGGCGCAGGGCGGCAGGGGAGACGCGCGAGTCGATGGGTCGGGCGACGCCCTCCGTGGTGTCGATGTACCAACCGGGCCACCCTTCGAACCAGCCGCCGCTGCTGAGGGGGAAGGTGCGGCCGTCGCTCGCGCGCTCGAACGCCACCTTGGCGACGATGGTCTCCGACCCGACCATCTCCATGTCGAAGCGCGGGCGCAGGGGCTCCTCGGCGAAGCGGAGCTGCATCAGCGCGGGCTCGAGGAGCACGCGGCGATCCTTGAGGAGCGGCAGGAACTCCGCCACGTCCTCGCCGCGGATGTCGACGGCCGGGTGCCGGGGATTCCCCGATTCGAAGCGGGCGAGGACGCGCAGCGCGCTCCGATCCGGCGTGGGAGACATCGCCTGCCAGCTCAACGCCACGCTCGGCAGCAGGGGGACGCGAGCGTCCATGTCGAGCACCGTGACCGTAAGACCGCCCTGGCGTACGTGGACCCGGAACTCGAGGTGGAGCTGACGAGTGGAGCCCTCCGGCGCCATCCACGCCCCGATCCCGGTGGGGCGCGCCGTCGCGTCCACGCTCGGCGGGGGACGGTGACCCGGCGGCACGACGAGCTGCTGGGTCTGCGCGCGCCGCCGGCGATCGCGGCGGCGGCTCGCTTTGGACGTCTCCTGCTGCCCCTGTTGTTGCGGCACCGCGTGGTGTGGCGCCGACTGGACCGCAGGCGCCGCTGCGGACCGCGGCAGCTTCGCGCGGGCCTTGTTGCGCACGGTGATGAGCAACGCGGCGACGTGTTTGCAGTGCTGCCCGGTCTTCTTGAACGCGGGACAGTTGCAGCTCGAGGTGATGCCCTCACCGCCGAGGCGAATGGAGACGTCGTAGGGCTCGGCGTCCGACCCTTTGACGGTGCAGGTGGCCTGGGCCTCGTCGATGGCGACGTTCTCGACGACCTTGCGCTTTTCGTAGTCGAGTCCGCGCAGGAACGTGCGGGCACCGAGGAGGCGGCGCAGGCCGCGGTCGGAGAGAGTGGACAGCGCGTCAGCGAGTGAAGACAAAGTATCGGTCCTCTGATTGGAGCTCGTGCGGCCCGGCGTGCGGGCTCAGATCAAGAAGATGGCGATGGCCAGACTGGTCATGACGGCTGCCTTCGCCAGAACCTGGGCCATGGGGCCGCAGGTCCGCAGGAGGATGGAGACACCAGCGACCGTCAGGTGGGAGCGGCCCTCTCCGCCGAGGGGCGTCGTCCCGAGGCGTTCGGCTGGCGTCAGGGTGCTCGCCGCTGCCTCCGCTGCCCACGCCGCCACCAAGCCAGCGCACGCGGCGACCACGGCGAGGGCGGCGAGCCCCGCGAGCGCCGAAGCAGCGTCGAAGACCGCCCGCAGGGCGACGGCCACGAGCAGCGGCGCGCCCACGACGAAGGTCAACGGGACGAGGAGGTTCTTGCGCGGCTCGATGCCGAGCACGTCGATGCACGCCCGATAGCTCGGCGCGAAATCCGGAGGCAACAGCAGGCGCCCGTCTTCGTTCGTGTAGGGCGTCAGCTGACGCTCCACCTCGGCGGCGGTGCGATCGGCCCCTCGAGAGGAGCTCCACACGCCGTTGCCGAGGAAGGCGAGCACGAGCGCCGCGCCGAGGGGCGCGCAGGCTCCCCATAGCCCCACGTAGGCGCCGACCGATTCGGTCGTCGTCTCGAGGGCCGCCGGGACGACCGCGCCCGCCAGCACCGCTGCACCGAGCAGAGCGGCGCCGGCTCCGGACACGGAGATGGCGAGCTGGGCGCCCGTCGCGAAGCCGTCCTGGGTCCCGGCGAGGCGCTGAGCCCGCTGCTGGCTCGTCGCCGGTCCGTTGCCCAAGGCGAGCATCTCGTGCGCCGTGCGCGTCACCACGGCGCCGAGCTGGAGGGCGAGGAGGTGGGGAGCCAGGGCGAGGGCGGAGCCCACGGCCAACGCGGCGGCCCACAGGGTCGGCGCGCCCTCGGGCGCCTCCGTCTGAGGGAGGAGGGCGCCCCCGAGGGCGAAGGCGGCTACGAGCAACCCCAACGGGATGGGGACGGACTGAAGCGCGGCGGCGCACCCGCGAGCCACGATGACGATGTTGCGCGCGTGGGCGACTCCGGGCCGCGCGCGGGTCCGCAGGACGTCGAAGAGAGCGGTGGCGCCGAGCACGACGACCACGACCGCGACGGCCACCAGCGTCGCCCGCGTCGCCCACTCGGGCCCTGCCAGCCAACGAGCGCTGGCGATCGCGCCGCCGAGGAGGACGAGGAGCGTCGTCGCGTTCCCGCGCCAGAGGCCCAGGGCGGGCGCTTCCTGGCTCGTCGTACGGGTCGCCATCGTGCCGAAGCAGGCGGCCATGGCGCCGAAGGCGCGGACGAGGAACGGCAGCAGGGCCCACCGCAGCAGGCTCGCGAAGGAGAGCTCCGGGTTCTGCTCGATGGTATGGGCGGCGAGCCCGGCGAGGGCGAGGTTGCCCAAGCTCGTCGCCAAGAAAAAGTCCGTCGTGACGCGCAGAGAACGCCCGACGCTGCACCCGAGCAGGTGGGAGACGGACGCCGGGTTGCGGCTGTCGGTGAGGCGGAGCTCCGGGTGCCCCCCCCCGACGCGGGTCGAGGCGTTGAGGATGACGGCCCCGCGATGCAGCACGGCCGCGGCGATCGCGGCGCCCAGCGCGTAGCCGCCGAGCAGGCGCACCACCTGACCCGCCACCGAGGCGAGCTCACCGTCCTGCAGGGCGAGCGCGGCGAGCAGCAAGCCGAGGAATCCCAGGGCGCCCAGGGCCTCTGCCGCGGCGGCACCGGCGCCTCCCGTTCGTACCGCGAGCGCCAGCGCCTCGTCCTGACCGCGACCGCTCGCGCCCGCGACGCCCGCCGCCGCGCGGAGGGTGAGCCGCCCCGCGAAGTGCACGGCGAGGCAAGTCGAGCCGCTGCCCGCGGCGATCGCCAAGGACAGCCAGAACGCAGCCTCCGCCTTCGAGAACTGCGTCCCGGGCAGGCCCCAGATCACCGCGGCCGAGATCGTCGCGACCAGCACCACCGCGGCAGCGAGCCCCACCAAGCGGTACTGACCCCAGGAGAACGCGAGGCCCGCTCGCTCCACCGCGGCAGACAGGCGGCGCACCTCCGGGGAACCGTGCGAACGGCTGAACACCCAGGCTCCGAGGCCCAGGGCGAAGAGCAGCCCCGCTAGGTGGATGCCGAGAATCAAGACTGTCGCGGTCACGTCGACTGGTGCTTTCCAGACGCTGGAAACCTCGGGTCCCCGTTCCGGAAACGAATGATTGAGAAACTCTGCGGGTCCGCGTCCGTGAGCAAGTCGGTCGGGGTTGAAACGAGACCGCAGGGTCTCGCGGAGACAACCTCTTCGACAGTGGCAGCCAAGCGCTCCCGGCGAGGGAGGCGCGCAGCCAGCCGGACAGGGCCGCTCTCCCGCAGGGGCGAGTGCCTATGTCGAAGGCGTATCACACCCGTCTAGCCGGGAGCAAGCGGTCCTTGTGCGCTTATCGACGCTTCGGCGCGCTGGGGGAAGGGAAGGGCGACGGTCGAGGCCGCTGCCGGGGACGGACGTCGACGCCTTTGGGCCGGAGCGCGCCAGGAACGGCGTCCGGCAGGAGGCCGGGGGCGCCGATCGGTCGCCCCCCAGTCGCCCCTCAGGCGCCGTCCTTCGATTGAATGACCATTAGATGGTACTTCCCGAACTCGGTCTGTCCCAGGGTGAAGAGCACCTCGATGAGCAGCCGGTAGGGCGTGGTTTGGTCCGCGACGATCAGCGCCTCCGAGACGGCCCCATCCAGCCCCTTGCGTTGCTGGATGATCTTGTCGGTCTTGCGCGCGGCCTGGAGCGCCGAGCCGAGCGGCACGATGTAGAAGTCGTTGGGGCCGTTCCGCTTGTTGCTCGCGCCCACGCCGGTCTGCGTCATCGACTCCCGGCTCGGGAGCGTCAGCACCTTGTTGTCCCCCACGAGGATCTGGCTCTTCGTGATGGTGACGACGACACCCGTCTGCGACGGCTCCGACTGGAGCACGGACTTGGGGAGCTGCAAATCGTCGCTCTGCGGTACTGACGCGGTGGACTCTCCCAGGCTCTTCAGGAGGAACACCAGGATGATCGTCATGATGTCGAGCATCGCGGTGATGTTCAGGAAGTTGATCTCGGGTTCGACGGCGTTTCGGCGGATCGCCTTCCTGAGGGCGGCCTTGTACTCTGCCGGCGAAGCCTGGGCCGGGGTCGTCCGGCCTGCGGGGGTGGGTGGCTGGGCCGAGCTCATCGCCTTCCTCCTGTCCCGAGGGTCATTCCTTCACCTGGAAGTTGACGGAATCGAAGAGCACGCCCGAGCCGTCCGGCATCTTCCGTAGCGCGTCGATCACCTGGATGATCGTCTGGTAATCGGTGGCGGGATTGGCGCTGATGTATACCTGCGTCTCCTCTTCGAACGCCGGATTCGATCGCTTGAGCTTCGCGGCGCAGCGGGTGAGGGCGGGGTAGTCGTAGCGCCCGCCGGCCTTGGGGATGGCCAGGCCCGCGCCGATGCCCTCACAGCCGGGGGCCACGTTGCCCCCGGACGCCTTCAGCGAGAAGCCCTCGTTGACGACCATCACCGTGAGATTCAGGGACTCGGTTGGCGTCGAGGCGCGCACCCCCGTCCCCTTCGCGGCGGGTGGCGTCGTCTCGATGGTCGAGGTGAACGTCACCGCCACCGTCGCCAGGACGAAGATCAGGATGTTCACGATGATGTCGAGGAAGGGGACGATGTTGAGCTCGCCGCCCTCCTCGTCGGGAGCCAGCTCCTTGGGTTGGCTCAGCCGCCGGATTTTCGCCCGCTGCGCGGCGCTCAGCTCAGCCATGATCCGAACTCACCCCGTCGACTCGCCCCACCGAGGTTCCGCCCCCATTGCCCGTGCACCAGTCACGCGCTGGCACGCTGAATGGTCAACAGGTTGAAGGTGCGCTCCATCGTTCCTTCCAGGTCGTGCTGGATCGCCTTGGCGCGGGTGTGGAGGATGATGTGAGTGATCATGCAGAACACGGCGATGCCGAGTCCCAGGGCCGTGTTGTACATGGCCTCGGCGATACCGTTCGAGAGCAAGGCCTGCTTGTCCGCCTGGGAGAGGTCGGGGCGGGCGATGGCGGCGAACGTCGCGATCAGACCGGAGACGGTGCCGAGCAAGCCGATCAGGGTGGCGATGTTCGCCAGGGACCACAACGCACCCACCCGCTTCTCCGCCTCGGGCTTCAGCTCCGCCAGGCGCTCGCTGAGGGCCGCGTCGATCTCGTCGGCGCCCTTGTTCGCGTGGGTCAGGCCGGACTTCACGAGCTGGAGGATCGGATAATCCCCGGCGTCGCACAGCTTGATCGCCCGATCGATGTTCCCCGCGAGGACGAGCTTCTTGATCTGCGAGAAGAACTCCTGGGAGTTCACCCGGTAACGCGTGAGCTGAAAGTGAAAGCGCTCGAGGACGATCGTGCACACGACGGCCAGGCAGCACAGGTTCATGACCATGAAGGTCGGGTTGTGCTTGAACGCCTTCACGAGCTGGTCCCAAGAACTGACCGTACTGAGCAAGAGCTCCATACCCCTATCCCTTTCTCGATGTCCTGCGGCGCTCCGTTCGCGCGCTGCTCACGGGGATTGAAGAGCGCGCACGGGCCGTTCGCGGTGCTTCGACGTCCATGATCCTATGGATGGGTCCGGTAGTCACGTTCCGACGTCGAGATCCGAAGCACGAGGTGTGTCGTTCGAGCCGCGGGCCTACGTAGACCCGGCGAATGGCAGCAGACTATAGCGACGTGGCTGGATCGAACGCAACCGGATCGACGGCCTCTCGGACGCGGCACACGTGGTCCTACACCGGTCCTGCATCGAGTTCCCACACCTAGCTCCTCCATTGGTTCGCTCGGGTGCTTCCCGTCGTGCTTCCGGGCGGACGGGGAATCCGGGATTTCCCGCAGGTCCGCCGATCTGGGGTGGCTCGGCGGGGCGCGGAAGGGCGGGGCGCGGAAGGGCGGGGCGCGGAAGGGCGGGGCGCGGAAGGGCGGCTCGAGGAAGGCACGGAGATCCGGCGTGGCACTTCTCCGGGTGAGCCTCTGGCGACCCGACGACCCTCTTACATTCGTCGGCGCTTCCCTACGCGCGCTTCCCCCCGGAGCCCGGAGCCCGCAACACGCAGGAGAAGAAGAGCCTACCCTCGTCGGCGAAGGCCGATGCGTCCTGCCGGCGAAATCGCCCGAGCTGTGGGCTTCCCCGGGATCCACGACGCGGGATCCACGACAGCCGCGACTCTGAGAAAGGCTCGACTCTCGGGCCGTGCAGATAATAGAGTCTCGCGCGCGAGAGCCCGACCCACCGCGACCCTCCGATCGAGGCGCTCGCCGTAGCGCGTGGGCTCGGAGGTGCTTGGGGGGCTTGGTCGCGCGCGCCCGCCCCTGGCACCGCTTCCCATTCGGGAAGGGCGCTCTTCGTGTGAAAATTTCCCCCTCGACTCGAACATCGAACTTTGTGGCCTTCGGCCTTGACGGCTCGGGGGGGATTTCAGCAAGATTGCACAGTCCGAATCCGCCGAAAGGCGGAATTTCAGCCAAATTCATCAATCATTGCGGCAGCTTGCCGGAGCATCGCGGGTCAGGGCCTCATCGGACCTTCCCGGCTTCCCCTCCTCTCAGGGGCTCCAACGATGCTCGAACGAGCCAGCGGAACGGTCCGCAGCACACACCACGCAAGAGGAACCACAAATGTCAGACGCTTGGCACCATTACCAAGAGGGCGGATGGGCGATGCACCTCATCACGTTCTGGCTGATCTGCGGCGTTGCCGTGATCGCAGAACGCACCGTGTACTTGTTCGGTGCTTCGGTGAACAAGGACGTGTTCTTGGCGACCATGCAGAAGTGCATTCTCGCCGGTGACGTCGCGAAGGCCGTCAAGATGTGCTCGGCCGCCAACGCGCCCCTCGCGCGCATCGTTCAGGCTGGCCTCGTCAAGGTCAACCGCCCCGATGAAGAAGTTCAGGCTGCGATGGACGAAGCGGCTCTCATCGAGATGCCGAAGATCAACAAGCGCACGGGCTTCCTCGCGCTCTTCGCCAACCTCGCGATGCTCTGTGGTCTGTTCGGCACGATCGTCGGCCTGATCAAGGCGTTCGGCGCGGTCGGTGGTGAGTCCGTCGACCCCAGCCAGAAGGCGCGCATCCTCGCGGAAGGTATCTCCGAGGCCATGAACTGCACGGCCTGGGGTCTCCTGTCCGCCATCGTGTGCCTGATGGGCTTCGCGTTCCTCAACGGCAAGACCCAGGGTCTCGAGGACGACATCAACGAGGCGAGCGTTCGGGTTCTCAACCTGGTGGTGGCCAACCGCCAGAAGGTCAACCTCCAGGGTGTGGAGCAGGCTGTCTGATTGAACGACACGGGGCCCCACCGTCGTCGCCGTCCCCCCCACAATCGTCTTTTCAACGATTGTGGGGTCCACTGAACGAGAAAGTGGGTCGGTGACGGGAACGATGGGCGGGGCCCGTTGTCGGAAACAGGACAATCGCCTGACACCCGGGGCAGCGCTCGCTGCCCTTTCAGACAACACGTAGTCGTCGTAAGTAGCGAGGATCCGAATATGGCCGGTATTGACGTTGGTGGGCACGGCGGAAAGCGCGCCAGCAATCACGAGATTCCGCTCATCCCCTTCATCGACTTCCTCCTTTGTCTCGTGATGTTTCTCCTCGTGACCGCTGTTTGGTCACACATGGCGCGCATCGAGGCGGACGCCAAGGTCCCCGGTCCTCCGCGGGAGGACGAGCAGGACGAGCCGCCGAAGGACAAGGAGCTCCACGTCGAGATGCGTGGTGAGAATCACTTCCAGCTCGTTTGGAAGGAAGGTTCCACCGTCATCAACACCATCGACGTCCCCCGGAAGCCGGTCGAGGTATCGGGCGACATAACCTACCCCGAGCTCGGCAAGAAGATCGAATCGGAGTGGAAGGCGAACGGCGCACACCGCGCAGCGACGGACAAGAAGTTCGACCGCGCCGTGCTGCACACCGACAACTCCACCCCCTTTGCCGACGTCATCGCCGTGCTGGATGCCATCTACGTGCCGACCCGCGAGTTCACCGTGGGCGGGCAGACCGAGACGGTTCCGGCCTTCCACGTGACCTTCGCCACCAACTGAGGAGCTGCAGTCATGTCGGGCGAAAAACCACTCAGCAGATTTCATCAACCGATCAACGTTCCAGGGCGGCGGCTGCTGCACCACATCGGCCTGGGCTTCGTGCGCAAGAAGGTCGTGGGCGGCGGCGGGCGCGCGATGAATACGGAGATCCCGCTGATCCCGTTCATCGACTTCTTGCTCTGCATCGTGCTCTTCCTCCTCGCGAGCTTCTCCGCGACCGGTGAGTTGCCGGTCGACAAGAACGTGAAACTCCCCAACGCTCAGAACGCGGTGGACATGCTGGAGGCGCCCATCGTCGCGGTGTCCGGAACGCACATCCTGGTGGACGGCATCCCCGCGGGCAGCACGCGAGCCATCGTCGACGCCAACCGCCTGACGCGGGTGGACGAGCTCCACAACGTCCTCAAGGCCAAGCGCGATCTCTGGACCCAGATCAATCCTGGTAAGCCCTTCCCGGGCAACGTGATTCTCCAGGTGGACCGGAAGGTGCCGGCCCTGGTGGTGAAGAGCGTGTTCCAGACGGCAGCGTTCGCCGGGTATCCCGCCGTGAGCTTCATGGTGGGCCGGATGGCTGCGGACGAGTGAGGTTGCTCATCTCGAGGGGCCGGTCGAGTTAGCTCCGACCGGCCGGTCCTACTGCCAGCGCCGAGGAAGCAGCTTGTGCTTCTTCGGCGTTGTCGTATCGGAGGCCCTCGAGATCCGGAGCGGGAGAAGTCCGCTGCCGGGACAGGTGGAAGCACATGGCAGAGAATCATCGGCCGGGATTGCCCTCCCTGAATGAGGCCCGCGCAGAGCGACGACGGCAGCTCGCCACCGGTCGAGCGCGCGTCGGTGGCCTGCCGCCGCAGTTCTTTCTTTGGGGAGGCCTGCTCCTCGTCACGTTCTTCGTGGCCTACTACCGGGTCGCCCAGTCCGATCTGGAGAAGGCCCGCAACGAGCTGATGGCCAAGCAGCGGGCGGTGGCCCAGAGCCTGGGGCCCAAGCTGCTGCCCATTCGCGACAAGGTAGAAGCGGCGGCGCAGGAGTTGAGGAGCGCCACGTACCCGGGTGACTTCGTCTCGCCGAACTTGGATCTGGAGAAGCTCGGGGAGACTCCGGGGATCTACCTGCGGCTCCGGCTCGAGGATACGGCGGACGTCGAGCAGCTGCGCAAGGCCGCCACCGCGTCCCTCAGGGATGGCTTCACGTCGTGTCTGTTCCGCGACATGAAGGCGACGAGCCCGCAGGAGGGCGCCGCGTGCCGGGAGAGCGCCCAGTGTGAGCCGGGTGAGGTGTGCACGGAGTTCAACGTCTGCCAGCGGCCAGCGCACCCCTTCAACGTGCGCCTGGTTTATCGGGCCTTGCACGTCCTGTCCTCCAAGTGGACGGACGAGGTGCACCAGGCGCGCAACGAGCTGGCGATCAGCGCCTATGACGGCGGTCTGGACAGCGTGACGCGGGTAGACATTCCGGTCGCGATCGAGGTCTTCCAGCGGGCGAAGGTGTTCACGTTGGTTCTCGACGAGGAGCCAGCGGATGGGCTGCCTGAGGCGATCCCGGATGCGGACGAGACGGAGCAAGAGCGTCTGCAGCGCAGCCAGCATTTCGCGCGGGTCGGGATCTGGGACTTGAAGACGGGGGAGCTCTTGCTCCGGGTTCGGAGCCAGGCAGCAGGCGAGCTCCGCGACGTGGGCGCTCGTCGTGGAGGCGTGGCCGTCCAGGCCGCCCGGCAACGTCAGGCGAACAGCTGCGCCTTGGCCCTCGACGTCAAGCGTCGGGCCCAAACGCTCCAGGGAGCGCCGCCCCCGGCAGAGGCATCGGCGGGAGGAGAGGTCGACCAGGCTGCGGCCCCGGAGGCGCAGCCGACCGCGCAGCCCTGAGGCGTTCCGGAGCCGTTGGCCTTTCGAGTCGTCGGCGCCTCAGCCCGGAGGCGGACCGAAGCCGCCGCCACCGGGAGTCTCGATCCGAATGCGCTCGCCGACGGCGAGGGACGCCGTGGCGCAGGGGCCGAGGTCGCGTCCGCCCACGAGGTTTCGGCCGGGGGCGCCCGGCGCACCACCCGCCAGCCCAAAGGGCGCCGTATGACGCCGCTGGCTCAGGATGGAAACCTCGAGGGGCTCCAGGGCCTCCAGCTCGCGGCACACGCCGTCGCCGCCCCCGAAGGTCCCCCCACCGCCCGAGCCGCGCCGCAAGGAGAACTCCACGAGGCGAATCGGATAGCGACTCTCGAGCACCTCCGGATCCGTGATGCGGGTGTTCGTCATGTGGGTGTGGACTCCGCTCGCGCCGGCGAAACCCGGACCTGCGCCGGCCCCCCCCGCGATGGTCTCGTAGTAGCCGAAGCGCGCGTTCCCGAAGGTCAGGTTGTTCATCGTGCCCTGGCTCGCCGCGGCGCGCCCCGAGGCGCCGAGGAGGACGTCGACGATGCGCTGGGAGGTCTCCACGTTGCCCCCGGCGACGGCGCGACCCGGGGAAGGGGAGAGCAGCGTGCCTTCGGGGAGGTGGATGGTGACAGGCGCCAGGCAGCCGTGGTTCAGGGGGATCGACGACGAAAGCAGGGAGCGGAGGAAGTACAGCACGGCCGCGGTCGTGACGGCGCGAGGGGCGTTGAGGTTGTTGGGTTGCTCGGGCGCCGTGCCTGCGAAGTCGATGAGCAGGCGCCGGTCCGTGGCGCGCAGGGTCACCTGGATGCGGGTGCCGTCATCGAGAGCGTCGGCGAACACGTGGTCGCCGGGGGGAATGCGGGCGATCTCGTCGGCCACCTGCGCGGCGGCTTGCTCCTGGAGGAAGGCCATGTAGCGGTGCACTTCTTCGAGCCCGTAGCGCTCGCCGAGCTCGAGCAGGAGCGCTTCGCCGGCGCGGTTGGCTGCAATCTGCGCTTCCAGATCGGCGAGGTTGTCGTGGGGGTTCCGCGCCGGATAGGGCCCGCTCGAGAGCTTCGCGAGTACCCAGTCGCGCTCGAAGCGGCCGGCGCTCACGATGCGCTCGGCGCGAAAGACGATCCCCTCCTCCTCGAGGGTTCGTGAGAAGGGCGGCATCGAGCCGGGCGTCACGCCGCCGATGTCCGCGTGGTGGCCGCGGCTCGCGGTGAAGAAGACCCGACGACCCCGTCGATCGAAGACCGGCGTGACCACCGTGACGTCGGGGAGGTGCGAGCCACCCAGGGCCGGATCGTTGCTGACGAAGACGTCGCCGGGGGCCATCTGCGGGTGAGCGTTCACCACCGCCCGCACGGTGTCGCCCATTGCGCCGAGGTGTACGGGGATGTGGGGTGCGTTGGCGACGAGGTGCCCTTCGGGATCGAACACGGCGCAGGAGAAATCCAGGCGCTCGCGGATGTTCGTGCTGAGGCTGGTGCGCTGGAGGACGCGCCCCATTTGTTCCGCGACGGACATGAACAGGTTGCCCATGACCTCGAGACGCACGGGATCCGGGCCCTCGGAGCGGCGCGCGACGCGGGCGCGGAGAGAGCTGGCGTGAGCCTCCCGGCGCACCACGAGGAGCTCGCCGTCCACCTGGAGACGAAAATCGGGCTCGAGCACGAAGGTGCCCGTGGCGTCGAGCACGAGGGCGGGTCCCTGCAGGCTCTGACCAGGCGCCAGGGCCTCGCGGTGGTAGACCGGGACCGCGGGCAACCAACGACCGTCGTGCCAGAGGCGCGCGGTGCGATTGGGCTCCGGAGCTTCGTGCGTCTCCGCGGGAGGACGGCTCGGGAGGACCGGAGGGCGCGCTCGACCGAGCACCTCGACGCGGGCCTGGACCACCTCGACGACGGCCTCGGGGCGGGAGTACCCGAAGCGGGCCTCGTAGGTCGCCTCGAACTGGGCGCGGAGAGACGCCGCGTCGGTCAGCTCGAGGGGAACGAGCGCCTCCGTGCCCCGGTAGCGCAGCTCGAGCCGTCGGATGCAGAGGGAGCTCGTGCGAGGGATGCCCTCCGCCTCGAGGGCGTCCCGGCCGACCTTCTCGAGGGCGGTGAAGCGCTCCTCCAGGGAGGCGAGCGCCGGGTCGGTGAGAGGAACGCGCCCCGCGTCGAACTCGCCGTGCCAGGACACGTCCGCGAGCCCCATGCCATAGGCGGACAGGACGCCGCCGAGGGAATGAACGAGGAGCGTCGTGACGCCGAGGGTGCGCGCCAGGGCGCAGGCGTGCTGGCCCCCGGCGCCTCCGAAGACGACCAGCGCGTAGTCGCGCACGTCATAGCCCTGGGCGACCGACACCTGGCGGATCGCCTCCGCCATGCCGATGTTGGCGATCTCGAAGAACCCCTGCGCGACCTCTTCGGCGCTCCGCCCGTCCCCGAGCCGCTGTGCGATCTCTTCGAGGGCGCGCAGCGGGCGATCCCTGTCCAAGGGGAACGGGAAGCGATCCGCCTGCAGGCGCCCGAGGACCAGGTTGATGTCCGTGAGGGCGAGCTCGCGGCCGTCGGGGTGCCCATAGCAGAGCGGGCCGGGGCGTGCGCCCGTGCTGTCGGGTCCGACGGTCATGCGGTAGCCGTCGAAGCAGCACACGGAGCCGCCGCCGGCGGCGACCGTGTGGATGTTCATCATGGGGGCGCGGACGCGGACCCCGGCGACCTCCTTCTCGTAGACCCGATCGAGCTGCCCGTCGTAGCGGGACACGTCCGTCGAGGTGCCCCCCATGTCGAAGCCGATGGCGCGAGGAAAGCCGGCCCCCTCCGCCACGCGCGCGAAGCCCACGACGCCGCCCGCGGGACCGCTGAGGATGGCGTGGGGGCCGCGGAAGCGCGCTGCGTCCGTGAGCCCGCCGCTCGACTGCATGATGCGCAGGGTGCTCCCGGGCAGCTCCGCCTTCAGGGTGTCGAGGTAGTCCCGCAGCAAGGGCGTCAGGTAGGCGTCGATGGTCGCCGTGTCGCCCCGCCCCAGCAGGCCGAGCTCCTGGACCACCTCGTGGGAGAGGGCGACGTGAGTGAAGCCCACCTCCGTCGCGACGGCGCCGAGCTCGAGCTCCAGCTCGGGGTTCGCATAGGCGTGCAGGCAGACGATCGCGACGCTGGCGAGGCCCCGGGAGCGGAGCTCCGCAAGCTCGCGGCGGACCTGCACGAGGGCAGGCCGCGCGAGGACACGCCCGCTCGCGTCACAGCGAGCGTCCACCTCCAGCACCTCCCGATAGAGGAGCTCCGGCTTGCGGATGTCCAGGGCGAACAGATCGGGCCGAGCCTGGGTGCCGATCTCGAGCAGATCGCGGAAGCCGCGGGTGATCACGAGCGCCAGGGGCGCCCCTTTGCGCTCGAGGAGAGCGTTCGTGGCGACCGTCGTGCCCATGCGCACGTCGCACGGCGGGATCGGGGCGTCGTCCGTGAGTTCGAGGATTTCGCGGATGGCGATCAGCGGCGCGCGATCGCTCGACAGGACCTTGGCGACGTGGAGCCGGCCCGTCTGCGGCTCACGCCCGATGCAGTCCGTGAACGTGCCGCCTCGGTCGATCCAGAATTCCCAGCGCATGGCCGTCTCATACACCCCCTTCGAGACGCCAGGGAGACGGCGACGGGGATCCCCGATCGTCTCGAGAGGGCCCCCGCCACGGGGCGACGCCTTCGCCCCGCGCCCCCCGCGCCGCCCGCGCCGCGGTGGCCCGCAGCACCGTCGCCGGTCGCAGCGCGATGCTCCGCACCACGAGGGCCCCGCACCGCGGGCTCACCTCACGATGGCGCCGCCAGCGCGGCGCGCGCCGGCCAGCGGAGCCCGCCGGCCAGCAGAGCCCGCCGGTCGGCGCGGAAAGCCACCGTCGCCCCGATCAGTCCTCGAGGGGGCGATAGCGGAAGGTGAGGGCGGTGCCGTCGTAGTCGACGATGGCCGTCCCTCCAGCTTCGAGGGCGCCGAACAGGATCTCGCTGCTCAGCGGCTTCTTCACCTCGTCCTGGATCAGGCGGGCCAGCGGACGCGCGCCGTTCTCCTCGTCGTAGCCCTTCTCGGCAAGGTAGTTCCGCGCTGCCTCCGTAAGCTGGATCGTGACGTTCCGCTCGGACAGCTGCTCCTCGAGCTCGAACATGTTCTTGTCGACGACCTGCCCCATGACGTCGGGCGACAGGGGCGCGAAGGGAATGCGCGCGTCGAGGCGGTTTCGGAACTCGGGGCTGAACGTGGCCCGGAGCGCCAGGTCCTCCTGCCCCTTGCTCGAGCGATGGCCGAAGCCCAGCGGCCGCCGCGCGAGCTCCGCGGCACCCACGTTGCTCGTCATGATCAAAACCACGTGCCGGAAGTCGGTCTTCTTGCCGTTGTTGTCCGTGAGCGTCCCGTGGTCCATGACCTGCAAGAGCACGTTGAACACGTCGGGGTGGGCCTTCTCGATCTCGTCGAGCAGCAGGACCGCGTGGGGCGTCTTCGCGATGGCTTCCGTGAGGAGCCCGCCGCGGTCGTAGCCGACGTACCCCGGCGGCGCGCCGATGAGGCGCGACACCGTGTGGCGCTCCATGTACTCGCTCATGTCGAACCGGATCAGCTCGATGCCCAAGGTCTTCGCCAGTTGCTTGGCGACCTCGGTCTTGCCGACGCCGGTGGGCCCAGTGAACAGGTACGAGCCGATGGGCTTCTCCGGCGCGCGGAGCCCCGCGCGGGCCAAGCGGATCGCGGTGGCCAGCTCCTCGATGGCCCGATCCTGACCGAACACCACCCTCTTGAGGTCCTGCTCGAGGTTCTTCAGGGCCGTCTTGTCGCTGCTGGACACCTGCCGCGGCGGGATCTGGGCCATGCGCGCCACGACCGCCTCGACCCGCTCCAAGGTGACGCGGGCGCCAGGGCCCTCCTCGAGCTTGGCGTCGGCGCCGGCCTCGTCGATCAGATCGATGGCCTTGTCGGGGAGCTTGCGATCGTACAGGTGGCGCTCCGAGAGGCTGACGGCCGCCTCGACGGCCTCCTCGTCGTAGGTGACTCCGTGGAACTCCTCGTAACGAGGGAGGAGCCCCTTGAGGATGAGCACCGTCTCGGCGGAGGTCGGCTCGAGCACCTCGATCTTCTGGAAGCGCCTGGCGAGCGCGCGGTCCTTGTCCAGGTGCGTCCGGTACTCCTCGAAGGTCGTCGCGCCGATGCACCGCAGCTTGCCGTTGGCCAGCGCCGGCTTCAGCAGGTTCGCCGCGTCGAGAGTCCCCCCGCTGGCGGCGCCCGCGCCGATCACCGTGTGCATCTCGTCCACGAAGAGGATCGACCCCTCGCGCTTCTCGAGCTCCTTGAGCACGCTCTTGATGCGGTTCTCGAAATCGCCGCGAAACTTGGTCCCGGCGACCAGGGTGCCCATGTCCAGGGCGTAGATGACGGCCGACTGGAGCGCCGGCGGGACGTCTCCGGCCACGATCCGCGCCGCCAGCCCCTCGACGAGCGCGGTCTTGCCGACGCCCGCGTCGCCGACGAAGAGCGGGTTGTTCTTGCGTCGCCGCGCCAGCACCTGGATCGCGCGCCGCAGCTCCTTCTCTCGCCCCACGAGGGTCTCGATGTCCCCGGCGCGCGCGCGCTCGTTCAGGTTGAGCGCGTACTTGGTGAGGGCGTCTTGCTCCCCCTCTTCCGCGCCCCCCTCGGGAGCGGGGGCAGCGTCGTCGCGGGACTCTTCCTGCTCCCTTGCGGGCTCCGAGCCGTCCTTGGTCACGCCGTGGGAGATGAAGCTCACCACGTCATAACGGGAGGTCCCGCAGTCGTTGAGGGCGGCCACGGCGTACGAGTCCACCTCGGAGAAGATCGCGACCAGGACGTTGTAGCCCTTGAGCTCGTCCTTCCCGCTCGACTCCACGTGCCAGGCGGCCCGCTGCAGGACCCGCTGAAAGCCGCGCGACGGCGTCGGCACCACGTCCTCGTCGAGGGGCACTGCGGTCATTTCCCGGTCGAGCACCTCGGCGAGGGTCCGCTTCAGGCGTTCGACGTTGCCCCCCGACTTGGCGATGACCCGCGCCGTCTCCTGATCGTGGGCGAGGGCGAACAACAAGTGTTCGACCGTCATCAGCTCGTGCCTCCGCCGCTGGGCCTCTTGGGCTGCCAGCGATAGGGCGATCTCCAGGTGCATGCTGACCTTCATTGGTACCCCTCGAAGCCTTCAGGTTCCGCCGTGCATCTCAAAGGATGACCGTTCTGCCTGGCGCAGGCCATCACCTGTTCCACTTTCGTCTCGGCCACGTCCCGAGTGTAGACGCCGACGGCGCCCCAACCCCGACGGTGCACTTGGAGCATGATGTGCGTGGCCTCCGTGATGTCCTTGTGGAAAAAACGCATGAGGACTTCGACGACGAACTCTTGGGTCGTGTAGTCGTCGTTGTGGAAGACCACGACGTACCTGCGCGGCTTGTCCGTCTTGGGACGTTCCTTCGTCGCGAGATCGCCCTCGTACTCGGGGCTTTCGGTCTTCTTGGTCGCCATGGGGAGTGTTTCGCTCTGGGAAATCTTGGGTCCGGTCGCGCCCCCTGTCGACCCTGGGCCCGCGAGGTGGCCGTGTCTCCCTTCGAGGCGCTGGTCCGAGGCGCTGGTCCGAGATGCCGTCTCGAGGCGTCGACTCGCTCGAGTCTCGCCGTGGTCAGCGAGTGGGGGGCTTCCCGAGGGACGCGATGTCGGGGAGCCGCGTGGGTCCTGGTCCAGTCGAGAGACCGGCGATGGCGCCCCTACAAAGCGGCACCGCCCGTCCCCGATGGAGGAGACGGGCGGTCACGCTGGGTCCCGACGGACGGTCAAGTGGCCGTCTTCGGGGGCGTCTTGGGCTTGCCTGCGGCGTCGTTCTCTGCGGCGCGCTTCAGGGCCCACTCGACGTTCTTCTTGGTGCGGCGGGCCTTCTGGCGGCGCCGGGCGCGGGCATCTTGGGGGGTGGACATGACTAGCTCCTCCTGGGCTTGCGACGAGGGTCCGGCCGAGTGCACCCGACCCACGAAATCGGGTCCGCCTCCTAGCCCAACTCGCCGTTGGACGCCAGGCGGACCCGACATCGTGTCACACCTGCCAGGTGTTTCCAGAGCGGAGCAGGGCCCCGAGATCCGCCGGCTGCGCGGCCTTGGCCCGCTCGTTCTGCTCCCAGAGGCTGGCGTCGTAGGTCGGTCGCTGCTCCGCGAACAGCACCCCGAGGGCCACCGGGAACTCCGGGAATGGCATGCGGGCGAGCAGGTAGGCCAGCGCGGGGTTCGTTTCGTCGTGGACCAGGACGTCCTGCTCCGTGACGACGTTTCCGCTCGCGTCGGGCGCGCCGAGGGTGACGACCTCGAGGCCCAGCGTCCTTGGATTCAAGCGGAGGCCCTTGTCGTTCTGCTCGCCGAACAGGAGCGGCTTCCCGTGCTCGACCAACAGCTGCCGCTCCTTCTGGTGCTCCTTGGAGCGGAACGACTCGAAGGCGCCGTCGTTGAAGACGTTGCAGTTCTGGTAGATCTCCGTGAAGGCCGTTCCGCGGTGCGCCGCGGCGCGGCGCAGCACCATGGTGAGGTGCTGGGCCTCCGTGTCGATGGAGCGAGCGACGAAGCTGCCGTGGGCCCCGAGGGCAAAGCTCGCCGGATCGACGGGTTGATCCGTGCTGCCCAGGGGAGTGCTCTTGGTGATCTTCCCGACCTCGCTGGTGGGGGAGTACTGCCCCTTGGTGAGCCCGTAGATCCTGTTGTTGAACAAGAGGACCTTCACGTCGAGGTTCCGCCGCAGGCAGTGCAGCAGGTGGTTGCCACCGATGCTCAGGGCGTCTCCGTCCCCCGTGGCCAGCCAGACGCTGAGCTTGGGGTTGGCAGCCTTCACGCCCAGGGCGATGGCGGGAGCCCGGCCATGGATCGTGTGGAACCCATAGGTGTTCATGTAGTAGGGAAATCGGCTGCTGCAGCCGATCCCGCTGATCCAGACGATGTCGTCGAGGGGGATCCCGAGCTCGGGCATGACCCGCTGCACGTTCGCCAGGATGGAGTAGTCGCCGCACCCGGGGCACCAGCGGACGTCCTGGTCCGTGGCGAAGTCCTTACGAGTGAGCTGTGCCGGCTGAATGACGTTCGACATGTGATTAGCTCTCCAGCAGCTGGCGGATCTTGTCTTCGATTTCGGCGATGCGGAACGGCTGCCCTTGGATCTTCGGGTAGCTCTCCGCGGGCACCAGGTAACGGCTGCGCAGCAGCAGCGAGAGCTGACCCAGGTTCAGCTCGGGCACGAGGACGCGCTCGAAGCGCCCGAGGACGTCTCCGAGGTTGCGCGGCAGCGGGTTGAGGTAACGCACGTGGGCGTGGGACACGTCGAGGCCACGGGCTCGGCAGCGTCGCACCGCCTCACGGATGGCGCCGTAGGTCGAGCCCCAGCCGACCACCAAGAGCTTGCCGCTGTCGACGCCCTCCTCGATGGTCTGCTCGGGGATGTCCCGGGCCATGCGCTCGATCTTCTCCGCCCGCACCTTGCACATGCGCTCGTGGTTGGCGGGGTCGTAGGAGATGTGCCCGGAGTCGTAGTCCTTCTCGAGGCCGCCGATGCGGTGCCGGAGGCCCGGAGTCCCGGGGATGGCCCACGCCCGCGCGAGGGTCTCCGGGTCCCGCAGGAACGGGTGGAAGCCCTCCGGATCCGTGCGGAACTGCACGTCGAGCCGCGGCAGATCCGCGACGTCCGGGATCTTCCAGGGCTCGGTCCCGTTGGCGAGGTAGCCGTCCGTGAGCAGGATCACGGGGGCCATGTACTTGGTCGCCAGTCGGACCGCCTCGATGGCCATGTAGAAGCAGTCGCCGGGGCTCTGGGCCGCGAGCACCGCGACGGGGGCTTCGCCGTTGCGCCCGTACATGGCCTGGAGCAGGTCCGCCTGCTCGGTCTTCGTCGGGAGCCCCGTGCTGGGGCCGCCGCGCTGGATGTTGATGATGACGAGCGGGAGCTCCGTCGACACCGCGAGGCCGAGGGCCTCGCCCTTGAGGGCCATACCGGGCCCGCTGGTCGCGGTGACGCCGATGTTGCCCGCGTACGAGGCGCCGATGGCCGCGCAGACCGCCGCGATCTCGTCTTCCGCCTGGATGGTGGAGATCCCGAACTGCTTGTGGCGACTCAGCTCGTGGAGCACGTCGCTCGCCGGCGTGATCGGGTAGGCGCCGAGCACCAGGGGGAGCTTGGCGAGCTGGGAAGCAGCGACGAGGCCCCAGGCGGTCGCGATGTTCCCGCCGATGTTCCGGTACAGGCCCGGCTCGACGGGCGCCTTGGGCACCTCGTAGCGGTAATGCGAGATTTCTGCCGTCTCGCCGTAGGCGTGCCCCGCCTTCAGGGCGAGGACGTTGGCGCGGGCCACCTCGGGTTGCTTGGCGAACTTCTTCTCGATCCAGTCGATCGTGGGCGCCATGTCGCGCCCGTAGATCCAGAACATCAGACCGAGGGTCCAGAAGTTCTTGCAGCGGTTCGACTCCTTGTTCGAGAGCCCGGACTCCTTGACCGCCGCCTGTGTGTTCTTGGTGATGTCGATGGTCAGCAGCTCGTAGCCGTCGAGGCTCCCGTCCTCGAGGGGGTTCGTCGCGTAGCCCGCCTTCTTCAGGTTCGCTGTCGAGAACGCCCCGCTGTTGGCGATCAACAACCCGCCGCGCTTCAGATCCTTGAGGTTCGTCTTCAGGGCCGCCGGGTTCATGGTGACGAGCACGTCCGCCGCGTCGCCCGGGGTGAACACGTCCTCGGAGGCGAAGTTGATCTGGAACCCGGAGACGCCATAGGTGGTGCCGGCGGGGGCCCGGATCTCCGCAGGAAAATCAGGAAATGTCGCCAGATCGTTGCCCGCCAGGGCGGTGGACGACGTGAACTGGCTACCGGTCACCTGCATGCCGTCGCCGGAGTCACCGGCGAAGCGCACGACAGCGCCCCGCAGCTTGCGGCGGGGCGCGGAATCGACGAGCCCCTCCGCGGGGGAGCTCTCCAGGGGGGACGACGGGACTGCCGCCTCGGTTGTCATTTTCTCGACCTACTCCATTCCGGGCTGGGCCAAGGGGGGCTCCAGTCCAAGTGGTGGGGAGCTATACCAGACTTATCCGATGGGGAATATGAGATCTGGTCCCCGAGGGCCGGTTCGGCAAGAGGACCGACCCTCGAGGGCCTCCCGCGGCGCGGGCTTCGAGGTCCGGACGTCGGCGGGGAAATTACCTCCCGTCCGTTCAGGGGCGGGTTTGGGCGTGGCGCTCGAGCAGCTCGCCGATCCTCGGCATGGCCGCCTCCACGTGCTTCTTCGCGCTGGGGCGTAGCTTGTCGTAGGTCTTGCGCAACATGGCGCGTCCGCTGCGCTGAGCTCGGCCATCCGTGACCGCGAGGAGGCCGTCCGCGACCCGCGGCCCGTTCTGGACGAGGTAGGTCGCGGGGGGCACGCCCTTCTCGACCGCCTCCTGATAGACGGGATCCACCGCCCGCAGGAAATCGTCGAGCAGGTGATCCACCACCTGGGTCACGAAGCCGGGGCTTACGCCCTTGACGACGCGATACGCCCCCTGGACCGCCATACCCCCGAGGCCCGATTTCCCGGCGACCTCCGCGTCGAGGACGCGCACCGCATCCTCGATGACCTGGGTTCGTTTGCCGTCTCCGCCAATCTGCTCGATGAGACTCGGTACCGTCATTTGTTCTCCATGCTCCGCTCGGGTGCCGCTGCGGTGCTCGTCGAAGCGGTTCACCTCGGCCTCATGCCGAACCGCCAGGAGCGACCTTCCCGGGGAACCGACCGCCGCTGCGAGCCACGTCCGATCCCTCCTGGGCGCTCGATTCCTTTGCGGCGCCGCACGGCCCACCCGGGCCCGCCCTCCGGCGAGCCGCGGACGCTGTAGCATCGGTAACGCGGCGTGTCGCGCCCCGGCGCGTCGGCGCTGGGGGGAGGGGCGGAGGCGGCGCGGGGCAGCCTGCGTGGGCAGGGCCTGTCGGGCTGGTGTCGGCGGGCGGTGCCGGCAGGCGGTGCCGGCGGGCGGTGTCGGCGGGCGGTGTCGGGGCGGAGCAGGGCAGGGGCGCTGGTGGGAGGCCCAGGGCGAGGTGAAGGAGGCCAGAAATTCGAGCCACGTGTCCCGGGTGCCGCGACAAGGGGGCCGTTCTGCGCCACCCTTGACGCATCCCCGAGGTTTTCGCGCTGGGCGCGCGGAAATCGTGGGTTCTGTTGAGAAATCCTTCGCTTTCTGCAGGATGGGCCCCGCAGTGCCGACCAAGTCGAAACAACCGTTGTCTCCGCGTGAGGCCAGCTCGCGCCCCGTGCGCATCCTGGTCGTCGACGATCAGCGCAACATGCGCACCACGCTCGCCATGATGTTGCGAGGCGCGGGCTACGAGGTGGACGAGGCCGAGGACGGCGTGCGCGGAGTCGAGGCGGGAGCCGCGGAGGCCTACGACCTCGTGATCACGGATCTGCGCATGGGTGAGCCCGACGGCATGGCCGTGCTCAAGGCGGTGCGCGAGGCGCAGCCCAAGAGTGAGGTCATCGTGATGACCGCCTACGGCACCATCGAGTCCGCGGTCGAGGCGATGCGGCTCGGCGCCTTCGACTATCTGCAGAAGCCCTTCAACGAGCAGGAGCTGCTCATGAAGGTGTTCAAGGCGCTGGAGAGCCGGAAGCTCCGCGGGCAGGTGGAGGCGTTCGCCCAGGAGTTCAAGGAGCGTTACGGGTTCGAGAACATCATCGGCCGCTCCGAGGCGATCCGGAACGTGCTGTCTCGGGTCATCCGGATCGCCCCGACGGACACCACCGTGCTCATCACCGGCGAGAGCGGGACGGGCAAGGAGCTCATCGCGCGGGCGGTGCACGCGAACAGTCGGCGCGCCCACCGGCCCTTCGTGCCGATCAACTGCGCCGCGATCACGGAGACGCTCCTCGAGAGCGAGCTGTTCGGCCACGCCCGCGGCTCCTTCACCGGCGCTGTCTCGGCCCGCAAGGGGCTCTTCGAGGAGGCGGACGGCGGCACCTTCTTCTTCGACGAGATCGCGGAGACCACCCTGAGCTTCCAGGCGAAGCTGCTGCGCACCATCCAGGAGGGCGAGGTGCGGCGGGTGGGCGACAACAAGGCCATCAAGGTCGACATCCGCGTGATCGCGGCGACCAACGTGGAGCTGACGGAGGCCGTGGAGGAGCGGCGCTTCCGCGAGGACCTCTATTATCGGCTCAACGTGGCGCGCTTCGCGCTGCCGCCCCTGCGTCAGCGCCGCGAGGACGTGCCGCTGCTCGTGGAGTTCTTCATCAACAAGTACAATCAGAAGATGGGGGTCCGCACGAAGCTCGCGGAGGGCGTGATGGACCGGCTGCTCGAGTACTCCTACCCGGGGAACATCCGCGAGCTCGAGAACATGGTGGAGCAGGCCGTGGCCCTGGCGACCGGTGGGGTCATCACGGTGGACGACATCTTGCCGGAGGCCGCGCGGCAGCCGACCCAGAGCACCGGCACGAAGACCCTGGCGGACATCGTGGACGAGGCGGAGCGGCAGGCGGTCGAGCGAGCGCTACGCGCCGCGGACGGGAGCCGCGAGCGGGCCGCCGAGGCCCTGAACATCAGTCCCACCACCCTGTGGCGGAAGATGACCCGGCTGGGCATCACCTACGACGGTCGCTGACGCCCCGTGAGAGCCGACCTGTTCGACTATGCGCTCCCCGACGAGCTCGTGGCCCAGCGCCCGCCGTCGGAGCGAGACGGGGCCCGTATGCTGGTCCTCGGACGCGAGGGCATCGAGCACCGCCGGGTGCGCGAGCTCGCGGAGCTGATCCCCGAGGGCTCTCTGGTCGTCCTGAACGAGACGCGGGTACGTCGCGCGCGCCTGTTCTGTCGTCGACCCGCGCTGGGACCGGGCTGGGGCGGCGGCAAGGTCGAGCTCCTCTTGCTCGGGCCGACGCCGCGCGGGACCTGGCGAGCCCTCGGACGGGCCAACCGTCCCCTGCGCCCCGGGGATCGCCTCGAGCCGGAGCAGCCGGGCCCGGAGCTGAGCTGGCTCGAGGTGGTCGAGCGGGAAGGGGACGGCACCCTGGTGGTGCGCGCCTGGCGCGGAGACGGTCGAGAAGCCGCCGTCGACGCCTTCGAACGCCGCCTGGAGGAGCTCGGCTCCATGCCGCTGCCTCCTTACGTCCGGCGTGCCGCGGACGCCGCGGACGCGGAGCGCTACCAGACCGTGTTCGCGCGCCAGCTGGGTTCGGTGGCGGCGCCGACGGCGGGCCTCCATTTGACGGAGCGCGCCTTCGAGCGGCTGGCAGCGCGGGGCGTCGAGGTGGGGCGGCTGGTGCTCCACGTGGGGGTCGGCACGTTCCGTCCGGTGAGCGCAGAGGATTTCGACGAGCACGACATGCACTCGGAGGAGCTCGAGGTCTCCGAAGAGCTCGCCGAGCGCATCGCGCAGGTGCGGGCGCGCAACGGGCGCGTCGTGGCGATCGGGACGACCGCGGTGCGGGCCCTCGAGGCCGCGGCGGATCCCGATCGGATCGGGTACGTCCGCCCCTCCGCTGGGGCGACTCGGCTGCTGATTCAACCAGGATACCAGTTCCGCGTGGTCGACGCCTTGCTCACGAATTTCCACATGCCCCGCAGCACGCTGCTGGCCCTCGTCTCCGCGTTCGCCGGCAGGTCACGGGTGCTCGAGGCGTACCAGGCTGCGATCGCGGAGCGGTACCGGTTCCTGTCCTACGGAGACGCGATGTGGTTGCCGGAGCGTCTGTCGTGACGCGCTATGAGACCGTGGCCCGCAGCGGCGCGGCGCGAGCGGGCGTGCTCCACACCCGCCGCGGTGTCGTTCCGACGCCCGCCTTCATGCCCGTCGGGACGCAGGGCGGCGTGAAGGCGCTCGACCCGACGGAGGTCGCGCGGACCGGAGCGCGCATGGTCATCATGAACACCTACCACCTGTGGCTGCGCCCCGGCCCCGAGGTGGTGGCGGAGCTCGGCGGGCTGCACGAGATGAGCCGCTGGCCCCACGTGATCGCCACGGACTCGGGCGGCTTTCAGGCGTTCTCCCTGGCGGAACGGACGAAGGTCGACGAAGAGGGCGTGGAGTTCGCCTCGCACCTCGACGGCTCGCGGCGCTTGCTGTCCCCGGAGGAGTCGATGCGCGTGCAGGGGCTGCTCGGATCGGACGTCGCGATGCAGCTAGACATCTGCCCTCCGGGAGGGGCCGCCCGCTCGGTGGTGCTCGAGGCCATGGCGCGCACGACCCGCTGGGGCGAGCGTTGCTTACGGGCGCGGACGCCGGGGCAGGCGGTGTTCGGGATCGTCCAGGGCGGCACCGACGTGGAGCTCCGCCTCGAGCACCTACGCCAGCTCGAGGCGTTGCCCTTCGACGGCATCGCCCTGGGCGGGTTCAGCGTGGGGGAGCCCCCCGCGCAGATGCACCGCGCCCTCGCCCAGGTGGCGCCCCGCATGGATCCCGAGCGCATCCACTACCTGATGGGCGTGGGCACCCCCGCCGACCTCGTCCGGGCCATCGGAGCGGGCATCGACCTGTTCGACTGCGTGATGCCCACCCGGAACGCCCGCAATGGTCAAGTGTTCGTCCCGGGGGGGAAGCTCGTCATCAAGAACGCGCGCCACCGCACGGATCGGTCCGTGCTCGATCCCGACTGTCCCTGCCCGGCCTGCGTCGGGGGCTACTCGCGGGGGTACCTCCGCCATCTCTACCTGGCGGGGGAGATCCTCGTGCATCGCCTGCTGTCCCTGCACAACCTACATTACTACGCGAGGCTCGTGGCCGCGGCGCGCCGGGCGATCCTCGACGGCGCCTACGAGCGTTGGGCGGCGGCGACGCTGCGGGAGCTCGGAGAGTCGGCCTGAGCATAGCGTCAGGGCCACCAGTTGCTGTATCGTCTGACTACCGGACCGGTGCATGGCAGACAAAAAGCAACTCGGGCGCATCCTCCTGAAGCAGAAGGCCATCACCCCCGACCAGCTCGAGCAGGCGCTCAGCGAGTCCGGGGGGCGCCTGGCGTCTCGGCTGACGGAGCACGGGACCATCAGCGGTCTGGCGGCGCTGAAGGCGCTCAGTGAGCAGCACGGCATCCCAGGCATCGACCTGGAGCAGGTCTGCGTGAACCTCGCCGACCTGGTGCTGCTCCCCAAGGAGATCGCCGAGAAGCACCTGATCCTGCCGGTGCTCTCCAGGGGTGATCGCCTGTTCGTCGCCATGGCGAACCCCAAGGAGCGCAAGGTCATCGACGAGCTCGAGTTCGTCACCGGGAAGAAGGTCTACCCCTACGTCGCCCTCGAGACGCCCTTGGCGCGCGTGATCGAGGAGGCCTACGCGCGGCAAGCGCGTGGAGACAGGTACTACGTGGGGCCGCGCTGTCCGGCGGAGACGCTCGATCGCCTCGGCATCGACCTCGAAGGGCGGCCGCGCGGGGGCGGCGAGTGGGAGACCGCCGAGGAGGCGCTGCGCCCGAGCGAGGTCCCCTCGCAGTCCACGCGGGCCCCGAGCGTGAGCCCCGAGTCGTTCTCCGGCGACATCGGTCTGGCGGAGGTCGGTGACGAGGATTTCGGCGCGCTGTCCGAGGAGCTCAGCGTCGTGACGGACGTCCCGGAGAAGCGCCGCAGCGCGGTGCCCCCGGGCTCACGGACGATCCTGGTCGTCGACGACGAAGCGGAGATCCGGCGCATGCTGGAGCGGCTGCTGAGCAACCGCGGTTATCGGGTCCTGCAGGCGGACGCGGGGCATCTCGCGCTGCGCATGGTCAAGGAACACGCGCCGGATCTGATCGTCCTCGACGCGATGTTGCCCGAGGTGCACGGCTTCGACATCGCGCGCCGCATCAAGGGGAGCAAGCGCTACGGGTCGACCCCGATCGTCATGGTGAGCGCCGTCTACCGGGGCTGGCACTACGCGGAGGATCTCAAGGAGAGCTGCGGCGTCGAGGCGTTCATCGAGAAGCCCTTCAAGATCCACCAGGTCGTCGACGCGGTGGAGGCCGCCCTCGAGGGGTCGGCGTCGCGCCCGGCGCCCGACGTGGAGCAGATGCACAAGGAGGCGCAGGACGCGCTCATGGCGGGAGTGGCCGCGTACCGCGCTGGTGACGTGGACACCGCCATCGAGCATCTGAAACGCGGTGTAGGCATCGATCCGCTCGCCTATCGGCTGCACTTCCACCTGGGCCTGCTCCACGGTCGCAAAGGGCAGGTGTTCGACGCGATCACGGCCCTCGAGCAGGCCGTGGAGATCAACGGGCGGCACTTCCCGGCCGTCAAGAACCTGGCGATCCTCTACCAGAAGGCCGGCTTTCGAAACAAAGCCGCGGAGATGTGGCAACGTGCCCTGGCCGTGGCGCCCGACGAAGACACTCGCCAGACAATCAAGAAGCAGCTATTGAGTCTGCTTTAGCGCTCCCCGGGCGCTGCTGGTCGGGGAGCACGCACGTCGGCGCCCATGTCATCCAGGGTCGGATTGCCCCCGTCGCTCCTCGCATGAAGTTCGTCTGTCAGAACTGCAAGGCCAAGTACCAGATCGACGACGAGAAGGTCGCGGGCCGCCAGCTGAAGATGAAGTGCCGCAAGTGCGGTCACGTCATCCCCATCTCGGGCATGGGGCTCGGAGGGGGAGCGACCGCGCCTGCGCCGCGACCCCCGAGCGCCCGCGCGAGCCTGTCCGCACCGCAACCTGCGGGCGGACGCGCGAGCCTGCCTGCGCCGCGGCCGGCGCCTCCGCGATCGAGCGTGGCCGCGCCCCGTCCCAGCGGTGCACCGCGGCTCAGCGCCACGCCGCGCCCCAGCGTGGCCTCACCGCGTCCCAGCGGAGCGCCGCGGCTCAGCGCCACGCCGCGCCCGAGCGTGACCGCAGCCTCGGCCACCACGCCGCATTCCGCCACCGCTCCCCGGGCGACGCCCTCTCCTCGTCGCACCACCCCGACCGGGCGGGGACAGGCCGCCGCGGCGGCGCTGCTCGAGGAGCCTGTCGCCCCCGCGGCCTCCGCGCCTCCCAGCGCGACCCCCGCGTCGGGCCCGACCTCGACGAGCTCCGTGTCCAGCCCGGCTCTGTCGACCAGCCGGCTGTCCGTGCCGTCGCCGGCCTTGGAGGACCGCTGGGCCTCCCTCCCTCCTCAGAGCGAGCTCGAATCGGGGCCGCGGCCTTCGGGAAGCCCCGGCGCCCTCGCTGGAGCCTTCCAATCCGTCGTCGGCGGGCGCCCCGAGGGTGGAGGGGCCCAGCCCCGCCCAGGCGCCGTTCCCGCCTCGGGGCGGGCGTCCTTGGCGCCCACCTTCAGCGAACCGCCCGCGCTCATCGAGCAGTGGTTCGTGGGGATCGACGGGACGCCGACAGGGCCCCTCACGCCGGAGCAGATCCGAAACCACGCCGCGGCGGGCTCCGTGAGCCTGGAGAGCCTGGTGTGGCGGGAGGGGTTCGAGGACTGGCTGCCGGTGAGCAAGTTCCCCGAGCTCGCGGCGCTGGTCCAGGAGGCGCAGGGGATGTCGCCGTCGGAGGGGCAGACCGCTGCCGCGCGGCCCTCGGAGCCCTCCGCTGCGCCATCCCCGTCTGCGCCCGGCGCCTCTCCGCCGTCTTCAGTGGGTGCCGCCGAGACCTCTCCGCTCCCGGAGGAGCCGTCGACGACGGCGGCCGTGGTGCGACCGACGTCACCCAGCCCGGAGGCGAGCTCGGAGGAAGAGCCGCTGGTTCCGATCGGTCGAAGCCGCTCGGGCTTCTCGCCGGTTGCCCTGGTCGCCATCGCGGTCGCCGTGGCGTTCGGGCTCGCCATGGGGTTCGTGGTGTTCGGTGGGGAAAAGACGAAGGTGATCCGGGAGGTCGTGGAGGTCCCCGTCCCGACGGAGCCCGCGCCCGCCGAGAACGTGCCGCCGCCGGAGGCGGAGCCCGAGGTGGAGCCGGAGCCGGTCGCGTCGAACGACGTGCCGCAGCGAGTGGCCGGGAAGGCGGCGACGAACCAGCAGGGGACCAACACGAAGGCGAAGCCCGCGGACACCACCCAGGTGGGCTTGAGCGGGCTCTCGGGCCTCAAGGGGCTGAACTCCGGGCCCCAGGCGGGGCCAGCGACGGAGGGCGCGGGGACCGCCTCGCAGCCGCTCTCGACGAGCCAGATCCAGAGCACCGTGAGCCGCTTCACTCCGAGCGTCCGCCGCAGCTGTTGGCAGCCAGCCCTCGACGCACGCGATCCCAGCGCACCCACCACCGCGCGCGTCACGGTGAGCATCACGGTCGGCGCCGACGGCAAGGTCCAGGGGGCGAGCGCCGATGGCGATCCTCGGGGCTATCCCGGCTTGGGGAGCTGCATCAGCCGTCGTGTGCGAGGGTGGACGTTTCCCCCGTCGAGCGGCACGACGACGGTGCAGGTGCCCTTCGTCTTCGCCGCGCAGTGAGCGGTCGGGGAGACTCCGTGCGTGAGACTCCGTGCGTGAGACTCCGTGCGTGAGACTCCGTGCGTGAGACTCCGTGCGTCCGGCCCCCCCGCGTGCGAGGACCGGAGCGCCCACGAGCACAAAAGAAATCACGCCAGCTCGAGAGCTGGCGTGGACCGAGTGGCTCGTAAGCCGGGTTCTGTGGAGGTGCTCCGGTCACCCCGAGCACCCTGGCGATCATTCCTCTAGGCCAGCCGTCGCCGGCTGGCTCGAGCAGCCTACCCGGAAGCATCGAGCGGGCAGCTCTCGGGCGCTTCCTTCTTGGCCTTGCTCCGGATGGGGTTTGCCTAGCCGCCTGCGTTACCGCCGGCGCGGTGGGCTCTTACCCCACCGTTTCACCCTTACCGAGCGCACCTCCCGAGGGAGGGAGCTCGGCGGTTTGTTTTCTGTTGCACTTTCCTCGAGGTCACCCTCACCGGGCGTTACCCGGCATCCTGCCCTGCGGAGCCCGGACTTTCCTCCCGGCAACGCCTCCCGAGGGACGCGCTGCCCGGCGATCGCCTGAGCCGCTCGGTCGAGCCTCACCGTAGCATGGCGCCTGGCGCGAACGAAGGTGAGCTCGGACTTGGGCCGCGAGACGGAGCAGCCGCGCGGCGCCTCGTCACGCGGCGAACATGGCCGCCTTGGCGCAGCGTCCGGCGCGGGAGAGCTCCTGGATCCGAACGCGGAGTTTCTCCTTGCCGCGAGCTTCGAGCTGCCGGGCGCGCTCACGGCTGATGCCCAGCTCGCGCCCGAGATCCGCGAGGGTGCGCTCTTCGTCGTCGTCCGCGAGCAGGCGGTGCTCAATCACCAAACGCTCACGGGGATCCAGGCTGCTCATGGCCTCTCGGACGAGGAGCCGCGCGCAGGCGCCGTCGCTCTCCCGCTCGAGCCGGTCGTCGGGCAGGAGCTCGTTGGCGGGGAGCTGATCGCCGATGGTGAGGGAGGCGTCCGCGAAGGGCTTGGCGTCCAGAGACACGTCGCGGCTGTCCAGGCGCCGCAGCATGCTCTCCAGGCGATCCTCGGGGATGCCGGTGCGCTCCGCCAGCAAGGCGCGCGCGTGCTCGCCCTCGCCGACGAGGCTCTCGATGCGGCTCCGCTCGCGGCGCAGCTTGAAGAAGTGCTTCGAGCGGACGCCGACCCCGACCATACTCCAGTGGCTCAGCACGTAACCGAGCACGTAGGCCCGGATCCAGTAGGCGGCGTAGGTGACGAACCGGTGGCCGAGGGTGGGATCGAAGCGCTCGAGGGCGCGCACGAGGCCGAAGCTCCCCTCCGAGAGCAGGTCGGCGACGGGCAGGCCGTAGCGGCGGTGCTTGAGCGCGATCGAGACGACGTAGCGCAGGTGGCAGCGCACGAGCTCGTCCTTGGCCGCCTCATCGCCGTGTCGTTGCCAACGAGCGACGAGGAACTCTTCCTCGTCTCGCGTCAGACGGGGGGCAGCGTTGGCCTGGCTGATGAAACGTCGAACGGTGGGATCGGTCGGATCGGAAGAGCGAGGGGCGCGAGCGACGGTTTCCATGGGCACGCACCAGGTACGCAGCGCCCCCGTCTTTGGTTGCGCGCGACGTGCCGAATCTGGTCGACCGGCACCGAGTGGGCACGAGGTCGCTGCGCGAGCCGTCCCCTCGTCGGCTCACGCAGCCTTCGGCCGCGGGCTCTTCACGCGCTGAAGGACGAACCGCAGCCGCAGGTCCCGCTCACGTTCGGGTTCCCGAACTTGAAGCCCGAGCCCTGCACGCCCTCGACGTAATCGATCTCGGTGCCGTCCAGGTACTGAAAGCTCAGCGGATCGACGAAGAGCTGCACGCCGTTCGACTCGAACTGCTCGTCCATGTCGGTGGGCTTGTCCTCGAAGTACAAGTCGTACTGGAAGCCAGCGCAGCCACCGCCGATGACGCGCAGACGGAGCCCCTGGCCCTCGAGGCCCTCTGAGCCAGCGATTTCCTTGACCTTCTCGGCAGCCAGCGGGGTAATCGAAATCATGGGCCACAATATAGGTCGTGGCGCGACCGCCTGCCAGGGGGACGTGCCCCGCGCCCCGTCCCCCTGGCCCGGCGGAGGTCCGGAATGTCCCCCTCAGCGTGGCACCAGGGCCTCGGCGAGGAGTCGGGGGCGGGCTCCGCTGGAGAGGAGCTCTCCCACCACGTCCAGCTGCCGACCGGGCCCGTAGCTCGGGCCTTGATCCCGGGAGCTCGTGCTGCGGAGGCGCGCCGGATCCAGCCGCACGGGATGCAGGACCTCCACGCGGCAGGGGGCTTTGCTGGTGCAGCCCTGGGTCACCTCGAGGACGAGGAGGACGCCCTCGGCTTCCTGACGTGCCTCCGTCACCTTGCCGGTGATTCGAACCCGGCGCGGCTCCCCGCCCGAGGTATGGGCTCCCGAGGTATCGGTTCCCGAGGTGAGCTCGGTGAACGCCGTAGGGGGAGGCAAGGTGGCGCGATCGACGACCTGCACCTGGACACGGCGCGTGACCTCGCCGGGAGCGGTGCTGCGCACGGTGAGCACGCCCGTAGCCTTCGTCGGCACCGGCAAGAGGAAGTTCCCCTGGTCGTCGGCGCGCACACGGCTGTCGCCGGCCTGCACGCGCGCCCCGGGAGACGTGGTGCCGCGCACGAGCAGCAACCCAGGATCGAGGACCCAGCGGGGGCCGGGTGTGGTCAGCTGGAGGGGGCTGACGGGGAGGCTCACGGTCAGCTCCGTGCTCGCCGTCTCCCCCGAGGGCAGCTCGACCTCGATGGACACGCTGCGTCCCGTGACCTCGACGTCGGCGGCTTCTCCCACCGCTTCCTCGGGGAGCTCGAGGTGGTGGCGAGTCCGCGTCGCCTGGGCGGCGCCGGGGCTCTCCGGGAGGTCGAGCTGCACCCCATCGATCCGCACCCCATCGATCCGCACCTGGGCGCCGGGTGGGGTGAGGACGTCCACGGCGGGGACCTGCGTGGCGTCGGGGGTGACGTCGACGAGGACCTCCGTGCGGAACGGCAGCGCCGGCGCGGGGCTCGAGGAGGGCGGCTGCGCGCGCCAGAGGGCGAGCCCGGCGCCGGCTCCGCCGACGAGGAGCACCAGGACCGCGGCGAGCAGCACCCAGCGGCGGGAGCGGCGTCGGTCCGTCGGGGCCCCGGGGGAGGAGTCGGGCGGGATGGTGGGCTCGACCGCGCCGGGGGCTCTCGCGGGGATGAGGGACGTGCGCTGCTGCCCGGGACGTGGGGGAGGGAAGAACGCCTCCGTGGGCGCAGGCGCGCTCGGCCCTCCGGCGGGTTCGGGGGGGAGGGGCTGGACGGGCGGCGTCAGGGGCTCGAGGGCCGGGGCGCCCGGGTCGGGGGAGCTCTCCTCCGGCGCGGCGGCGCCCTGGGCCGGCTGGGAGACCGGCGGGGGCGCGGGAGGGGCCGCTTCAGGGGGCGCTCCGTTGGGGGGGGCCGATGCCGGGGCCTCGCCCGGTGCGGAGGCGCTCGGAGCCGGGCCGCTCGACGCGGTCGGAGACGGTGTGCTCCTCCGGGGCAGCGCGGCTCCCGTCTCGGGGGCGCCGAGGTCGGGTTGTCCGCCGTCGGAGGGGGGAGGCGCGGGCGAGCCCGCCTCAGGCGAGGGTGGGGGCTCCGGCGCCTCGGGCGGCCGGGAGGAGAGGTCCGGGGGTGGAGCCGGCGGAGAGGTCCCCGGCGCGGGACGGCCTGGGGTGCGCTGGGGGATCCCCAACAGCGTCCGGCCCCGATGCGACCGCGTTGGCTGGGCCGGGGCTGGTTGGGCCGGGGTCGGTGGGGAGGGCGGCGAGGACTTCGGTGGCGAAGGCTTCGGGGGCGAGGGCTCCGGCGGCGCCTGATCGGTGCCTCCGCTTGCGGGGCCGCCCGGCCCGGGTAGGGTCTGGCCCGGCGGCTGGGCCGGCCCCTCCAGGGGCTCGCCGCAGGCGATGCAGTGGTTGCGACCGGGCCGGTTCGGCGTACCGCAGCGCCGGCAGGTGTGCATGGCGGTGCTTATCCGATCCGCAAGGTTTTGTCCAAAGCGGCGGGTCTGCCGTATGGGAGAAGTCGAGTGTTAGCGAAGCGCATCATCCCCTGTCTCGACGTTCGTGAGGGCCGTGTGGTCAAGGGCGTCAACTTCGTCAACATCCGCGACGCAGGGGATCCTGTGGAGTGCGCCCTTCGCTACGACGCGGCCGGCGCCGACGAGATCACCTTCCTGGACATCACCGCCACCCACGAGGCGCGGGGCATCCTCCTGGACGTGGTGGCGCGCACGGCGGAGGTCGTCTTCACGCCCCTCACCGTCGGTGGTGGGGTCAGCAGCCCGGACGACGTGCGCTCGCTGTTGGACGCTGGCGCGGACAAG
Organism: Myxococcales bacterium; assembly: GCA_012514535.1. Lineage (GTDB taxonomy): Bacteria > Myxococcota_A > Polyangia > Polyangiales > Polyangiaceae > NIC37A-2. Next base: position 13,579 of record JAAZAA010000191.1, on the reverse strand, counting down.
GTGAGCGTCAACAGCGCTGCCGTGCGAGATCCGTCCCTCATCGAGCGCGTGGCCGGCGCTTGGGGCACTCAGGTCCTCGTCCTCGCCATCGACGCCCGGCGCAAGCCCGAGGGCGGCTGGGAGGTGTTCACCCACGGCGGGCGCCGGGGCACGGGCCTCGACGTCATCGAGTGGGCGCAGCGGGGCGCCGCGCTCGGCGCTGGCGAGATCCTGCTGACGAGCATGGATCGGGACGGGACCCAGGCCGGCTACGATCTGCCCTTGCTGCGGGAGGTCACGTCCGCCGTCGGGATCCCGGTCGTGGCGTCCGGCGGCGTCGGCACCCTGGAGCACCTGCGGGAGGGGCTGGTCGAGGGGGGCGCGGACGCCGCCTTGGCCGCGAGCATTTTCCACGACGGCATCTACACCGTCGCTCAAGCCAAGGCGTTCCTCCGGGACGCGGGCGTGCGCGTTCGAGTGGAGGACTCATGAGCGTATCACTTGCGGAGATCGTGGCGGCGTCCCGACGGGGGGACACCTCCTTCGTCGCCGAGAGCGCGGGGTACATCGTGCTCGGGTTGGCGGACGACGCCCTGCGCAAGCTGCTGGGTGCCGCTCCCGTGGTGGACGGTTGGACGGCGCGGCTCGACGCCCACGGCGATTTGATCCCGGATGACGTGGCGCGGGACGTTTCGGAGGTGGCCGTCGAGCGGAGCCTGCGGGGCTTGTTGGCGACCCTGCTGCAGGCGGTGCGCTCGCCGAGTCCCAACCTCGCGCGCGTCGCAGGACGTCAGGGGGTGACGGGGCTGGCGCACCTGGTGGTGGAGCTCGAGGCCGCCCTCGTCCCCGTGAACCGCAAGGCCGCGCGGCGGTCTCTGGCACGCTTGTGCCGCGAGACGCAGCGCGCCCTGGCGCGCGGGGGGCTCTCGGTCGAGCCACTGCTGCACGTGTCCGCGGGGCCGCGGGGCTTCCCCGAAGCTCACGATTCGAAGTCGCAGGAAGAGGTTGCGGCACCCACGGCAGTGAGCGCGGCTCGCGAAGAAGCGCCAGGGAGCCCGGCGCCGCGCCGGGAGCAGGAGCTCTCCGGATTTCCGCCCCGCATCCACTCCGTGCTCGCGCCCCCGCTGGACGAGCTCGACATCGACATCACCGTCGAAGAGTCCCCGCCCCTCGAGCTGTCGAAGGTGCCCCCCGAAGCGACGGCTTTGAGCTTCGAGGACACGCCGTCCCACATCCTCGCTGCGGCCGAGGCCGCGCCGCCCAGCGTCGAGGTGGTCCCGCCCACGGTCGCGGCGGTTCCACCCCGCGCCGACGCCGTCCCCGTCAGGCAGGAAGTCCCGTCCCAGGAAATTCTGGAGCCCCTCGAGCTCAGCGCGCCCGCCCCGGCGGTCCAGGACGAGCCGGACCGCGCCGTGTTCGCGCCCGAGGTTCCCCCCGAAGAGTCCCTGCGGTCATCGACGCAGCTGGACGGAGGCGACGACGGGCGGGACGAGACACCAACGCAGGTCTGGGCGCCCGTCGCTCCCCGGATCGGCACCCCGGAGCAGACGCTCACACCCGCCGCGCCCGCCTCCTCCGAGGTCGCACTCGCCGCACCTACCGCCGCGGAACCTGAGCTCGCCGAGTTCGCTCCCGTGGCGTCCACCGAGTTCGCGTCTGCCCTTCCTGCTCCGGCCCCTGCTGCACCAGTGCTTTCTCCCGGCGTCGACGAGGCCCCCCCCGCACCCGCGTCACCGCCTTTCCCCCGTCTGTCGCGGCGCCCGCCGAGCGACATCGCCGAGCTCCTGGCGAGGCATGGGGGGGCCCGGCAGACGGACGAGGCGGAGCTCCTCGAAGGGCTCGGCAAACTCGCGGGCTATTGAGCGAGTTTTCACCGGAGCCGACGTGCGGGCTCGCTCCGAGCCGCCCCCGTTGCCTCTCAGGGAGCCCTTTCGGGGAGCCCTTTCAGGGAGCAGAGCGCTCCGCTATGACGCAACGGATCCCATGCTGCACCGGATTTCCGTCATCGCCCTGAATACCTATCGGGAGGCGGTCCGAGCGCGCATCCTGCACGGGCTCTTCGGCCTCGCGCTGGCGACTGGCGCCTACTCCCTCGTCGTCGGCGCGTACGCGTTGCAAGAGCAGCTGCGGGTGGTGGCCGACCTGGGCGCGGCCTCCACGTCCCTCTACGCGGTGCTCGTGGCCGTGATCTTGGGGGCTACGAGCCTGTACCGCGAGCTCGAGCTGAAGACCATCTTCCCCATCCTGGCGCGCCCGCTCCACCGCGCCGAGTATCTGGTCGGCAAGTACTTCGGCACCTTGCTCACCCTGGCCGTCTTCGTCGCGGCCTACACGGGCCTCCTGCTCGTCGCCCTCGGGGCCATCGCCGGAGACGGCCTGACCACCGCCCTGACGGTCCCCGTCGGGTTGGTGGCCGCGGCGGCGCTCGTCGGGTGGCGCGCTCCTCGGCTGCGCACCTGGCTCCCCATCCCGGTCGCGCTGGCCTTGCTCGTCTGGGGCGCGAGCTTCGCCGTCGACGCGCCGGACGATCGGCGCGTGCTGCTGGGCGCGGGGCTGCTCACGTTCCTCGAGGTGTGCGTCATTTGTGCCATCGCGACGGTCTTCGCGTCGTTCTCTTCACCCTTCCTCACGGCTCTGTTCACGCTGGGGTTCGTGGTGCTGGGCCGCTCCGCGGACACCCTGGCGCGGTTACCGGAGCGGGTCTTCGGGACGACCATCAAGGAGATCGCGGGAATCCTCAGCGAGGTGTTGCCCAATTTGATGGCCTACGTGCCGCCGCGTCCGCTCCTCACGGGCGAAGCGGTGGGGGTGAGCTATTGGCCGTATACGGGCGCCGCGGCGCTCCAGGCGGTGGCGTGGTCGGCGGGGTTGCTCGCGCTCTCGACGATCATCTTCCGGCGCCGCGATTTCCTGTGAGCACGCTGGCTCTGTTTGGCGGAGGGGAGGGCGGGGCGTCGTGGTCTCGGTGATGGCCGTGTGGCTCCGTCGCGCGGTGCAGCTCCTGCTGCTCGGGGTGTTCTTCGTGGGGCTGATCACCGCACGGGAGATCCAGCGAGGGGAGCGGGCGCTGCGGGCGAGCGACGAGGCGTTTCATCGGGGAGATCTCGAGACGTCGGTGCTCCACGCCCGCACGGGGGCCGTGGCCTATGCACCGGGCGCGCCGCACGTGGACGCGGCCTACCAGCGGCTGGAGGCGATCGCGCGCGGAGCGGAGGCAGAGGGACGCCATGCCCTCGCGCGCACCGCCTGGGGAGCCGTGCGCAGCGCGGCCCTGCAGACGAGCCACTGGTGGGTGACCCGCTCGGAGGAGCTGGAGCGGGCGCAGGTGGCTCTGGCGCGCTTGAACCGCGCCGCCGCCCTGAGGGCCGAGGCCGGCATGCTCGCGCGCCCCGAGCCGTCCACGAGCGCGGGTGACGCGAGCCTGGGAAACGGGGTCGAAGGGGGCGCTCGGGGCACCGCGTGGGGGGAGGCCCACGCCGCCAGCCATGGGGCGAAGCTGCTGCGCATCGGCTTGCTCGCCCTCGGCTTCGGCGCGCTGCTGCTCGGGCTCGCCTGGGCGGGCTGGCGGGTGATCGACGAAGCGGGGGAGGTGCAGCGTCGCGGTCTCTCGTTCGCGCTCGCGTTGTGTTTGGCGGGGACCGCTTGTTGGCTGTTCGTGGTGCTCACGGGGTAGCATGGCCGGGTGAACGCGCGCACGGTGGCAGCAGCGGACGACGCGCCGATGTCGCCGCTCGGCGTTTGGATCCAGCGCTTCGTCGAGCACCTGCGGCACGAGCAGCGCAGCTCCCCGCATACGGTCGCGGCGTACCAGCGGGACCTCTTTCAGCTGGAGGTCTTTCTGGGGGAGCGACTGGGGAGGGGAGCGGAGCCAGGAGACGTGGACAAGGTGGCGCTCCGGGCCTGGCTCGCCGAGCTGTCTCGTGAAATCACGTCGACCTCCCTCGCGCGGAAGCTCGCGAGCGTGCGGGCGCTGTTGCGGTACCTCGAGCGACGGGAGGTGGTGCGCGCGAACGTCGCGGCGGCGATGAAGACGCCCAAGGTCCGCCGCAAGATGCCGCTGTTCGTCAACGCCGACGCCGCTGCGCGGATCGTCGAGGCACCGCTGCAGGGCGAGACGTCCGCCAGCGCTCCAGAGCAGCTCCGGGACGCCGCGCTCCTCGAGCTGCTCTATGGTTCCGGGCTCCGTGTCAGCGAGCTGGTCCACCTCGATCTGGAGCACGTGCGGCTCCGGGAGGGCACCATGCGCGTGCTCGGCAAAGGAAAGAAGGAGCGCATCGTGCCCATCGGCGGCCCCGCGCGCGCGGCGCTGCACGCCTATCTGGAGCGTCGCTCCGAGCTCTCCCATCCGAAGACCGGGTTCCTCGATCCACGGGCCCTCCTCGTGAGCCGGCGGGGGGCCCGACTCGGCGTGCGCCGAGTCCAGGAGCTGGTGCAGCGCTACGGCGTGCTGGGGAGCGGGCGCGGAGACCTCCACCCGCACGCCCTGCGCCACTCCTGCGCCACGCACATGCTCGAGGCGGGGGCGGATCTGCGCGCCATTCAGGATCTCCTCGGGCACTCGAGCGTGGTGACCACCCAGCGCTACACGCACCTGTCCTTGCAGCAGCTGTCCCAAGTCTACGATCGAGCGCACCCTCTGGCGCGGCGGCCGCGCGTCCCCCCCGACGACGGGGAGTGACGACTGCGCGCAGACAGCGCGGACGACCTCGAGGACGACTCACCCAGCCGTGAGTCTCTGGAGAGGCGCGCGCCCCGGCGCGCCCGAGCGGTGCCCCCCGAGCGCCTGCGTGTTACAAGACCGCCGCATGTCGTCCAGCCCTCCCGTCGAGCCCGCTCCGAGCGCCGAAGCGTCCACGACGTCCACCGTCCCACGGGCGGGGCGATGGCCCTTTTGGGGACGCCTCTTCCTCGGTACGGCGGCCGGCGCCGCCCTGGCGAGCGGCGTGGTCGCCCGCATGGAGGCGGGAGCTGCGGCCCTCGAGGTCTCCCCGGGGCAGCTCTTCCCCAGCGGGGTGGGGCTCCTGTGGCCTCTGACGCTGTTCGTCGCCCTGGGGGTCGGCGCTGGCTGGTGGGCGCTGCACCCCGATGGGCCCCGCGCCGAGTGGCGCCGCCTCTCTCATTCGTCGCTGTCGCGTTGGGCAATGGTCCTCGCAGGTCCGATGGCCTTGTGCGGGCTGTACCTGGCCGCTCGCGGGGGCCTGGCGGTGCTCGTCGCCGGGCTCGGACCGGCGGCGACGGGCGCTGGCCTCGCGCTCTTGGCCGTTGGTTTGCTCGTGGCGCTCGTCGCCCTCACGCGCCTGTTGGCGGCCGCGTTGGCGCGGCGCGTCCAGGCGCCGCTGTCGTCGTCGGCGATCGCCATCGGCGCGTCCGTCTTCGCGGGCGGCGTGGCCCTGCTGTTGGCGATCGGTGAGACGAGCGGGGGGACCGCTCCCTGGCAGGTGTTCGGGGTGTTGCGCCGGGACGAGCTGAACCTGAGCCCGGTGCTCTCCGTGCTGCTCCTCGCGGTGGGCGCCTACCTCGGGGCCACGTTCCTGCGGCGCCACGCGGCCTTCGGTCTCTTGGCGCTCCTGCCGGCGCTGGGGTTCGTGGCGGCATACCGCATGCCCGAGGACGTCGGCCTGGCCTGGGAGAGATCGACGGGTCTGGCGACGCGGGTGCTCCCTCTGGCGCGCGGACTCACCGACGGGGACGGCGATGGCTTCGCTCGGGCCTTCGCGGGGGGAGACTGTGACGACGCGGATCCGGCGATCCATCCCGGGGCGCTGGACGTGCCAGGAAACGGCATCGACGAGGACTGCTCGGGCCGAGACGCCCAACCCGTGGAGCTGGACGAGCCGACGGAGGCGTCCGAGGCCGTCCGTGAAGCCGCGGCCCGAACCCTGCCTGAGCGCCCGAACGTCGTGCTGCTCACGATCGACACCCTCCGCTGGGACCTCGGGTACATGGGCAACGAGCGCCCCCTCTCGAAGCGGCTCGACGAGCTCGCCGCCCGCTCCACCGTGTTCGAGCGGGCCTATGCGCTCGCGTCCTACACCAGCAAGAGCCTCGGGCCCGCGTTGATCGGCAAGTACCCGAGCGAGACGCGGCGCGACTGGTCCCACTTCGATCGCTTCCCGCCCGAGGAGAAGTTCGTCCAGGAGCGGCTCCAGGCAGCCGGCATCCGCACCGTCAGCGTGCAGGGCTACTGGTACTTCTTCCACAAGACGTACGGCTTCGAGCGCGGCTTCGACGTGCTCGACACCACCGCCGCTCCCAAGCTCATCCTCATCGAAGGCGATCGCCGGGTGAACAGCGACCGCGTCAGCGACGTGGCCATCGAGCGCCTCCAAGAGGTCGTCGAGAAGGACGAGCAGTTCTACCTGTGGGCGCATTACGTGGACCCCCACGCGGAGTACGTTCCCCACGAGGAGTTCGATTTCGGCAGGGACGAGCGCGCGCGGTACGATGGTGAGGTCGCCTTCGTGGACAAACACGTGGGGCGCGTGCTGGACGCCATCGCCGCGGGGCCGGCGGCAGACCGGACGATCGTCATCGTCACCAGCGATCACGGCGAGGCCTTCGGCGAGCATGGACTCATCCGGCACGGCTTCGAGGTGTGGGAGGAGCTCGTGCGGGTCCCGCTGATCGTCTACGTCCCCGGGGCAGAGCCGCGTCGGGTTCGGGCCCGGCGCAGCATCGTGGACGTGGTCCCCACCATCCTCGACGCCTTCGGGCAACCCATCCCGCGCGCCGACGACGCCGCCGAAGGAGATCCGAACTTCGTCCGGGGAGAATCGTTGCTGCGCGACGTGCTCGCTCCTCCGGACGAGCCTCTCCAGGAGCGGCTCGTGCTCGTCGACATGCCCGAGGCCCCCAACAACCGCGAGCGCCTCGCGTTCTATGACGGTCCCTACAAGCTCATCGTGAGCCAGGGGCGGGTGCTCGGGGTGTACGATCTCGACGAGGATCCGGGCGAGCGAAAGAACCTCAAGGACGACAAGGAGCTCACTGAGCGCCTGTTGGAGAAGCACAACGCGCTGCAGCGCACGTTGCGCAAGTTCAGGCCTCGTCGCTGACGCTCTCGATCTCGAGCAGCAGGGCGCCGGCTTCGACCGCGCGCCCCGGCTGGACGTGCACCCGCGTGATCCGCCCCGCGCACGGCGCGCCGAGCTCGTTCTGCATCTTCATCGCCTCGATCACGACGAGGCACTGTCCGGCCTCCACGAGCGCGCCCTCGTCGAGCCGTACCTCGACCACCTTGCCGGGCATCGGGGCGCGGAGCTCCGGGTGTCGATCGCCCCCGTGCGCCGCCGTGAGCGCCGGATCGAGGGTCGATACGACGCAGGGCAGGGAGCCCTCCCGGAGATGCGCGCGCCCCGTGCGCTCGTCGAGGTCACAGGGCACCACCTGGCCATCGACGAGCACGTGGGAGCCCCGCACCTCGACGTCGTGCTCCCTGTCTCCGAGGGTGACACGGTAGCGGCCGGGTTGTCCGAACACCGTCTCACGCACCTCGATGGCGACGGTGTGCTCCGCCGTGGAGAGATAGTACCTCACGGCTCGACACGATAGCGGAGTCTGCGCCGGAGGGTCGACCCAAGGTTGACCCGTACGCCGGTGGGTGGGTTCAGGGGGCCGCGGGCAGGGGGCGCTGTGGGCGGGGCGGGGGAGGGGGATCTCCCGCGCGGGTCGCGGGGTAGGTAGCGCGATGATCCCGGATCGGGTCGTAGCCGAACATCGCGGGCACGTCGTGTCCCGCGGCCCGAGCACAGACGATGGTGATCCGATGGGGGGTGTAGAAGCCGAGGGTGCCGATGGCGAAGGCGCCCGTGAGGAAGTCCGTCTGCTCCTCGATCTCCGCCCAGCCCTGGGGGCAGTGCTCCGTGAGGTTCACGGGGGCTTCGGGCTGGGCGAGCCCGAAGAGGAACGCGTGGTACCAGCGGAAGTCCTGGTCGGGCGCCGTGTCCCCCGGCGGTAGGCCGGATTGGGTGCGCACCCGAAAGCACCCCACGAGCAGGAGGGCCAGGCAGGCGAGGAGCCAGAGCCTCATGGGGCCTCCTCTCCCCGGAGGGGTGCCGAGCCGGTGTCGGGAGCGGATCTCGGAGCGCTCCCCGGAGCGTCTGCGTCGAGGTCCGGGCGGTCTCCCTGGGGAGCGACGGGATCGGTGTCCTGCGGTTCCCCGGAGGGCTCGTGGGCCACGGCGTCGGGGGAGCCCTCGTCGTCCGCCAGCGCGCTGCTCCCGTCGCCCGCTGGCGCGTCGAGGCCGGCGTCGTCGAGGCCGGCATCGTCGAGCCCGGCATCGTCGAGCTCCGGCGCTCCGTCGGGCTTCGACGGGCTCCGTTCCGCGTCGCGCGGAACGATCGAGTCGTCGAGCTCCGGCTGCAACGACGGCGTCTCTTCGAGCACCACCTTGGGGATCGTGAGAGGCCCGGGAGGTGGGATCACGCAGGAGAAGCGGTGCTCGAGGGGGGTGTAGATCCCGAGGGTGAGGATCGACACGAGGGTGGTCTTGAAGGTCATCCCCGTGCGCAATCCGGCGCCGACGGGCCCGGGGCACACGTCTCGCAAATCGACGGAGCTCGTGCCGACGAGCCCGAACACGAACAGGTGCGCCCAGCGGGTCTGCTCCGACGTCTGCATGCTCCGGGCCCGGGTGCCCGGAGGCCCCACATGCCCCGGCGTCCAGCGGTAGGTCGTCGTGCACCCGCAGGTGGCGAGCAGCAACGTCAGCAACGAAGCCCGGAGGCGCGACACGCCCTGACCCTATCGCGCCCCGGCGCGCCTATAAACCTCTCCGCCTCCCCGTCCGCATGGGCGACGAGCATGTCCGTGGGCACCGTCGCCAAGCTCGAAGGCCGCACGAGCACCCTGAGCGCGGCCCGCGAGGGGGCGCGGCGGCTGGTGCCCCTGCTCGCCCTCCTCTGCGTGGTGCCGGGCATCCTTCACGTGGTCGTGGTGTGCCGCGTCGTCCTCGGGAGGCTCGGCCATAGGGTCGATCTCGAGTGGATGGAGAGCGGCATGTTGTACGAGTCGACGCGCCTGCTCGAGGGGCTCCCCGTGTACGCTGCGCCGGAGGGGCCCTACCTGCCCTTCCCCTATCCGATCGGCTACCCGGCGCTCCTCGCGGGGCTCGGCGCCGTCTTCGGCGTGAGCCACCCCCTGGGGCGCGCGCTCTCCTTCACCTGGACCGTCGTGGCCAGCGTGGTCCTGGCGCGCCAGGTGTACCGGCACTACCTGGCGGCGTCCGCAGGACCGCGGGGCGCCCTGATCGCCGCGGCGCTCGCTCTGGGCTGCATCGGCGCCGGCTACGCGGTGGTCGACGGCTGGTACGACCTCGTGCGGGTGGACACCATGGCGATGGGGCTGCTCGTCTGCGGGGCGGCGCACTCGCTGCGGATCGGAGAGGGGCGCGCAGGGCAACGGGGAGGAGCGCTCGGAAGCCCGCACGGCGCGACGCTGGTGACGGCGCTCTTGCTGTGCACGGCGCTGCTGACGAAACAATCGACGCTCCCGGGCGCCCTCTGGGTGATCCTGTGCGCGCTGCTGCGGTCGCGGCGCGGGGGCGCCCGGCTCGCCGCGCTCACCTGCGTCTTCGGCGGAAGCGCCCTAGCGTTGCTGCAATGGGCGACGGAGGGGCACTACTGGTTCTACACGGTGACGCTCCTGAGCGAACACTCCCTGTCGAGCGCGCGGCTTCGAGAGGCCCACCGGGTGCTGTTCGACTTCGCCCCGTACGGGCCCCTCGTGGTCATCTTCGGTGGCCTCCTGGCGTTGCAGGGGCGGCTGACACCCCGCTCCCTGCTCTGGGCGGGGCTGTTCGCGATCGGGTGGGGATTTGGCCTCGCCAGCTTCGCGAAGGTGGGCGGCTATCACAACAATCTCCTCCCTGCGGTCTGGCTCGCTGGCCCTGCGTTCCTCCTCGTGGGCGCGGACGTGCTGGCCTTCGTCGGTGATCGGCGCGATGGCGTGCTGCGCTGGGGCGCGCTGTGCAGCCTGGCCCTGCTCCTGGCGACGAAGCCGCTCCCCCTCGAGGGATATCACGTCACGAGCGAGGGGGCGGAGCGGGGGCAGCGCCTGCGAGCCTACGTGAGCGCGCTACCCGGCACGGTGCTGATCCCTCTGGCGCCGCAGGTCGCTCACGAGCTCGGCAAGGGCGTGCACCAGCTGCACCTCGAGGCGCTCTACGATTTCCAGTGGGCGGGCCGCTCCGCGGGAGATCCATTGGGCGCACACCTGCGCGCCTTCCGACCGGATTACGTGCTCCTCGATGGGCGGGAGTTGGGCATCGAGGCGGTGCTCCGCGACTACACGTTGGTCGACGTCCTCGGCGCAGACCGCCACGCGTGGACGATCACCGGGTGGCCCGTCGCGCCGCGCTTCCTCCTCGCCCCGCGCGTCGAGCGCCGTCACGCGCGCGTCCTGTTCGACTTCGAGGAAGAGCACCTGGACGGGTGGTCCCTGGAGGGGGTGAGCTTTCAGGGAGGCATTGCCCGGGAGCCGGGCTGTGGGCAGGCCCCCTTCGTGAACGGTCGCGGTGAAGGGGTGCTCACGTCGTACCACCCGCGCTGGGGGGATCGGACGCGCGGCGTGGCCCTGTCGCCCCCCTTCCTGGTGGACCGACCCGCCCTCGGGATGTTGGTGGCGGGCGGGGGGAGCGAGGCGACACGGGTCGAGCTCCGCGTCGCGGGGGAGAGCGTCCGCCGGATCTCCGGGATGGCGCGTCCCGACCTGCGTGAGGTCTACTGGGACGTCTCCGATCTCATGGGCAGGGAGGCTCGCGTCGCCCTGGTCGATGCCGCGGAGGGGCCCTGGGGACACGTGACCGTCGACGACGTCGTGCTCTTCGAGCCCGTGACGCCGTCAGCGCCCCGGTCGCCGACCACCTCGTCGGCGGCGTCGTCGACCACCTCGTCGGCGGCGTCGTCGGCCGCGTCATCGGTGGGCGCACCCAGGACGGTCGTCCCGGGCGGCGCCCTCGACGGGGTGAGGGGCGAGGGCCCACCGGGGTCGGACCCAGAAACGAAAAAAGCCCGCTGAACCAGCGGGCTTTCAGGGGTGGACGCAACAAGACTCGAACTTGTGACCCCCGCCGTGTGAAGGCGATGCTCTACCAACTGAGCTATGCGTCCAGGGCGCGGCGTACATACCTCGACCCCCGCCCTCATGCAACGCTTTCGACGCGATCGAGTCACCGTACCGCGAGGGGCCGTGAAAGAGGCCCAGGAAAGGGGCCCAGGAAAGGGGCTCGTCGCGGCCTCTCGCGTCCCTCGCCCCGGGGCAGGGAGGCGCGGGAGAGGCATTTCCCGGGTGAGGCTTCGAAGCCGGGGGGAGCGTGCTATAGGGGCCGCCTTCATGGGTGACATCGACGATCTCGACACGGCCCATCACCGCGACCGGCCCGGAGCGGAGGGCGCCACGGATCCGGTGGGGCAGGAAGTCTCGCAGGAGCCCGCGGAGAGGACCTCCGCGCCCCCGGTGATCGCGACCACGGCAGCCCAAATGCGCCGCCGCAAGGACAAGGCGGTTGGTCTCGGGATCGTGGCGGCCACCTTCGGTGTGAGCATGCTTTTTTCTTTGTGGGCCAAGCACGCGTCCACGCCCCCGACCAGCGAGGAGCCGGCCCCCCCCACGACCACCGGCCTCATCGGGTATCCTGAGAAGATCGATCCGTTGGCGGCGCTGCCCCTGGCGCGCGAGCTCACGAAGCGGCCGCTCCTGCGTGGGTTCGTCGCGGACGGGGTCTCCCCCAAGGGGCTCATCGACGTGCGGGACAAGGCCTCGAAGGTGCGGTTCTCGTTCCAGAGCGCGCCGGGGCAGGGGGCTCAGCCTCCACGGGCGCCGGGCACCTTGCCGACGCGCACGTACTGCGGGCGGCAGAACGTCCTGGTGAAGAAGGACGGGATCGGCGCCGAGCCCGACGTCGCGTCCTTCCCGTGCGGCTCGAAGCCGCCCACGGCCCTGCCCGAACCCCGCTGCCGCCCCGAGAAGCTGTGGGCTCTCGCCAAGAAGAAGGGCGTGCCCACGAAAGGTCGCGCGCGCATCGAGTACTTCGAGGCACGCAAGGGGCCAGCCTACCGCTTCAGTATACCGGGCACGAAGCACCGCTTCGTGGTCGGGGAGGACTGCAAGCGGGAGATCAAGGGCAAGGCGGCGCTCGGCAACGTCCCCTGAGGGGGGCTCCGCCGCGCGAAGGCGGCGGCTCCGCCGCGCGAAGGCGGCGCGACGATGCCCTGGGCGGCGAGCGACGGCTCAGTGGGGCTCGGTGCTCCCGTGGAGGGCGTCCTCGTGCGGCCTGCCCCCGTGGGTGGCGTCGAGCGGGGCGTTCCGCCGCTCGGCGTCGCCGTCGCTCGAGGTTTCCGAGGGGCTGGAGGTTTCCGAGGGGCTGGCGTCCGCCGCGGGTCGGGGCACACCAATAGACGCGGGGACCAACCCCGCGGTGCGGCGTAGCCGCCGCCAGAGCTCGACGCGGCCGAGGCCCGTCGCCGCGGAGAAGCCGTACACCTTCACCTTCGCGATCCGCTCGAGCTCCGCGAGGCGCACCTTGTGTTGCGAGCTGGGGAGCTTGTCCAACTTGGTCGCCACCAGGATGACCTCGAGGGGCGGCCGCGAGGTGCGGGGCGGGGTCGCGAGCATTTCGAGCAGCTCCTCATCGTCCGGCTCCAAGCCACGACGGACGTCGACGAGCAATGCGACGCCGCGCAGGGTGGGCCGCTCGAGGAGGAAGGAGTCGATGAGCTCACCCCACTGGGTGCGCTCGGTCTTCGAGCGGCGGGCGTACCCGTAGCCGGGCAGATCGACGAGGGCGAAGCGGGCCTTGTCGTCGCACTCCACCTCGAACCAGCTGACCTGTCGCGTGCAACCCGGGGTGGAGCTGGTCCGGACGAGGGAGCGGCGCTCCATCAGCCGGTTGAGCAGGCTGCTCTTCCCGACGTTCGAGCGGCCCGCGAAGGCGATCTCCACCAGCGCAGGTGGTGGAAACTGGTCGGGCGCCTTGGCCCCGGCGGTGAACTCCGCCGCGATGACGCGATCGCCGGGACGGGCGACGGGCCCCTTGCCGGAGGCACCGGGCCGCGCTCCCGCAAGTGAGGGCCGCCCCGGTGCGCTCGCAGCGCGGGGGCCGCCGGCAGACGTGCCGCTCGGATTCTTCTTTTTCTTCTTCTTGGTCTTCACGGGGATCCTTCGAGCGACGGACGGGCCGCGCGCGCTCACGACGAGCGGGCGCTCACGCGGGAGTTCTACGCAGCCGGCGCAGCACGGGGCCGGCGAGCGTAGCAAGCTCCTGACTCTTCAGCAGGGCCGCGACGCTCAAGAACCCAACGCAGAACGCGAGGCTCCCGGCCAGCGCCGGGAGCGCCTTGAGGGCTTCGCCGCCGAGCCCGCCGAGGCGAGCGCCGCGCTCCAGGAGCTCGAGCTCACTCAGCCCCCGGTTGACGAGCCAGCCCAGGGCCGCCCCGCCGAGGGCCGCCGCGCCGCTCCGCGCCGCGGAGCCCGCGATCTCCGCGCCCCGGCGATCGGGGAGGTGCCGGCCCAGCCGCCACCAGAGGAGGCTCATCTGAGCGAGCCCTGCGCCGGTCACCGCGAGGCTGATGCCCACGTGGCCCAAGGGACCGCGGAGGACCAG
>JAAZAA010000190.1 GCA_012514535.1 Myxococcales bacterium | reverse complement strand
TGACAGGGCCGCTCGTTGACAGGGCCGCTCGTTGACAGGGCCGCTCGTTGACAGGGACCGCAGGAGACTTAGTTTCTCCGGGGAGTTCCTTCCGCATCGCGCCGCCTGACCCGAAATCCGCGGGCCCCCCGAGAGGGAGGGTGACCCGAGGAGCGAGGGTGGTAGGCTGGCGCCCACCCGCCGACCGGGCCGATCAGCTCATGAGCGAAAAACGCGACTATTACGAAGTCTTGGGCGTGGCTCGGGACGCCCAGGAGGACGAGATCCGGCGGGCCTACCGCAAGCTCGCGCTCCAGTTTCATCCGGATCGCAACCAGAACAATCCGGAGGCCGAAGCGAAGTTCAAGGAGGCCACGGAGGCCTTCAGCGTCCTGTCCGACAAGGAAAAGCGCGCCCAGTACGACCGTTTCGGTCACGCGGGCGTCGGCGGGGGCTTCGACTTCTCCGGCGCGGGGATGGGCGACATCTTCAGCCACTTCCAGGACATGTTCTCCGACTTCTTCGGGGGCTTCGGAGGTGGCGGGTTCGGCGGATCCGCTCGGCGCGGGCCTGATCGCGGCCAGGACATCCGTGTGCAGGCCACCATCACCCTCGAAGAGGCGATGGTCGGCTGCAAGAAGGAGGTGGCGATCCGCGGCCAGGCGCCCTGTGAGACCTGCGACGGCAGCGGCGCCCGCTCTGGCACCAAGCCGACCACCTGCGGGACCTGTCGCGGCACGGGGCAGGCGACGACCCAGCGCGGCTTCATCATGTTCAGTACGACCTGCCCGAGCTGTCAGGGCACGGGTGAGGTCATCGCGGAGCCCTGCGAGTCCTGTCATGGGCGACGTTACGTGGAGAAGACCCGCAAGGTGCTCGTGAGCTTCCCGGCGGGGATCGACGGCGGGCAGCGTCTGCGGGTCCCTGGGCAAGGCATGCCCGGACCGACGGGAGCGCCCCCCGGCGATCTCTACGTCGACGTGGAAATGCGCCCGGAGCCCGGCTTCGAGCGGGACGGCTACGACATCGGGACGCGCCGCAAAGTGTCCTTCGCCGAGGCGAGCCTCGGCGGCAACCTGACCATCGAGCTGCCCGACGGGACGAGCGTGCCCGTGGCGGTGGAGGCGGGGACGCAACCGGGATCGGTGATCACGGTGCGCGGCAAGGGGCTCCCCCGGCTCGACCGACGCGGTCGAGGTGACCTGCATGTCCTGGTCGAGGTGCACGTGCCCACGCGTCTGAGCCGACGAGCGAAGAAGCTCCTTCGGGAGCTGGAAGAGGAGCTCGGCGAGGTACCGGAACGCGCCCAGGCGGGGTGAAGCGCGGTGCGAGGAACGCGCTCCCCGAGAATCCTCGCAAAAAATCCACGCAAATACTGCGTCGGTGCTGGCCGACACCCGTCGATGTGATGCTATAGAGGCCTGCCGGGAACGCGGCCGACGTAGCCATCGCTCGTCGTCGTGGCTCCCGACCGGATTCTCTCGAGCGCACCGGTCCCCCCGATGTCCCCCATCGACCCCTCCCCAGGCCCCGCGTCGCGCGTGCCCGCCCTCTTGTTGGGCGTCGCGTCCGCGCTCCTGTCCAGCGTCAGTCTCGCGGAACCCGAGGTGAACCAGCCTTCGGCGCCGCCGACTGTCGCGCCATCGACCGCTCCGGCGGCTCCCCAGGCGACGCCCGCTCCTGCGCGCGGCGCTCGTCCGGGGGAGGCCGCCAGGCAGGTGGTGGTGCCCCCCGGCAGCCAACGGCCGGTCCCGCACCTGCGTGTCGTGCTTCAACGCGCAGCGAGCCACGCCCCCCAGGTGCGCTTGGGCAACGCGGCCCTGAACATCAGCCAGACGAGCTACGTCGACGCGCGCCGTCCCCCCCTGACCAACCCGTACTTCGAGATCCTCGCCCAGCGCGGCACCCAGGGCACCACGGACGGCATCAACTGGAACGGTACGGTCTGGTTGCCCTTCGAGCTCGCCGGACAGCGAGGTCGCCGCGTCGCGGAGGCGGAAGCTTTCGTCGACCTCCACGAGGCGACGCTGGAGACGGCGGAGGCCTCCGCCCATGGGGAGGCGTTGTCGGCCTACGGCACCGCGCTCGTGGCCGCGGAGCGCATCCGCGTGCTGGAGCACCTCGTCGCGATGTCGAAGACGACCGCGAACATCTACGAGGCGCGCCTGGAAGCGGGGGACGCCATCCTCCGGGACGCCACGATCGCCCGCGTGGACCTCGCCCGCAACGAGGTGTTGCTCCAAGACGCGCGAGGGCGGCTCGCCTCCGCGCTGTCGCAGCTGAACCGCGTCACGGGCGAGCGCTACGACGGTGTCACCATCGACGGCCTCAGCCCGCCGGACGTGAACCTGGAGGCCTATCTCCGTCGCATCGCGAAGGAGCTGCCTCCCGCCGTGGCGAGCTCCGAGGCGGAAGCCAAGTACTTCGAGACCCAGAAGGCGCGACTCGAGCGCGAGGTCATGGGACCGGTCCAGCTCATGCTCATGGGCGGCCGCGGAGACTTCGGCGAGGCCCGGCTCGGTGCGGGCATCGCGTACGAAATCCCCCTGTTTCGCTCCCGCCAGGGGGAACGAGCCCGCGCCGACGCCGAGAAGCTGCGGGCCGAGACCGAGAGCAACGTGCGGCGGAACTACATCGAGGCCCGCATCGACGGGATCGTGCAGCAGTTCCGGCAGGATCAGCGGGCCTACGAGGTTCTGAGGGACGTCGCGCTCCCCGCAGCGGAGGAGGCGGTCGAGGCGAGCATGGCCACCCTCCAAGCCGGCAAGGAAGACTGGTTCGTCGTGCTCCTGAGCCGACGTGATCAGGCCATGCTGGCCCTCCAGAAGCTCGAGATCGTCGAGCGACAGTGGTCGCTCTTGGGGGAGTTGGTCCAGTTGACTGGAGAGTTGCCATGACATCCGCGCGAGCCCAACGTGACGGCGGGATCGAGATGACCGGTGAGCCGGAGACCCCGGCCACGACCACCCAGACGCGACGAAACAAACCTTGGCCGAAGTTCGCCTGGCTGGGTGGAGCCGCGCTCCTCGTCGGCGGGCTCGTCCTCGTCTTCAATTCGTCGGAGCCGGAGGCGTCCGTCACGGTGGCCCCGGACGTACCGAGGGTGGAGGGCGAGCGCATCGCCTTCTCGGACACCTTCGCCAAGCGCATCGGGCTCGAGACGGCGGAGGTCCGCCTGGGACCGCTCACCCCCGTGATCTCGGTGGTGGGCACCGTGGCGCTCGATCCGGAGCACCTGGCGGCGGTCGGCACACGCCTCCGCGGGCTGGTGCGCTCGATGCACAAGTTCGAGGGCGACGACGTCAAGAAGGGCGAGCTCCTCGCGGAGATCGACAGCGCGGAGCTCGGTGAGGCCCAGGCCTCCGTGCGCATGCTGGGAGCCCAGCGCGACGCCGCCAAGATGAACGCCGAGCGCGAACAACAGCTCCTCGAGCGGCAGCTCTCCACCGCCCGGGAAGCCGAGGTCGCGATGGCCGAGCTGAAGAAGTACGACGCCCTCCAGAAGGCGGCGCAGCAGCGCGTCAGGGCCTTGAGCGGGCAGTCCGGTGAGGGCAACCCGGCGCTCGGGCGCTACTCACTCCGCTCGCCCATCGACGGGACCATCATCGATCGCGGCATCTCGACGGGTCAGTCCGTCGAGGCCGACCTCGTCGCTTTCCGCATCGCGAACCTGGACTACCTCTGGGTCGAGCTGGCCGTGTTCGAGCGCAGCCTCAACGGCATCCAGGTGGACGACAAGGTGTACCTGAGCCCGCTCAGTGACCCGAACTTGCGCATCGAGGGGCGCGTCGAGCACATCGGCGCCCAGATCAACCCCGACACCCGCAGCGCCGACGTGCGCATCGAGATCGACAACCGCTCCCGGAGCCTGCGCCCCGGGCAGGCGGTGACGGCGGAGATCCACGCGAGCAAGGCCGCGACCGGCCCCGTGCTCGTAATCCCGACGAGCGCGGTGACCGTCGTGGATGGTCAACCGACCGTGTTCGTGAGCGAGGGCCCCACGACGGTCCGCACCGTCCCCGTCCAGCTCGGACAAGCCAGCGAGAACGAACAACAGGTCCTCAGCGGCCTGAAGGAGGGGCAGCGCGTCGTGGTCAAGGGTGTCTTCGCCTTGAAGAGCGAGCTGTTCAGGTAAACCAATGCTGGGAAAGCTCGTCGTCGCCTCCATCCGCTTCCGCGGACCGGTCCTGGTGTTGCTCGGGATGCTGCTCGTGGCCGGCGTTTTCGCCGCCCGCAAGCTCCCGATCGACGCGATGCCGGACGTCTCCACCATCCAGGTGTCCGTGCTCACCTCGGCCTCGGGCCTCACGCCCGTGGAGGTGGAGCGCACGGTCACCATGCCGATCGAGAACGCCCTGAACGGCACGCCGGGAACGGCGGAGCTGCGGAGCGTATCTCGCTCGGGCCTGTCCGCGGTGACGGTCGTCTTCAACGACGACATGGATGTCTGGTTCGCCAGACAGCTGATCTTGGAGCGCCTGCGAGGCATCGAGCTACCACCCGGGGCGAGCACACCGGAGCTCGCGCCCGTGTCGTCGGGCCTCGGCGAGATCTTCCAGTTCGTGGTCCGCAGTGACCATCACTCCCCCATGCAGCTCCGCACGCTCCTCGACTGGGAGATCGTGCCTCGCCTGCGCAACGTGCCGGGGGTGATCGAGGTCAACACCATGGGCGGGGAGCTCAAGCAGGTCCAGGTGCAGGTCGACCGGGCCCGCCTCCTGTCCCAGGGTGTCACCCTCGCCGAGGTGGTGGAGGCCCTCGAGGGGGCGAACATCAGCACGGGCGGCGGTTACGTGGAGCGCGCCGAAGAGGCGTTCACCGTCCGCGGCCAGGGCATGCTCCAGAGCCCCGAGGAGATCGAGCAGGTCGTCATCCGCCGCGGCAAGGACGGCACGCCGATCCTGGTGCGGAGCGTCGCCACCGTGTCCGTGGGCGCGGCCCTGCGCCACGGCGTGATCACCCACAACGGCGAAGGCGAGGCCGTGACCGGCATCGTCATGATGCTGCTCGGCTCGAACAGCCGCGACGTGGTGCGGGACGTCGGTGAGCGGGTCCAGGAGATCCAAAAGGATCTGCCGCCCGGCGTGCAGATCGAGGTGATCTACGACCGCGCGGATTTCGTGGGGCGCACCATCTCCACGGTGATGACGAACCTCACCGAGGGCGTGCTCATCGTCACCATCGTCCTCGCGCTGTTCCTGGGCACCATCCGCGGGGCGCTCTCGGTGGTGATCGGCATCCCCGCGGCCATGAGCGTGGCGCTGCTCGGCATGCACGCCTTCGGCGTCACCGGAGACCTGATGTCCCTGGGTGCCATCGACTTCGGCTTCCTCGTGGACGGCCCGATCGTCATCCTCGAAGCGATCATCGCGGCGACCGCCGGCAAGAAGCTGGTGGGCATGAGCCGCGCACGCGAATACGCGGGCATCGCGTCGGCCGTGGCGCGTCCCGTGGCCTTCGCCGTGGCCATCATCATGTTGGTCTACGTGCCGCTGCTCGCCCTCGAGGGCATCGAGGGCAAGATGTTCCGGCCCATGGCGATCACGATGGCCTGCGCCCTCTTCGGCGCCCTCTTGTACGCCGTCGTGTTCTTCCCGGCCGTGCTGGTGGCGCTCGTTCCCCCCTCCAAGGGGCACGGCCCGCGCTGGCTCGAGTGGATCAGCGAGCGCTACGCCGAGCTGGCGCCCTCTGCCCTGCGCTGGCGGTGGCCGCTCATCCTCGGCTCCTTCGCGGCCCTCGGCGGCGTGGGGTACACCTTCGCGCAGCTCGGGGCGGAGTTCGTGCCGCGCATCTTCGAGGGCGACGCGGTGGTCACCATCCGCCGCGCGCCGAGCATCTCCCTCGCGGAGGCGCGGCGCCTCGATCTGGAGACGGAGAAGGTCCTGCACACCTTCCCCGAGGTCATCACGACCCTGGGCATGACCGGTCGCGCCGAGGTCGCCACGGACCCCGTGGGCAACGACAACACGGACGTGCTGACCCGCCTCCGTCCGCCCAAGGAGTGGACCACCGCACACGACTTCGACGACCTGTCCCAGGCCTTCAAGGACGCCATCGAGTCACAGGTCCCGGGCACCTTCGCGTCGGTGTCTCAGCCCATCGAGGACCGCACCAACGAGATGATCAGCGGCTCCCGCGCCGACGTGCAGATCCAGACCTACGGGCACGACCTGGAGGAGCTCGCGCGGCTGGCCGACGCCATCGGCAAGGTCGTCCGCGAGATCGACGGCACCGGTGACGTCCGGGTCGAGCGCGTGCTCGGCGCGCCGATGATCAACGCGGTCGCCGACCGAGCGCGGATGGCGCGCTACGGCATGGAGGTAGAGGACGCCTTTCTCGTGCTGCGCGCGGCGCGGGAGGGCGTGCCCGTCGGCAACATCTACGAGCAGGAGCGCCGCTTCGACATCCGGGTCCTGCAGCCCGCGGACGAGCCCACGGCGGAGGCGATCGGCGAGCTCTTCGTCGCCACGGCGGACGGGCAGAACGTCCCCCTCAGGGAGGTCGTGCACCTGTCGGAGGGCGACGGTCCCACCGCCGTGCGCCGCCAGAATCGCAAGCGCGCGGTGCGCGTGGACGTGAACCTCCGCGGTCGCGATCTCGTGTCCTGGGTGACCGAAGCGCGCGCGGCCGTGGAAAAGGCAGTGCCGATGCCCACCGGCTACAAGCTCGAGTGGGGCGGACAGTTCGAGAACTTCGAGCGAGCCCAGGCGCGCCTTGCCATCGTGGTGCCCGTGGCCGTGGCGATCATCTTCGGCATGCTGCTGTGGATGTTCCAGAACCTGCGCTTCGCCGTCGCCGTGTTCGTGCTGGTGCCCTTGTCGCTGATCGGCGGCATGATCGGCTTGATGCTGCGAGGGATGCCCTTCAGCTTGCCCGCAGCGGTCGGCTTCATCGCCCTCGGCGGCATCGGCGTGCTCAACGGCGTGGTGATCGCCTCGGAGGTGAGACGGCGGCTCCACGAGCGCGAACCCCTCGACGAGGCCATCGTGCATGGGGCGACGCACGTCGTGCGGGCGGTGTTGACGACCGCGACCGTCGCCGCCCTCGGCTTCCTGCCCATGGCCATGGCGACCAGCGCTGGCGCCGAGGTGCAGCGCCCGCTGGCCACGGTGGTGGTGATCGGCATGTTCATCGGCACGGCCCTGACGCTGCTCGTGCTCCCTGGGGTGCTCAAGATCACGCTCCGCGGCTACGAACCCGCCGACGAGCAGGAGATGGACACCGAGCTCTTCCCGGACGGAGCCTCGCCGGATCGAGCGCGGCTCCAGCGCGCGGAGTGATCGCCCGGCGGGACCCTCACTCGGCGAGGGCGAGCAGCTCCCTGATCGTCTCGGCCAGGGGCACGCGTTCGTCGTGCCCCTGGCGCAGGAACCGCTCGATGCGCGCCCAGCGCGAGAGCGCGCCGTCCACCGCCGTGTCGCTCCCCCGCTGGTACCCGCCCAGGGCGATCAGATCACGCTTCTCTTCCCGCGCCGCCCACCAGCGGCGCACCCGAGCGGCAGCCGCGAGCTGCGCGCCCTCCACGAGGCGCGGCATGGAGCGGGAGAGGGACGCGGCCACGTCGATGGCCGGGAAATGGCCGCGTTCGGCGAGACGACGCGCGAGTACGATGTGCCCATCGAGGATCCCCCGGACCTCGTCGGCGATCGGCTCATCGAGCTCGTCCCCCTCCGTCAACACCGCGTAGACGGCGGTGATCGCCCCGCGCTGGGTGGCTCCTGCTCGCTCGAGCAGCCGCGGCAACAAAGCGAACACGCTCGGCGGGTAACCGCGGCGCCCTGGTGGCTCTCCGGAAGCGAGCCCGACCTCCCGCTGCGCGCGAGCCAGGCGCGTGAGGGAGTCCACCAGGAGCAGCACGTGGCGTCCCGCGTCTCGAAAGCCCTCGGCGATGGCCGTGGCCGTCTCCGCCGCGCGGATCCGCTCCAGCGGCGGAGCGTCGCTCGTCGCCACGACCACCACGGCCCGCCGCCGCCCCTCCTCGCCGAGCCCGCGCTCCAAGAACTCCACGACCTCGCGCCCACGCTCGCCCACCAGACCCACCACGACCACGTCCACCTCCGCGGAGCGCGCCAGCTGGGCCAGGAGCTCGCTCTTGCCGACCCCCGCCCCCGCGAACAGCCCCAGGCGTTGCCCGCGGCCGATGGTCAAGAGCCCATCGATGGCGCGCACGCCGGTCATCGTCACGTGCTCGATCGGCACGCGCTCGAAGGGCGCGGGGGGCGCCCGATGTACGGGGACGCAGGTCACCGCGCCCGTGAGCCGACGACCGTCGAGGGGACGTCCACGCGCATCGAGCACGTGCCCGACGAGGTGCTCGCCGAACTCGACGCGGAGGGGCGCGCCTCCCCCTTCCACGGGATCGTCGGGCCCCACACCCAACAGATCCCCCAACGCGACAGCCACGGCCTCACCCTGCTCGAACCCCACGACCTCCGCCTGCAGCGGCTCGCCCCGCCGACGGATCGTCACGACGTCACCGAGCCGCACGCCCGGCAGCGCGAGCCGTAGGGTGACTCCCCGCACCGCGAGCACTCGCCCCGTGGCCCGGGCGAGCGGCACCCCTCCGAGCTGCGCCCGCAGCACCTCCCAGTCCATGCCGACAGCCTACAGCGGATGCCCGCTCCCATGAACGTGCCCCGGCCGCGCGCGGCGGCGGGAGGAAACTTGCCGCTCTGGGAGAGCGGGTGCGACGATTCCGCCGTGAAGCACCACGCTCTGGAGCACGCCGCCCTCCTCGGTCGACGTCCTCGCCGGATTCCGGCGGCGCACGCCCTGGGGGCGTGGGTGCTTTGTTTGGCCGTGGGGTGCGGCGGTGCCTCCGTGCAGGCCGAAGGGCGCGTCGGCGGCGACGTCCAGACCTTCGACTTCGATCAACCCCTCGCGGAAGAGGAGCTCGCGGACGAGCCCCGTGCTCTGGAGAGCGAACGAGCGCGGGCCTCCTTCGCTCAGAGCGAAGCCGCCGAGGCGCGTCCGGGCGGAGCCTACGCGCTGCTCGGCGCCCGACGAGACCTCTCCCTCTCCCCGGACGTCCGCGGCGCGCGCTGTCAGTGCCTCGGGGTCGTCCTGGGTCCGCCCGACACGAAGGGCATGGTGTGGCGCGGCCCCGCCCCGTCCGTTCACCCGACGCGACAGACCGTGATCGCGCTGAGCTCCGAGGGCGTCGAGTGCCCCGGCAACGCCGGCGAGCAGATCGCCTCCTATCGAGGCTACAGCGTGGAGGGCGGCGACGTGATCGTCACCGTCGAGATCGCGCGCGCGGGCCGCCCCGTCACCCAAGGCGCCATCCTGCCGGTTCCGGACGGCGCGGGCCAAATCTACGTGCGACCTCGCAACGCGGAGGTCCCCTTTGGTCGCGGCCTCGACGGAGCGCCCCGGTGTGCGCTCGGATCCCCTGGCGCCACAGCCTCACCCGGCGCTTCGGGCTCGCTCGAAGATCGCTAACGGCTCACGCCCGCCGCACCGACATCGGAGCACTCGGTAGGCTCACGCACGAAGCGCGATCGAGACGCACACATTCTACAGGGCGGTTACTCGGGTGACACATGCCGGGGAGATCCTGGGAGCATGATGTCATCGACAAAGAGTACGACGCAGGCTCCGCGCGCGGCGGAGGCCCTCCTTGCCCTCGGCGTCACCGCTCCGCGCGGCTCCACTCCCCTGCCCCGTCGTTGGGCCCGCGCGAAGGCCTGGTCCCAGCGCCGCGCCGCCGGCCCCCCGGATCTGCAGCACATCAAGCTGATGCTGCAGGCGGAAAAGGCGAACCGCGGCTGAGGCCCCGGCTTCCCGCTGTCGCCGCTGGCGCGTGCCACCCGCACCTACACCGCACCCACATTGCGGCACAAATCGCCGTTCCCAGTAGACGCGGGAGGAAGTCCAGGGCTAGGTCCACAGGTAAGCTGTATGAATCCAGCATTCCCATCGACCCCGCTCGTGCCTGGCACGCGCCGGCCGGACTTCCAGTGAGGACGAACGTGACGAAGAAGACTCTTCTCTTGCTTGCTCTCGCGACCTTCGGGTGCGCCGAGAAAATGGACTCCACCGACGTACGCACCTCCGGCATCCGTGCCGAGTTCGAGGTGATCTCGTTCCTCGGTGACTCCAACGCAAAGACCCAGGCTCGCGCCATCCTCTACGGCGGCAGCGACGTCATCCGGCTGAGGGGCGACGACTACCTCGAGGTGCACGCGGACGGCGAGACCAAGCGCATGGACCGCGACGGCGGAGACGACTACCTGGCCACCTTCGACATTCAGGCCGAAGACACCGAGTTCGTGTTCTCCCTCCAGCGCGGCGACGACGATACGGACGCCCCGGACTCCCACGTGACCTTGCCGCCACCCTTCACGGTCTTGGGCATGGAGAACAACGGCGTCGTGCAGGAGGAGAACGGCCAGGTGCGCGTGCCCCGCGGCGTCGACGTCGTGCTCACCTGGAAGGAAGACGACACCGACGACGACGTGAACTACGGCATCGGCAACGGCAGCGACTGCCTCTCGGCGCGCACCGGGAGCGCGGGCAAGAACAACGGCAGCGTCACCATCCCCGCCAGCATCTTCCGCGCAAAGGCCGGGCAGGAGGACAGCGTCTGCGGAGCCACCCTCTACGTGGAGCTGGAGCGAAAGGGCGAGCGTGACGCCGCTTTCAAGAGCGGCACGGTGCGCGCCAAGCAGCGCTACTGGATCAACTTCGTCTCGACGCCCTGACGCGTCGAGTCAGCTCGATTCGAGAGAGCCTCCGGCCCGGCGCCGGGGGCTCTCTCTCATTTCGGGTTCTCGTTTCGGACAGGCTCGAATCGGCACCACTGTCGCGGACTCCTCGGCTGAGTCCGTTCATACGGGCAGGACCACGGAGCCGATGGGGCGGCTCCGTCGAGGGAGAGGATCATGAGCACGTCTAGCAAGCTGTTGACCTGCGCCGGCCTGATCGGTGCGAGCTTACTCCACGCCTCCACCAGCTTCGCCGACGACGGGTTGGTCGTCGGCGTCGACGCCGAGTGGGTCCGCGCCGCGTCAGACGACGGGATCCCGTCCGACGAGGGGTTCGGGGTGCACGCACGGCTCGGCTACCAATCGGAGGCCCTCATCCTCTACCTGCGACCCGAGATCGGCGGCAGCGCGACGTTCTTCGACAGCATCGACGAGGACGTGAACTGGCGCGCCTACGGCGGCGCCCGCCTGGGGCTCGCGTTGCCGATCTCCCCGGCGGTGTTCGTCCATGGCGGCTACGGTTGGTACAATCGAACCGTGCTCGGCGCCGAGCAGGACGAAAACGGCTTCACCTGGGACTTTGGCGGCGCCCTGGACCTGACGCTCTTCGACCCGCTGAGCGTCGGCGCGCACATCTCCTACACGATGAACCCGGACCCGATCCCCAACTGGTTGACGGTGGGCGGACACGTCGAGCTCATCTTTTGATGGGCAGGCCGCGTGATCGGCGCGCGTGATCGGCGGCGCACGTGATCGGCAGGGCGCGGCCGGCGCCCGTGACCGCGATCCGGCGCTCCCGCCGAGCCATGGCCCCGTCGGACCCCGGGGCTAATCTGAGACACGAGCACCGGGGGCGCCCGCGGGGGTGCGCCACCCAGGAAGGGGGAACCATGAAGGCCGTCGTGTTCCAGGCGCCGAAGAAAGTGAGCGTCGAGAACGAACCGGATCCGAAGCTCGAGCACCCGCGGGACGCCATCGTGCGCGTCACCGCGACCGCGATCTGTGGATCGGACTTGCACATCTACAATGGCGCATTTCCGCAGGTCGGCTCCCTCGTGTTGGGGCACGAGTTCATGGGGATCGTCGAGGAGGTGGGCAGTGAGGTGCGCAACCTGCAACCCGGCGATCGCGTGATCGTTCCCTTCCCCATCGCTTGTGGGCGATGCTGGTTCTGCGAGCACCAGTGGCCGACCCACTGTGAGAACTCCAACAAGGACCACTATGGCCCCGAGGGCGGGCTGCTCTCGCAGAAAGGCGGTGGCCTGTTCGGTTACACGGATCTGTACGGCGGCTACCGCGGCGGCCAGGCGCAGTTCGTGCGGGTGCCCTTCGCGGACTCGGGCCCCCGCAAGGTGCCCGAAGGGCTCGGCGACGAGCAGGCCCTCTTCCTCACGGACATCCTGCCGACGGCCTACGCCGGATTGCGCTGGGCCGAGGTACAGCCGGGGGAGACCGTCGCCGTGTGGGGTTGTGGCCCCGTCGGCCTCATGGCGTTGAAGCTCGCTGGGGTGATGAAGGCGGGCAAGGTCATCGGGGTGGACATCTTGCCCTATCGGCTCGACACCGCGCGGCGGACCGCGGGCGCGGAGGTCGTCAACGCGGCCGAGACGGACCCGGTGGAGGCGGTCCGCAGCATGACCGACGGGCGCGGCGCGGACGTGGTGATCGAGGCCATCGGCATGGAGGTCGACCGCAACGTCCTGAAGAAGCTCGCGAACGTGCTGCACATGCAGCGGGGCAGCATCACGGCGATCGAGCGCTCCTTCAGCGCCGTGCGTCGCGGCGGGCGCGTGAGCATCCTGGGCGTGTACGGAACCCCCTACGACAACTTCCCCCTCGGGCAGCTGTTCGACAAGGGCCTGCGCGTGCAGGCCGGGCAGGCGCCGGTGCACGTCTACGTCGACGAGCTGATGGCGCTCGTCCGGGACGGCAAGGTGCGCGGTGACGACATCATCAGCCACCGTTTGCCCCTCTCCGAGGCCCCACGCGCCTACGACATCTTCAACCGCAAGGAAGACGACTGCGTGAAGGTCGTGCTCGATCCCTGGGCCTGAACCCTCCTGGAGAGCTCGGCGGGCAGCCCCGCTTCTGAGCGCTCAGCGGGCAGCCGCGCCCCTGAACCCTTGGGGCACGATCTCCCGAATGGACAGCAAGAAGTCGAGCAGCGCCTCCTGGTCGATCGCCGAGAAGCCAGCGGGCGCGTCGACCCAGTAGGGGTGACCCTCGCCGCTCACGTGAGCCGCCACCAGCGCGGGCACGCTGGCGTTCGCCTGCACGACCCGACTCCGCAGGCGACGATCGAAGAGCGCGCGCAGGCTATTCCGGGCGTCCGGGCGCACGTCGCGACCGAAGGTGCCGGGGATCCCCAGGTGCTCGACCGGGTCAGGGCCCACGGCGACGCCGCCATCGTGGAGGTAAGGGGCGCTCCACTCGAGCCCGACGAGGCCCTGGACCTTGTAGCCGCCGTCGTTGCCCTGCGCCCAGGCGACGCGGAGCAGCGCGTGCTCCTCGTCCGTCATGGGAATGGACAGCACGCGCGCGTTGGGTGGCGGTGGATAAGGTGTGTCGAGCGCGAACAGCGTCGGCGCGGCCACGAGGCCCCGCGTCTTGCTCAGCGCGCGGGCGCGGCTGGGATCGGCCTCCAAGAGCGCGGCGGGCAGCACCGCGTGGTTCGTGAACCCGGCGCCCTGATGACAGCGGGAGCAGCCGGCCACCTGAAAGACCGTGCGGCCGCGCTCGATGCCTTCGGCGTTGAGCGCGAAGCGCGCCGGCGCCTGGAGGGTGTTCTGGAAGGCCGCGATCGCGTTCAGCGCGTAGCCGATGGGCTCGCCAGCGCGGACGTTGATCAGGCCGTTGATGGTGACGTAGTTCGGGCGGGGGTACGTCGGCAACGCCGCGTAGCGGCCGAAGCCCGGGATCTCGGGATCCGGATCGAAGTCTCGCAGGACGCGGCTCGGGCTCCGATCCCCGTTCGGATCGAAGCGAAGGTCTCGGTTCGCCGCGCGCTGCAGCAACACCGCCAGGTACAGCTCCGGGTCCAGCTCTCCGAACGCGGCGAGGCTGTCCGTGAGAGCGGTCGCGTCGGAGATCAGCGCGTGGACGTTGTTGATCGCGCCGAGCCCTCGGAAAGGCCCGATGGCGGCGAACCCGGTCCAGCCGTAGGGGTACTCTTCCGCCGTGAAGTTGTCGGGGATCGAGGTGGGGTTGTTCACCCCGTCGGCGGTCGTGTCGAAGGTGCCGGGTGGCCAACGCACGAGCATGCCCGAGACGGCGGCCTCGAAGCGCTCCGCCTCCGGCACCTGCACGTAGATCCCTGCGGAGGAGCGCACCGCCGAACTCTGCGGGCCGATGTAGGGATCCAGGGACGACACCCCCGCGTGGAGGAAGTACGCCGCGGAGTTGGAGGCCAGGGCCAGGAGGAGCCCCGCGTTGAGGTTTGTGTTCGGGGCCCCCTCCACCACCAGGCCCGAGTCGGGATCCACCGTCGCGTGACAGGCGGCGCAGGTGAGCCCCGCCCGGACGCGCCCACGGTCATAGAACACACGCACTCCCAGGGGCAGCCAACCTCCCCGGGGGACGTCGAGCCCCGTCGAGACCATCGTGCCCGCCCGGAAGATCCGATCTCCGACCTGGACGTCGCTCCGCAGGCGCACGCGCAGATCGTGGGTCCCGCGCCCCCCGAGCCCGATCGATGCGCGAGCGATGCTCCAGGGGGAGATCCCGCCGTCCAGGATGCCGAGCACGTCCGTGAGAAACAGTTCGTTGCCGAAGGTCTCCTCGTAGAACGCCGCTCGCCCGTCCGCGACCAGGCGCTCCGTGATGGCGACGGCGCCGACCGCGGGCGAGAGCTCTCGCGCGCCCGCCTCGGTGGCGAGCAGCTCACGAGCCTCCTTGACGCTCACCGCTCGACCGAGCACGTCGTAGGTCCCCTCGAGCCGATAACGCTCCGGGTTGGCCACCGCCCGCCGCGAGGGCACGGGGGCGTAACTGAATCGCAGCAGCAGCCCCGCGGCCAAAATGGCGTTCACCAGGAAAGCGACGACGAGAAAGATCCAACGCGCCTTCGTCATCTCCGGACGGCATGCGGCCCGACCGCGCCGAACTTCAGGGCCGGCTCCCCCTCGCCTGTGCGGGACCGGGCGCAGCGGCTATGTTCCGGAGGGCAGAGGCGCAACACATGGCCAAGCGGGACGGGGTAAAGCGGGTCGGGGCTAAGCGGGTCGGGGCTAGGCGGGTCGGGGCTAGGCGGAGCGGCGTGCCGAGCGGCAGCGCGGCGCGGGTGGAGCGGGACAGCTTCGGCGAGCTCCGGGTGCCCGAAGGGGCCCTGTGGGGCGCGCAGACCCAGCGCGCCATCGAGAACTTCCCCCTGTCCGGCCTCGTCCTGCCCCCGCGATTCCTCCAGGCGTTGGGACGGATCAAGGCGGCGGCGGCGCACGCCAACGCGGAGCTCGGCCTGCTCCCCCAGGCGTTGAGCGCCGCCATCTCCAAGGCGGCCCTGGAGATCGCCCACGGCGCGCACCTCGAGCAGTTCCCGGTGGACGTCTTCCAAACGGGCTCGGGGACATCCTCCAACATGAACGCCAACGAGGTGATCGCGCACCTGGCGTCCACCCCCAGGCGGGCGGTGCACCCGAACGACCACGTCAACATGAGCCAGAGCTCGAACGACGTGGTGCCCACCGCGATCCAGGTGGCCGCCGCGCTCGCCCTGAAGGACGAACTCCACCCCGCCCTCGCCCACCTGAAGAAGACCATCGATCGTAGGGCGAAGGAGCTCGCGCGCGTGGTCAAGACGGGGCGCACCCACCTGATGGACGCCGTCCCCATCACGCTGGGTCAGGAGCTGAGCGCCTGGTCGGCGCAGCTGGCTTCGGGCGTGGCACGGCTGCGAGACGTCGAACGACGCCTGCTCCGCTTGCCTTTGGGCGGGACCGCCGTGGGGACGGGCCTCAACGCTCCACCCCGCTTCCGCGCCCTGGCCATCCGGGAGCTCGCCCGCACCACCGGTCTGCGCTTCACCCCCGCTCCCAATCCGTTCGAAGGGATCGCCACCCAGGACGTCGCCGTCGAGTTGTCCGGGCAGCTCAACACGCTGGCGATCGGCCTCCTGAAGATCGCCAACGACCTCCGCTGGATGAACTCCGGTCCCCTCGCCGGGCTCGGTGAGATCGAGCTCCCCGCGCTGCAACCCGGATCTTCGATCATGCCAGGGAAGGTCAACCCTGTCATCCCGGAGGCGGTCGCGATGGTGTGCGCCCAGGTGGTGGGCAACCACGCGACCGTCACCCTCGCCGGCGCCTCGAGCAACTTCCAACTGAACGTGATGTTGCCCGTCGTCGCCTACGCGCTGCTCCAGAGCCTCGAGCTCCTCGCCAGCGCCTCCCGTGTCCTGGCCGACTCGGCAATCGCCGGTTTCCGTGTGCGTCGGGAGCGCCTCGAAGACCCCCTCCACCGCAACCCCATTTTGGTCACGGCCCTCAACCCCGTGATCGGCTACGAGCAAGGCGCTGCGATCGCCAAGCAGGCCTATCGAGAGGGGCGCCCCGTCGTCGACGTCGCCCGCGAGTCGACCGGATTACCCGAGGGCACGCTGCGCGCGCTCCTCGACCCACTCCGACTCACCCGGGGCGGCACGCCGGGCACCTCGGGCCCGGGGGCGCGGAGCAAGGCCCATCGAAAGGCTCGTTGAAGAGGCTGTCACCGATGCCGTGGGGTTTCCCGTCTCACCAAGGACTGATTCTGCCGCTCTGGGCCCGTTGGCCCCGCGCGTTCCAGGGCCTCGCCCTCTGCGTGGGCGCGGGTGTCCCCGACATCATCGACGGAGCGATCGGGATCACCCGCGGTCGCCTGGGCCAGGGGATCGGCCACTCCCTGATTGGGCTGGCCGCCCTGTCCGTGCCCGTCGGCTTGCTCGCGACCGGGCTGATTCGCGGGTTTTGGCACCGCTACGTGCTCCCACGACAGAAGACGCGCTCCGGCCCTTCTTGGTTCGAGCTCCTCGACGAGACCCCTCAGCGTTCGTCGGCCGCGTCCTGGCGCTTCTGGCCACCCCGCAAGGACCTGGCGCGGCAGTCGCTCTCCGTGTTCGTGGGGGCCGTGTCCCACGTCTTCTTCGACTTCATCTCTCACGCCACCTTCGGCCTGTTGCGCCCCTGGCGTGAGGTCCCCAACTGGTTCCCGGCTTGGTGGCGGCACCGGTGGGGTTCCATCGATCTGCTGGTCTACGAGAACCCCTATCCCATCGCGCCGCACACCTTGGTCTGGTTCGTGCTTTCGGTCGGGGGAGCGGTGCTCTACGTGCGCATCATGCGTCGCCAACAGCGCGCGGCGCGCGCGGTCGCGGCGAAGCGATAGGATTGAGGGTTGGGCCCGCCCCCCCCTCGAGCGGGGTCGGACCGCTGGCGGGCCGCAGCTTTACTCGGCGGCCTTGTTGCGCCGGCGCACGACGCCCGCCTTGCCCGCGCCGGGGAAGTAGCGCATCGCGCGCTTCTGGCCGGTCGTGCGGATCTTGTGGTCGTCGCGAAGGATCTGGAGCGGGCGCTGCAGCTCCTGCTTCTGCAACCCCACGGCCTCCTGGAGCTGCTCCGAGGTGAGCCCAGGCTGCTCGGTGAGCACGGCGAGGATGCGCTCTTGCACCTCCGCCAGCTGCTCGGCATTTCGGCGCACACGGCGACCGCTCCTGGGCGCCTTCTGAGCGGCGGCGCGAGAGCGCTGCGCGCGCGCGGGCGCGATCCCTTCCCGGGCCGCATCGCCAACGGCGGCGGCTTCTCCGAGGGCGGACAGGAGTCGCTCCTTGGTCGCTTGCGCGAGCAAGGTGCGGAGGTCTTGTACGAAAATGTTAATCGTCTCTTGGATACGCTGTTCCGAGTTCATTGGTGTGTTGAGTAGAGCAGAAGATCAGCGACGTGGCGACCATTTCGAGTGTCTGACGCCGCCTGCTGGTGCAGTAATCAACACATTGCAGATCTGCAACATTCCTTCCGACCAACAGGGAGCCTGGATTGCAGATTTGCAACGCACCCTCGTGCATGTCTCGAAGGTCGCACTCGTATCGAGGCAGAAAGTCACGGTTCGCCCCGCGGTGTCGCGAAAAGCCTCAGGTGCGCCGGCCCGAACGGCTCGCCGGACCCCATCTCCGGCGGGCCGCTCCCCCGGAGGTCGCGACCTCCGGCCGCGGGCGCGGGCGCGCCCCCCGCCCTCGGCGCCCTCGGCCCGTCGTCTCTCGCCTTGGTCAGCCCACCCGGTAGTTGTGAGCCAGGCGCGTATACTTGGCAGCGAGCGCTCGATGGAACGCCGCAGCGTCGTCCGAGAGCGTCTTCACGACGCGACCCGGTGTTCCGAGGACGAGGCTCCTCGGCGGGATCTGCGTCCCTGCGGTCACCAGAGCGCCAGCGCCGACGACGCTCCCCTCTCCGATGACCGCGCCGTCCAGAATCGTCGCTTGTATCCCCACGAGGACCGCGTCCTCGACCCTGCACCCGTGCACGACGGCGCGGTGTCCAACGACGACGTCCTCGCCGATCACCGCGGCGTCCGCGTCGCCCACGTGGACGACGCTCCCGTCCTGGATGTTGCTCCGGCGCCCCACCTCGATGCGGTTGACGTCCCCGCGCAAGACGCACCCAGGCCAGATACTGACCTCTTCGTGGAGCCGCACCCGCCCGATCACCACCGCCGTCGGCGCCACGTGGACGTCTGCGGCCAGCTCCGGGACGAACCCCAGGTAGCGGTCCAGCAGCGCCCCGGGGTGTCGTGCGCGCAGGGCCTCCAAACGCGCCTGCAGTTCAGCCAGGTTCGCGGGGGGCGCGTCGACGCGCTCCACCGAGTCAGTGATGGTTCGAGAAGACATGGCACGAGCTCGCGAGCGCGAGAGTACCTAGAAGCTGGCTTCCGTGAACCCGGGCGCTGGCCGCGCGAACAAATACCCCTGCAACAGGTCGGCGCCGAGCTCCACCAGAACGTCGCGCTCCTCGATCGTCTCGACACCTTCGCAGACGACGAGGATCTCCGAGTCTCCAGCACAAGCCGAGAGCATCGATCGCACGACCCGCTGCAAGCGCGGCTGGCGCTCGATGTTGCGCACCAGGGACATGTCCAGCTTCACCACCTCCGGGTCGAGCTGGCCGAAGCTGGCGAGCCCCGCGTAGCCCGCCCCCAAATCGTCCACGGCGATCGAATATCCGGCGGCGCGCAGGGAGCGCAACCTCACCGGCAGGTTGTGCACACATTGTAGGGAGGCCCGCTCCGTGATCTCGAACACGATCCGGTCGGCGTGACGAGCCAGGCCGCCGTCGCGGGTATAGAGCTCCTCGTCGTTCAGGTCCGTGGAGTGCAGGTTCACGAACACTCGGGCCTCGGGGGGAGCTTCGCTCATGCACTCCGCGATCAAGGCTCGGATCCTGCGCCCGAGATCCTGCAGACGGTCGAGACGCTCGGCGGTCTCGAACAAGAGGACCGGATTGGACACGACCGGGTGCTTCGAGCGAACCAGGGCCTCGTAGCCGAACACCGCGCGACGGCGCCAGCTGACGATGGGTTGGAACGCCATCCAGAGCTGCCCGAGCACCTCGTCGAACTCGTCTCCCGCGACCGCGGCCGTCCGCTGCCGCCTCTCCGACGGCCGGCGGTGCACGGCGGAGTGGTCGTCCACCATGTCTTGGAGGGCCGCCAGCAGGGCCGAGTGCGCCTCGTCCTTCGTGATGTAGCGCACCCGAGCGTCGCCGACGGCGGCGATGGCCGACTCCAGCGTCGGGCTCCCGGTGAGGATCACGACGGGGAGCTCGTACTGTCTCCTGCTCCGCAGATCCCGCAGCAAATCCATCCCCGTCTTCTCGGGCATGGCCAGGTCCGTCACCACCGCGGCAAAGCCATGGCCATTGCCGAGGAGCTCGAGGGCCTCCTGGGCGCCGGACACCGCCGTGACGACGAAGCCCCCTTCCGCGAGGATCTCCTCCAACATCACACGCACGATGGGATCGTCGTCGACGACGAGGATGCGTCCGCTTCGCCCGTTCACCGCGCGCCCCTCGGCGAGCTCGTCGGTCGGTGACCGCCGACCCAACGGGGAACCCCCGTATCCCTCGGAAGGGACGCGCTTCATCCTAGGCATCATACGGGCCACGCCATTCGGCGCAAGTTGCCCTCGGCTCAATCGATGTGCGGCGCGATGTGCG
>JAAZAA010000189.1 GCA_012514535.1 Myxococcales bacterium | reverse complement strand
GCGGGTGACGCTTCCGACGCGCAGGATCGGCCCAGGGACGGTCAGGAGCGGTTCCAGAGCGAGCAGGACGACCTCGCTGGCGCGCCGGAGGACGCCCAGACCCGCTCGGGTGACGTTTCCGACGAGCTGTCCACCAACCAGGACACGCCAGTGGAAGTGGAGCGACCGGTCACCGAGATCCCCGCGGCAGCGGCGGAGCACCTGGCCGCGGACGTCCCCGCGGCGGCCGCAGAAGCAGCCGTCGATCCGGATCTCGGCGGCTCGACGGAGGACCCCTTCACCCAGGACGCCTCGCCGCAGCCGGACGCTCCTCCGCAAGACGCCGCAGTCCAAGAGGACATCGCGTCTCCGGGACCCTCCGCGACGCCCTCGCAGGACGCCGCGCCGCCGGGCGCCCAGGACACCGCGCCGCCGGGCGCCCAGGACACCGCGCCGCCGGGCGCCCAGGACACCGCGCCGCCGGGCACCCAGGGCACCGGGGCGCAAGACGCTCTTTTCTTCCGCACCGATCCCGAGGGCACGCAGCTGTACTGGGAGCTGTCCCCCGCGTCCGTCGACCGGGCGCGGCGCCGCATGCCCGAAGGGCACCCCATCGTGCGGGTCGTGGCGATGCAGCCGAGCGTCGAGGGGACGAACCGCGTCGACCTGGATCTTCCCGTCGAGCCCCCCACGGGGTGGACCCGATTGCAGGAGCTGCAGCCTCCGGCCATCGTGCGCGCCGCCCTCGGCTGGTTGGCCCCCGAGGGGTTCGCGCCCCTGGCGGTCGGGACGGAGCTCGACGGCGTCTACCGTCCCCCCGTGTCCGCCGACGCGGAGGCCGCCGAGCAGCGCGCCCGCGAGCGCTTCGCCTGAGGCAGTCGGCGCGTCGC
Source organism: Myxococcales bacterium (assembly GCA_012514535.1). GTDB lineage: Bacteria > Myxococcota_A > Polyangia > Polyangiales > Polyangiaceae > NIC37A-2. The sequence continues at coordinate 4,564 of JAAZAA010000189.1, read as the reverse complement.
CCTTCGGGTCGGGGCGACGGGCGAGCTTTTCTACGCGGACTGCGACCGGGGCGGCGGCGCGGCGAGCGTTGCGCGCGCACGCGGCAGGCGCGGCAGTAAGCGTTGCGGGCCAGCACGGCGGCGCAGCCGCGGAGGCATCCACCGGCAGACGGGACCGAAATCGACGCAACGGAGCGCTCGTCGGGGCCGACACCTCGCGCATGCCCCGCCCCTCGCCCACCGCCGTCGCGCCTCTGCTCTCCTCACCGCTCGTCACCGCGGCTCTCCTCTCTCCCCTGCGGGGCTCCCCGCCCTGCGCGCCCCCGTCGGCCCCGCAGCCGTCGCGCCCGCAGCCGTCGCGCTCCGACCCGCGCGACTCGGAGCACGCCCCTTCAGAGAGGCGACGCCGCCGCGCCCCCGTTGGTCCGGCGCGGCGCGCCGTCTGGGCCTTCGTCCTCGTCCTGGTCGCGACGCGCCCGGGGAGCGCTCAGCTCGGGCCCCCCGGCGTCTCGGACCTCCTCGTGGACGGTGCGGGCCGCCCCAGCTGCACGGTGCAGCTGCAGGGCGGGCGCCACGTCGACGATCGTGGGGACCGCAACTACTACGCCCACCTGACCCTCACCTCGCCGTGGGGCGGCTGCTGGTCCTCCAGCGCCGGGCACGAGCCCACCCCCCGCGACCGGCCCGTCGATCCGTCCGCCGTCGACGCCCTCGCCGACGATCTCTCCGGGACGGCGCTGGATCCGACGGAGGCGCCCGGGTCACCGCGCCCCGATCTCGAGCCCGAGCAGTGGGAGGATCTGGAGCTCTCCCCGGAGGAGCTCGAAGATCTGGCCCCCGAGGACTGGCGAGAGTGGGCCCACCTCGAGCTTCCCCGAGCCTCGGCGTCGCCCAAGAGCCGCGGGAGCGCACCCGACGGCGTCCTCGCGGAGCGCCGCACACCGCCCCCACTGGCCAAGGGCGCGCCACCCGCCCCACGACGTCGCAGCGAGCGAGTCAGGCCGGACATGCCTCTGGTCACTCCGGAGCTCGCGCGATCCGTGGCTCGAGCCGCCCTCCGGGCCGCGGGCTATCGGGGGCTCGAGGCGGAGCTGTCCGCGGCGGTCGGTCGGGCGCGTTGGTCGGCGGCGCTGCCGGACGTGCGGCTGCGGGCGGCGCGCGCCCTCGACGAGAGCGCGCGGGTCGATTACGTCGGCGACGTCCTCGGCGACACCCGCGTGACGGGCCGGGCGGACGTACGCCTCGAGGCGGCCCTCACCTGGCGCCTCTCGGAGCTGGTCTTCTCCGGCCGCGAGCCCTCCCTCGCGCGCATCCGGCTGACGCTCTTGCGTCAGCGGCAGGAGGTCGTGCGGGCGAGCCTCCAGGCATTGTTCCGTTGGCAGCGCGCTCTCCACCGCGCCAATGATCCGGCGCTTCTCCCCGAAGAACGCGCCGAGGCGCTCCTCGACAGCGTGGAGGCGGAGGTGCAGCTCGCGGTGCTCACGGGCGGCTGGTTCAGCACGGAGCGAGCCCTGAGGAGCTCTCACGCCCGCGCCACGCCACCGATTGCCCCTGGCCAGCGCGTCGCTCCCGGAGTAAATGAGCCGCGCGATGCTTTCCGAGACGCGAAGCAAGTTGATGGACCTCAAAAGGCGCGTTGATGCGCTAAGGGGGTCTCTTTGACCTCCCTCGGCTGAAGCGCGAGGTCGAAGAGCTCGATCAACTCTCCACAGAACCAAACTTCTGGGAACAGCAAGAGAAAGCGCAGGCGCTCATGCGCCAGCGCTCCATCGCCCAGGACAAAATCGATCACGCCCAGGGACTCATCCGCGACGTCGACGACGCGCTCGAGCTGCTCGAGCTCGCGGCGGCGGAGAACGACGAGTCGACCATCGAGGACGTGGAGGCGCAGCTCCCGGCCCTCGAGGCGCGCATTCGCCAAGCGGAGCTGCGGCGTATGCTCTCTGGCCCCGTGGATCACGCCAACGCCATTGTGAGCGTACATCCGGGGACGGGCGGCACGGAGGCCAAGGACTGGGGCGGCATGCTGCTGCGCATGTACATGCGCTGGGCCGAACGTCGGGGCTTCAAGACGGAGCTGATCGACTACCAGGCCGCCGACGACGCGGGCATCGACGGGGCCTCGTTCATCGTGAGCGGGCCGAACGCCTACGGCTACCTGCGCTCGGAGATGGGGGTGCACCGCCTGGTGCGCATCAGCCCCTTCGACTCCAACGCGCGCCGTCACACGAGCTTCGCCGCGATCGAGGTCACGCCGGACGTCGAAGAGGAGATCGACATCGAGGTGAACGACAACGACCTCGAGGTCAGCACGATGCGGGCGGGCGGCAAGGGCGGCCAGAACGTGAACAAGGTCGAGACGGCCGTGCGCATGAAGCACATCCCCTCCGGCATCGTCGTCGTGTGTCGGGCGGAACGCAGCCAGCACCAGAACCGCGCGATGGCGCTCAAGATGCTCAAGGCGAAGCTCTACGAGCTCGAGCAGCGCAAGCGCGAGGAGGCTCAGGCCGCCTACGAGGCGGAGAAGGGCCAGATCGCCTGGGGGAGCCAGATTCGCTCCTACGTCCTGCAGCCCTACCAGCTGGTGAAGGATCTGCGGACGGAGGAGGAGCGCGGAGACGTGGACAACGTCCTCGACGGGGACCTCGACTCCTTCATCGAGGCCTACCTGATGCACACGGCCGACGGGGACAAGCCGGCGCCTGCGGGCGCCGTGACGAGCTGAGCTTGGAGTGAATGGTGAGTGAGCCGGATCCCAGAGCACCGAACGCAGGACCTGCGCCGTCGAACGGAGACGCCGCCGCACCCGGAGACGGAGACGCGAGCGGCGAAGAGGCGCTCCTCCGCGTCCGCCTCGAGAAGGCGCAGCGCGTGCGTGAGGCGGGTCGGGATCCCTTCACGAACCGGGTCGCCGCCGATCGCCGCAGCCTGGTGTCCGAGCTCCGCGCCGCCTATGCGCCCGCCCTGCTCGAGCCCGCTCACGAGCTTCGCTACGACCCCGAGAAGCTGAGCGCCCTCGCAGGGGACGCGAGCCACGTGGTCCTGGGCCGGCTCATGGGGCGCCGGGGCTTCGGCAAGGCGTCGTTCCTGGATCTGCGGGACCGCACCGGGGACCTACAGCTGTTCGCCAAGAAGGACGTGCTCGGCGCGGCCTTCGACGTGCTGGCGGAGCTCGACCTCGCCGATCACGTCGAGGCCGAGGGCCGCCCCATGGTGACGAAGAAGGGCGAGCTCAGCCTGGAGCTCACGTCCCTGCGCCTGGTCACCAAGGCTCTGCGCCCGCCGCCCGACAAGTGGCACGGCCTCACGGACGTCGATCTGCGCTACCGGCGCCGCTACGTGGACATGGTCGCCAACCCCGAGGTCGCCGAGGTGATCGCGGCGCGGGCGATCCTGCTGCGGGGCCTGCGCACCTTCCTGGACGAGCGGGGGTTCCTCGAGGTGGAGACCCCGTCCCTGCACTCGCTCATCGGCGGCGCCGCCGCGCGGCCCTTCGAGACGCACCACAACGCCCTCGATCTGCAGCTGTACCTGCGCATCGCGCCGGAGCTGTACCTGAAGCGGCTCCTCGTCGGCGGTCTGGAGCGGGTCTACGAGATCGGGCGCTGCTACCGCAACGAAGGTATCAGCACCCGGCACAACCCGGAGTTCACGATGGTCGAGCTCTACCAGGCGTACGCGACGTACGAGGACCTGATGACGCTCACCGAAGAGATGTTGCGAGCCCTCGACCGCGCCCTCGAGCAGGGCATGGCCCAGCGGGGTCAGAGCGCGCTCTATGAGCGTTGGCGGGCGGAGCGCCCGTTCACCCTGGGCGAGCCCTTCGCCCGGGTCCCGATGGCTGCCGGGGTCGAGGAGGCCCTGCGCAAGGCGGACCTCGATCCCGCGGAGGTCCTCCAGAGCCTCGAGCGGCTGGGCGTGACGGAGCACACCCCCGCCGACCAGAAGGCGAGCGGCGACGAGCAAGTCCGGCGCTGGGCGGCTCGCTCGGAGCGCGCCGGGGCCATCGACTGGGGCAACCTGCGCCGGGCTCTGGGCGCCGCGGAGAGCGGCGGCGAGCGCCTGTTCGTCGCCTACGAGTACTTCGTCGAGCCGTTCCTGGCGGAGGACTACCGCAGCGCCGACGGGGCGAAGAGCGTCCCCGTGTTCATCGTGGACTACCCGGCGGAGGTCTCCCCCTTGGCCCGGCGCAAGGACTCGGACCCCACTTTGGTCGATCGCTTCGAGCTGTTCGTCGACAGCCGCGAGATCTGCAACGCCTTCAGCGAGCTGAACGACCCCGTGGACCAGGCGGCCCGCTTCCGCGATCAGGTCGAGCGCAAGTCCCGCGGCGCGGACGAGACCATGGACTACGACGAGGACTACATCCGGGCCCTGGAGCACGGCATGCCCCCCGCCGCCGGCTTCGGGATGGGAATCGACCGGATGATCATGATGTTGACCCACCAACCCTCCATCCGGGACGTGATCGCCTTCCCGCTCCTCCGCCCCGAAGCGCGCTGAGGCCCGCCAGCGCCGGAGCCCGCTGCCGGTGCTCCCGCGAAGGCGACCACGCTGCCGGACTCCTCCGCTGCAACCGCTCCGC
>JAAZAA010000188.1 GCA_012514535.1 Myxococcales bacterium | reverse complement strand
TCGCCGCGGCAGCTTGGCAGGACCTTGTCTTCCCGAGCATCCGCGAGGGCCCGGCGCTCGCCGCAGTCCTTGCAGCGCACGATGATCTGCGTGAAGTCGCCGGAGGGCCCCTCCTCGAGCACCAAATTGCCCGAAGCGCACCTGCATCTCCCGTCGCCACTGCAGGGTGATGCTCGCCGGGCACACGATGAGCACGAAGTCGATCCGCTGCCGGAGTTCGAGCTCGCTGAGCACCAGGCCCGCCTCCACGGTCTTTCCGAGACCGACGTCGTCGGCGATGAACAAGTTGGCCCGCGGTAGCTCCAGTGCTTTGCGCAGGGGCGTCAGCTGATAGTCGAAGAGCTTGATGCCCGCGCGAAACGGCGACTGGAACAGGGAGGGGTCGGTCGCGGTGACCTGGTTCCACTTGAGGGCGTTCAGGTAGGCGGCGAAGTGGCGGGGCGAATCGAGCCTCGTGACGCTGCCGAGTCCCTCGGTCTCCGGTTTTTGGACACGGGCCCCGAGCTCGAGCTCCCACAGCACCGACAAGGGGCGCCCCTGGGCGTCGTCGTCCAGGCACACCAGGTCCACGCGCGTGGCTTGCCCCGGCTCGGGCGGTGGCGTGACGCCCTCGACCAGATACTGCCGCTGCCGCACCCGCACGATGGCGCCGACGCTCGGGGCCAGGGGATTGAAGGGGCGAGCTCCGAACACGGCCGCGGCCGGCGCGCTGTCGGCGGCCCCCGCGTGTTCGAGTAACCGAACGGCCAAGGCGGCGCGGGAGCGCTCACGACTGGGGAGACCCAAGCGCTCGCAGAGCCGGCGCAGTTCGTCGCGACCGAGCCACTCGAGGAGCTTCTGCAGTCGGAGCTGGCGTGAACGCTCGAGGAGCGCGACCTGGGCGTCGCGGGTCGCGTGCTCCGGGACGCCGACGTTGAAGTGCTGCCCCACCTGTACGAGGCGGTCTTTCGGCAGGCTCTGCAGTACGGTGCGCAGGGTGAGTTCGGCGTGCATGCTCCCTCGCAGGGCGCGCTGGGCGAGCGCGCGCCACCGGGGCACCCTAGGAAGGGATAGTCATTGGATCAAGCGTGGCGGGATCAGCCCCTGGGGAGCTGGGACGTGTCGAGCGTCAAGGACATGGCCGGCAACTTCTCCGGCGCGGAGAAGTTCAATCAGGACATCAGCGGCACGCCGGAGCCGTCCCAGCCTCCGAGGGGTTGGTCAAAGCTCGCGGCGTGAAGCGCTCGATGTCGAGGAGCTTACATACCCACCTCTTCGCCGAACGGCGGCCCCCGATGCCCCGGTCGTGGGGAGGTCCGCGGTCAGGTTGGCGGATACGCGTTACTTCGCAATCTCCACGTGGCCGACGCTGTAGGAGCGATCGCCGCGGCGGCCGAGGATGACGAGGGTGTCGGCGCCCTCGCGGGTGACCGCTTCGGGGATCGCGTCGAGTTTTCGTGTGCGGAGTCCGGGGAGAGGATCCGGAGGTGCCGTGACTTTGCCGATGAGCCGAGAGCCGCGGAAGAACTGGACCTCGTAGTGGTCGTTGTTGTCCGCGGACAGCTCGACGCGCCGGATCCGTGTGGGGCCGCCGAGGTCCACGCGGAGGCCGGCGCGGCCGAGGCGCACTGCCCCTGGCGCCGCCCAGTAGGCTCCTTCGGCGGGGGGAGAGGACAGATCGGCGAGGCGGCGCTCCACCGCGTGCCGCGTGTGCTTCGCTCCGCAGCTCGCTCCCGGCGCCTCGTCCGTGCGGACCAAGGTGAGGCGGTGCACGTCCGCTGCGGCTCCCGGTGGGAGACCGGCGGCGAGATCCAGCGGCGTCTTCTCCGCGAGGCGGATCACGTGCGGGGCACCGTCGAGGAGCGCGGAGGACACGCCGTCACAGGCGAAGCCGAGGTGGAGGTGCTCCAGGGGTGGCTCCGTCGTGACCTTCCAGGTCCCGGCGGGCACCTCGAGGCGATCGAGTTGCCCCGGCTCGTCCGCGGTGATCCGCGTGGCGAGGGTGTCGCCGACGAGGTGAGCGGCGGCGAGACCTTCGCCCAGGAAGTAGCCAGGGATGAGGAGACGATCGGCCTCGCGGGTGATGCCGAGCCGGCCCCCTTCGCGGCGGAAATAGATCTCGCCCACGGGGTGAGGCTGGGCGCCGCGGACGCGCACCAGCTGATAGTCCCGCTTGAAGTCGCGGCGCCGCACCAGGGCGTGCCCCGCGAAGAAGCAGGGGGCGCGGTTCCCCCTGGCGTTGCAGAAGGCGATGAGATCCGGCGCCCGCTCCCAGACGTAGTCGGGATCGCCCAGCTCGTGCCCGATCACGCCGCGCCCGAAGTTGGGGGGCGGGTGGCGGGGGATGTGGTGATCGTTGAGCCCGAGCATGTCGAGGGAGGGCAGCTCGGACCAGTAAGGGAGCGCCCCGGCCGCGTCGACGGCGAGGAGGGGGCGCTGGCTCCCGAAGGCCTGGCGCAAGGTCGTGCCGATGGGCAGCCCATCCCACTCCCAGAGCTCGTTCTTCGCGCGGCGGTTCTCCGCGTCACGGAACTGCAACGTCAGGTGCGCGACGAGTATGGAGAGGAGGAGCAGCGCCGTCTTCGGGGAGCGCGTCTCCGCGTCGCGGGCGAAGAGCGTCGCGCCACCGTCCGCGACGAGCAAGCAGAGCGGCACGATCGCGAGGGACAGCTGCCGCCAGCCCGGGAAGATGTCTCCCCCCACGGACGCGAGGTAGACCATCCAGACGAGGGCGGTGACGAGCGGGGGCACGATCACCGTTCGCGGGACGCGGCGCCAGACGAGGGCGACGGCGAACCCGGCGGTGATCAGGAGGAGCGAGAGCGGGCGCAGCCCCGTGGCGACGTGCTCCAGACCCTGGACCAGGCGGTGGACACTGAAGCTCACCTTGGCGACGGCGGTGTTCGGGACGAGCTCGCCGTAGTAGCTCCAGCGGAACGCCAACTGGGCCAGCAGGAACGTCACCGGGAACGCGAACCAGGCCAGGGCCGCCCGCAAGCCGACGCGGCGTCCGTCTTGGGTGAGGAATCGCCCCAGCGTGGCGCCCGCGAACAGCACCACGCCGTCCGCGCGCAGCAGCGCCAGCGCTCCGAAGAGCAGCCCCGCGCGCAGGGCGTTGCGCGTCGTCGGGGGACCCGCCTCGCGGGTGAAGTGGAGGGCGAGGGCGAGGACCCCGAACATGAAGCCATGCTCGAGCCCCGCGATGGCCCACGCCGCCACGGGGCCGCAGGCGAGGAAGAGGGCGCTGCCCGTGGCCGCCCGCTCCCAGGTGGGCCTCCAGGCGCCCTGGACGGGCAGCGCGATCACGAGCGCCGCGACCGCCGCGCCGATGAAATCGAGCGCGCGCGCGGACCACATCGGGTCGAGCCCGACGCAGGTGGCCGGCGCGTTGAGGAGGACCCAGAGGAGGTTCGTGTAACCCTCGACGGGGCGTCCCTCCGTCCAGGTGAGGCCCTCCCCCGCGCAGAGACGCTGCGTGTAGCGCAGGCTGATCAGCGCGTCGTCCGAGAAGAACGGATAGTAGTGGGAGGCGTGGAGGAGCAGCGCCCCGACGACACCGGCGAGGAGGAGGAGATCGATGGCGCGCCCGCTGAGGATCCCGGCGCTCGCTCGCGAGTCCGAGGGCCGAGCGTCGCCGGTCGTCGACGGGGAGGTCATCATCGGTCCAGGGGAGTGGAGGCGAACGTCGAGGAGCCCGCGACGCCGACGGGGACAGGTACTCCAGCACCGTCGAGGCGTCCAGCCAGGCCGCGGCGCAGCGGAGCGCTCCGCTTGGGGGCTGTAGGGCTGGGGGTCTCCGTCCCGAGGGGCTCAGTCCGGAGAGCGCTTCCCGCCGGGCCCCGATCGTTCGAGGAGCTTTCCGAGGAGCTCTTCCTCACTCAGCCCGAGCTCGGAGAGATCGGCGCCCTCGAGATCCTCGGGCAGGAGGGGCCGCGGCAGGCGATACTTCTCGTCGAGCCAGTTGCCGAGGTCGATCTTCTTGCAGCGCGGGGAGCAGAAGGGGCGCGACGGATGGTCGTCGGGGACCTCGAGCTCCTTGCGACAGATGGGACAGCGGATGAACACGACCTCAGCCTACGCGGGGAGCCTGGCGAGTCCAACGTGGGATGCGACGGGGGCCCCTGGCGGGATAGAGTGGCCCCGATGGACCTCTCGACCTTCGACAAGGCCGTGCTCCGCGACGCACTCCTCGCACACCTCGAGGAACGGCTCGCGGTCGTTCGGGCAGCGCAGAAGGCGGCCCACGAAGGGGCGACCCACGAAGAGAGCCGCCCCGAGGGCATCAAGGACATGCGCTCGACGGAGACGTCGTACCTGGCGCGCGGGCAGGCGGAGCGGGTCGTCGAGCTGACGGAGGCGCTCGCCCAGGTCCGCGGCTTCCCCCTGCGGGCGTTCGCCGAGGACGCGCCGATCGGCCTCTCGGCGTTGGTGCAGCTCGAGAACGAAGCGGGCGCCGTGAGCTCCTATTTCATGGCCCCTGCGGGGGGAGGCATCCAGCTCGAGCCCCCGGCGGGCCCCCTCACCATCGTCACTCCACGCTCTCCCCTGGGGCGTGCCCTGGTGGGGCGCCGCGTCGGAGACGAGGTGGAGCTGGTGACGCCCCAGGGGGTTCGTGAGCAGGTGGTGGTCGCGGTGGCCTGAGGAGTCCCCGGGAGCGGCCAGAAGGGGGGACGCTACGTCCGCAGCGCCTACGTCTGCAGCGCCGGTCCGTCCTTGGGCACCAACAGCGACAGGGCGACCGCGGGGAGGGTGAGGGCCGAGACGATCCAGAAGTACGTGACGGAGCCCACCTGCTCGTAGAGGCGGCCGCTGTAGGCTCCGACGCCCATTTGCGCGGCGGAGTAGATCGCCGTCGCGAAGGCGAAGTGGGCGGCTTTGTGGTTCGGGTGACAGCGCCGCATGATGAACACCATCTGCGCTGCGGTGGCCATCCCGCCACAGACCTGCTCGATCACGATCGTGAGCGTGGCCAGGCTCAAGGTGAGGGCGTGGGTGGACAGGTCCAGGGTGCGGAGCGTCACCGGCACTCCGTCGATGGAGATGTCGAGGACGGGCGCGAACTGGGCGAGCAAGGCGTAGAGCGGCTCCGTGACGGCCATCAGCAACGTGATGGGGAGCAGGGCCGCGCGCAGCCCGCGCCGGGAGATCCAGGCGCCGCCCAGCATGGCTCCGGCGATGCTCGCCAGCGTGCTGGCGGTGTTGATGAACCCGCCGCGGAGATCCGTGCCGATGCCGAGCTCCCGATCGAGGAGCACCTTGGACATCGCGAAAATGAGCACGTCCGCCATCTTGTAGGTGAGCAAGAACGCGATCACGATCGCCACGCGATCCTGGCGCAGGAAGCTGCTGTAGGCCGCGGCCACGTGGCGGAGGGAGCGCCGCTCCGGGGGCGTCGATGCGGGATTCGCTGACCCGGGAGCGTCGGGCGCAGACGCGCTCGTGTCGGAGGCGGGTGGGGCCGTGGTGGACTCGGTGTTGGATTCCGACTCCGACTCCGGTGGGGGAGTCGTTCGCGGCAGAAAGCGCCGATGAGCGAGCGCCAGGCCGAGCAAGAGGACGGCGCCGACGCCGAACCCCACGAACCAGTTGAAGAGCCCCCCGAGGAAGACGAGCCCCGAGGACCCCACGAGCATGGCGGCGCGGAAGGCGGCGACCCGCACTCCGGAGAAGCGCGCCTGGTCGTCGGCGTCGAGCGCTTCCATGTAGTAGCCGTCGCAGGCGATGTCGTGGGTCGCCGACAGCACCCCGATCGTCACGAGGACGACCCAGATCCAGCCCGTGGCGGAGAGCGCGCTGCCGCTCGGATCCGGGTGCATCCCCGCCGCGCTCACCTCGCCGACCACCCAATGGGCCAGGATCGCCAGCACGCCCACGGCGACCCCGAGGAGCGCCTGGGTGCCGATCATCCAGCCCCGCAGGGTGCCGAAGAGCTCGACGATGGGGCTCCACAGCAGCTTGAGGAACGTGGGCCCGTGGAGGAGCGACGTGTACCCCACCTGGGCCGGGCGCAGCCCGATCGCCGTGAAATACTCCGCCGCCACCTGGTGCAGCAGGGACCACGGCAGCCCCTCGGCGAAGTAGGTCGAGCTGGTCCAGGCCAGTGTTCCCTTGCGCCGGCGTGCTCTCACTGCGGCGCCATACCAGAGGGGTGCGGCTGGGGTAAAGCCGCCCGACTCGTGCATCCCAGCGCGGTCAGGCGTCGAAACCCGGCCACGCGGGGCGCGTCACGGGCCCTCTTGGCTCCCGGCGAGCCCGGCCGTCCTTGAGGGGAGAGCCTCGAAGGGAGAGCGGAGGGGGCAGGTGACACGGGTGGACACGCGGTACTTCATGACCTTGGGGAGCGTGCGCTCCTTCGCGCGCACGGCGACGGGCCTGATCTTGGAGGTCGGCGACGAGCGCTGCCGCGTCGACGTGGTGCGCCCCGACGTGCTCCGGTTGGCCATCTCCAAGGGAGGAGTCTTCGACGAGCGACCCACCTACGCCTGCGTTCCCCAGAGCGCGAGCGCCCCGCCCTTCGAGGTGAGAGACGAGGCGGAGCTGCTCGTGCTCGAGACCGCCGCGCTGCGCCTACGGGTGCGCCGCGACCGCTTCGCCCTCGCCGCCCACCGCGTGGACGGCACGGTGATCTTCGAGGACGCCACGGACGATCGCGGCGAGCCCCGCGGCTACCTGTGGTTGAACGACGAGTTCGTCGTGACCCGGCGCGCGGCGCCGCACGACTCCATCTACGGTCTCGGCGAGAAGACCGGGCGCTTCGACCGGCGCGGCCGCGATTTCGTGCTCTGGAACGTCGACGTGCTGCACTCGGGGGTGGTGCGGCTCAATCGGCTCGAGGGGCAGGTCCCGCCCGCGCCGGCGACGAGCACGCGCTTCGACCCCTACTACGTCTCGATCCCGTTCTTTCAGCACTGCCGCGAGCGCGGGACCGACGCGGAGCTCAGCGGCTTCTTCGTCGACAACGGCTACGCGGCGCGCTTCGAGTTCAGCCACGGCGACGCGCTGCGCTACCACTTCGCTGGCGGTCAGTACGTGGAGTACGTCTTCGCGGGGCCGAAGCTGACCGACATCCTCGAGGCGTACACGGAGCTGACGGGGCGCATCCCGGTCCCGCCCCTGTGGGCCCTCGGGCTCCACCAGTGCCGCTACCACGACTACGACGCCCGCGGCGTCCAGCGCGTCGCGGCGGAGTATCGAGCGCGCGGCCTGCCCTGCGACGTCCTGTGGCTCGACATCGGCTACATGGACGGGTACCGCGTCTTCACCTGGAACGAGGAGCGCTTCCCCGATCCGGCGTCCCTGCTCGAGGAGCTCCGCGCTGAGGGGTTCCGCGCGGTGACCATCGTCGATCCGGGCGTGAAGCGGGAGCCGGGGTACGCGGTGTACGACGAGGGCGCTGCGCGGGGGTACTTCTGCAAGACCGCGTCGGGCACCGAGTACGTGGGGCAGGTGTGGCCCGGGCGCACGGTCTTCCCCGACTTCTCTCGGTCCGCCGTGCGGAGCTGGTGGGGAGAGCGGATCGGTCGTCACGTGGCGCTCGGCATCGCGGGCATCTGGAACGACATGAACGAGCCCGCGACGGGCGACGTGCCGCCCTTCGCCATGCGCTTCGGGGAGCAGGCCGAGCACCCCCATGAGCGCTTTCACAACGGCTACGCTCTGCTCATGGCCATGGCGACCCGGGAGGGGCTCGAGCGGGCGCAACCCGAGCTCCGCCCCTTCGTGCTCAGTCGGGCGGGCTCCGCCGGCATCCAGCGCTACGCGGCTCTGTGGACCGGAGACAATCAGTCGGACTGGGCGCACCTCGAGGCGAGCGTGCCGATGCTGGCCGGGCTCGGCGTGTCGGGCCACCCCTTCGTCGGCGCGGACGTCACGGGCTTCGCGGGGAGGGCGAGCGCGGAGCTGGCCGCGCGTTGGATCCAGCACGGGGCGTTGACGCCGTTCTGCCGTTATCACAACAGCCTGGGGGAGGCGGATCACTACCCGTGGTCCTTCGGGCGTGGCGTCGAGGCGGCGAGCCGGGCTGCCATCGAGCTCCGCTACCGACTCTTGCCGTACCTCTACTCGACCTTCGTCGAAGCCAGCCGGAGCGGGCTCCCCGTGCTGCGCCCGCTCCTGGTCCACTTCCAGGGGGATCGCCAGGCGCGGGACACGGAGGACGCCTACCTGGTCGGCGCGGCGCTCCTCGTGGCGCCCGTGCTCGGGCCCGGAGTGACCGCCCGCAACGTGTACCTGCCGGAGGGCAGCTGGATCGACTGGTACGAGGGCGACGTGTACCAGGGCGCGCGCTTCGTCGCGGCGGCGGCGCCCCTCGACCGGATCCCGCTGTTCGTGCGCGGCGGCTCCGTGATCCCCACCTACGATCCGGTGCCGCGCACCACGATGGGGCACTTCCCCGAGTCCGTCACCCTCGAGGTGTTCGTGCCCGCGGAGGATGGACGGTTCGTCTCGGAGCTCCACGAGGACGACGGCGTCACCACGAGGCGCGAGCAGGGCCGCCACTGGCACACCACCTTCGTGCTCGAGCGCTCGGGGGCGACCCTCACGCTCCGAGGGACGGTCGCCGGCTCCGGCTTCGACGAGTTCCGGCGCGAGGCCTTCCGGGTCGTGGTTCGCGGCGCCGCGCCGAAGCGCGCCTCTCTCGACGGCGGTGCGCTACCTCTGGAGGGGAGCGCGGTCGAGTTCCCGAACCGCGCCGAGGACTTCGAGCTCCGCCTGGAGCTCTGAACGACCCCGGGGGCGACGTCCCGGGGGCGACGTCGACGTCACCACCGGGGGCCTCTGCGCTCGTGAGCCTCTGCGCTCGTGAGCCCGCACGTGAGGAGCGAGGCGCCCCTCCGAGGTGCGGCGCTTCTCACGGGTCGCTCCTTTGGCGTCGGGGGTCAGCTCTTCTGGAGGAGCCCCCGCAGGCTCGAGGGATGGATCCGGTAGTCCTTGCCGCAGTAGTCGCAGACGATCTCGAGGGGCGCGCCGTCGTCGATCATGGATTTGATCTCGGCGCGATCCAGGGTCGCGAGGGCCGCGATCAGGCGCGACTCGCTGCACCAACACTCGAAGCGCACCGGGGTCTCGTCCAGGTGCGTGAAGGGCATGCCGTAGAGCAGCTCGTCGCGCAGGCGCACGGGGGAGAAGTCCTCCTTGAGCTGCCGATCGATGTTGCGGAAGTCCTCGAGGCGCTCGGTCATGACCATCAGCGGGCCGCGCCCCACCTCCGGCAAGAGCTGCACGAGGTAGCCCCCGGCGCCGCACACGTTGCCTTCGTCGTCGAACTGGGTGCTCACCGCGAGCATGGTGACGATCTGCTCGGAGGTCTGCATGTACTCCATCATCGCCGCCGAGACGTCGCCGCCGACGGGCACGTGCACGATCCCGCGGTTGACGCTGCCGTCGTGCATGGTGCGCATCATCTGGAGGAACGACCCTTCGCCCACCTCGATGCGCTCGTGCTCGGCCCGCCGCTGCACCAAGCCGCGGGTGAGCCCGCCCGCCTGAGAGTCGGCGACGAGCGTGCCCGTCTCGTGGGCGCCGCGGAGGAGCCCCTGCACGCGCAGCTGCGGCGACATCGTCTCCCGGAAGAGCACCGTCGCCGTCAGCAGATCTCCGAAGGTGCGGGCGTTCTCTCCGCGCACCACTTGCCGCGCGATCGCCTCGCTCACCGTGTGGGTGGTGCGAGCCACCATGATCCGAAAGGCGCCGTCGTCGGTGATGGCGCGGAGGACGACGTCTTCCCCCAGGCCGTCGAGACCGGAGGGCTTCTCGGCGGCCTCGCCCGAAGCTCCCGCCGGTGTTGGTCCTGCGCCATCCGTTCGCTCAACCTCGCTTCGTCCTGTCACACCGATTTTGTAGCAGCCCGGCCGGCCTCTTTCCCCACTGGACACCCGTGCAGAGTTTGCTGTAGTGGGCGGCCGACATGACCTCAGCGCCCTACGATCCCGTCCCCCTGTTGGCCCAGGAGCTCGGCTTGCCCGAGTCGGCGGTACGCGCCGTCGCCAAGCTCCTCGTCGAGGGCGCGACGGTCCCCTTCATCGCGCGTTACCGCAAGGAGGCTACCGGCGGCCTCGACGAGGTGCAGATCCGCACGATCGAAGAGCGACGGACCTACCTGATGGAGCTCGAGACCCGCCGTCGCTCGGTCCTGGCGGAGATCGAGAAGCAGGGCAAGCTCACGGATTTTCTGCGGGGGCGGATCGCCGCGTGCACCACCAAGGCGGAGCTCGAAGATCTGTACCTCCCCTACAAGCCGAAGCGCCGCACGCGGGCGACCATCGCGCGGGAGCGCGGGCTGGAGCCCCTGGCGGAGCTCATCTGGGCGCAGGGAGCCCAGGGAGATCCGAGCCAGGAGGCGGCGGCCTTCGTGTCCGCCGAGCGGGAGGTCCCCGACGTGGCGGCCGCGCTCGCCGGGGCGCGGGACATCCTGGCCGAGCGAGTCGCGGAGGACGCGGATCTGAGGCGGGACGCGCGCCAGATGTACCTCGACGACGGCGTGCTGGTCGTGAAGAAGACGAAGGACTTCGAGGACAAGAAGACGAAGTTCGACAACTACGCGGCGTTCGCCGAGCCCCTCGCGAAGCTCGCCTCGCACCGCTACCTCGCGATCCGGCGCGGGGAGAGCGAGGGGGTCCTCCGGGGCGCGCTGGAGCACGACGACGAGCGCATCGTGGCGCGGGCCGAGCGCGCGACGCCCCTCGACGATCGGTCCCCCTGGGCGGGTGAGCTCCGGGCGGCCGTGCGGGACGGGGTCGCGCGCATCCTGGTCCCCGCGGTGCAGGTCGACGTGCGCGTGGAGCTCAAGATGCGCGCCGACAAACAGGCCGTCGACGTGTTCGCCACCAACCTGCGGGAGCTGTTGATGGCGCCGCCGCTCGGCGCCCAGGCCGTGCTCGGGATCGACCCCGGGCAGAGGACGGGCTGCAAGTGCGTGGTGGTCGACGAGACGGGGAAGGTGCTCGCCCACGAGACCATCTACCTGGTGCAAGGAGACGCGTCCCTCGAGCGCGCCCGGGCCACCGTGCTGACCCTGTGCCGGAACCACCCGGTGCGAGCGATCGCCGTCGGCAACGGGACCCACGGGCGCGAGACGGAGGCCTTCGTGCGCCAGCTCTTGACCAAGGACTTCGTCGGCGACGAGAAGCCCTTCTGCGTCTCCGTCAGCGAGTCGGGGGCCAGCGTCTACTCGGCGAGCGACGTGGCGCGGGAGGAGTTCCCCCAGCTCGATCTCACGGTGCGCGGCGCCATCAGCATCGCGCGGCGGCTGCAGGATCCGCTGGCGGAGCTCGTGAAGATCGATCCCAAGAGCATCGGCGTCGGACAGTACCAGCACGACGTCTACCAGGCGCTGCTCGGCAAGAAGCTCGACGAGGTCGTGGAGAGCTGCGTGCACGAGGTCGGGGTGGAGCTGAACACCGCCTCCGCTCCGCTCCTCTCCCGCGTGTCCGGCATCGGCCCGTCCTTGGCGAAGAAGATCGTGGAGTTCCGCGACGCCAAGGGCTCCTTCCGCAGCCGTCGGCAGCTGCTCGAGGTGCCTGGGCTCGGGCCCCGCGCCTTCGAGCAAGCCGCCGGCTTCCTCCGCATCCGCGGCGCGGAGCACCCCCTCGACGCCAGCGCGGTGCACCCGGAGCGCTACGAGCTGGTGGAGCGTATGGCGGCGGACCTCGGGGTGCCGGTGGTGCAGCTCATCGGCAATCGTGAGCTGCTGGCGCGCCTCGACAAGGCCCGCTACGCCAGCGCCGACGTCGGCAGCTTCACGCTGGACGACATCGTCGGCGAGCTGCTCAAGCCCGGACGCGATCCGCGCAAGAGCTTCGAGCCGCCCCAGTTCCGCGAGGACGTGACGCGCCTCGAGGATCTACGGCCGGGCATGGAGCTCGAGGGGCAGGTGACGAACGTGACGGCGTTCGGCGCCTTCGTCGACGTCGGCGTGCACCAGGACGGCCTCGTGCACGTGTCCCAGCTGGCGGACAGGTTCGTGAAGGATCCGAGCGAGGTCGTGAAGGTCGGTGATCGTCTGCGCGTCCGCGTGCTCGAGGTGGACCTGGAGCGGCAGCGCATCTCCCTCACCGCGCGCAAGGACGGTGGAGCGCGGTCGGGTGTCGCGGGGGCCTCCGGCGGAGACGCCGCACAGGGCCGCGCCGGGGGCAAGGGGGCAGGCGGTGGGCGAGGATCCGGCCGAGGGCAGGCTCCTCGCCGAGGTGGCGGAGACCAGGGCGGCGGCAAGCAGCCCCGCTCCTCGTTCTCTCACAACCCCTTCGCCGCGCACTTCAAGCGCTGAGCGGGGAAGCGCTGATGGGGGCCGCGCGCCGGGGAGCGCGCGGCCCGAACGGGGGACAGGAGACCGCCGACGTCAGCTCGACGTCAGCTCGAGCGCAGCGCGTCCGCCGCCGCCGCGATGGTGCGGTCGATGTCCTCTTCGCCGAGGGCGGCGGAGAGGAACGCTGCTTCGAACTGCGACGGGGGCCAGTACACGCCCCGCTCGAGGAGCCCCGCGTGCCAGCGAGCGAAGCGCTCCCGATCGGAGCCGGCGGCGTCGGCCCAGTTGCGCACGGGGCCGGGGCGGAAGAACAGGGTGATCATCGAGCCGACCCGCTGCACGCAGCCGTCCACGCGGGCCCCTGCGAGGGCCTCGCGCAGGCCGGCCTCGAGGCGAGCTCCCAACGTCTCGAGGCGCTCGTACAGCTCCGGTCGCAGCTGCTCGAGGGTGGCGAGGGCGGCGGCCACCGCGAGCGGGTTCCCGCTCAAGGTGCCCGCCTGGTAGACGGGGCCGAGGGGCGCGACGCGCTCCATGATGTCTCGGCGTCCGCCGTAGGCGGCCAGGGGCATGCCCCCTCCCACGATCTTGCCGAGGCAGGTCAGGTGCGGGGTGACGCCGTAGCGCTCCTGAGCGCCCCCTCGTGCGAGCCGGCACCCGGTCATGACTTCGTCGAAGATGGCCACCGCGCCCGCCGCGTCGCAGAGGCGCACGATGCCCTCCAAGAACCCGGGCTCGGGGGGCACACAGCCCATGTTGCCCGCGACGGGCTCGACGATGACCGCCGCGATGTGCGCCCCCTCCCGCGCGAAGAGGTCTTCGAGCGCGGGTACGTCGTTGTAGGGCAACGAGCGGGAGCTCCTCACGATCTCCTCGGGGACCCCCGCGGAGTCGGGGGTGCCGAAGGTCGCGGCGCCGCTGCCCGCTTGCACGAGCAAGCAGTCGGAGTGGCCGTGGTAGCCGCCATCGAACTTCACGATCAGGGGGCGTCCCGTGGCGCCGCGCGCCGCTCGCAGCGCGCTCATCGTGGCCTCCGTGCCGCTGGAGACGCAGCGCACCATCTCGATGGACGGAAACAGCTCGATGAGCTTCTCGGCGAGGAGCACCTCACCCTCCGTGGGCGCGCCGAAGGAGAGCCCCCGGGTCGCGGCCTGCTGCACTGCGGCGACCACCGTGGGCTCTGCGTGCCCCAGGATCGCCGGGCCCCAGGAGCCGACGAAATCGATGTACTCCCGCCCGTCGGCGCCGACGAGGCGCGCACCCCGCGCCGACTCGATGAAGACGGGGTGTCCCCCCACGGCGCGGAACGCGCGCACGGGGCTGTTCACGCCTCCAGGGAGGACGGCTTCGGCTCGGCGGTGCAGCTGCTCGGATCGAGGGTCGCTCATGGGGGCGTTTGTCGCAGAAATCGCGGGAGGGTTCGAGGGAGCGGCTCCTGGCGCTGCGGGCAGCTCTCTCGGAGGGGCGAACGGGGCCCGTCGTGGTCGCGGGGGCGCCCCGCGCGGGGGTCGGGGCCGTCCGCGTGTCGTTGGGGTCGTCGCGGGCGCCCTTGGGGCTCGACTGCCCGTCGCCCGGGGATGCGGCGGGCAGGAAGGACGCTGCGCGCTGCGCGACGTCACGGAACCTGGGGGCGCAGCGCCGCGTCGGTGGGGGGGCGGTCCCGCGACGAGGCGCTCCACGTCGTCCCGGGTGATGGCGTGGGCCACCGTCGCACCTGGTCCGGCAGCGGAACCGCCTCGTTCTTCCTCGATGGAACGATCCACTGCTAACAAATCTCTGTGTGGACCCGTTCCGCCCCTGTCGATTTCGGCGGGCCGATGCTTTCAGATCTGAAATGCGAGCTGCGCGTCCCGACGTGTGGCCTGCGCCTTGCACTGGATCGGCAGCGCTCGCGTTCGACGCTCGCACAGGGATCCTGGTAAGATCTTGGGTTGTGCGGCTGGACCCATGCACTCGCAACGAAACAGGTCGCCAGGTGTCGGGTCCGTAGGTCAGACTGAGCGAAGGAATCCCCTATCGATGCTTATGCCCGGACGAAGATCGACTGATCACGGTGTCGCTCCGCACGGCGGCGCGAAGAAGACGTATTGGGGAGGAGGCGCCGAGAACGGCTCGTCTCCTCCTGGCGCGGCGGCGCTCCGGGGGGGAAGCGAGCGAGGGCGCGCCAGGGGCTGGGCGCTCCGGCTCGCCTGCGTGGGTGCGGCGCTCCTCGGGGCCTCCGGCGGTCTCACCGCCTGCAACGGCTTCCTGGGGGCGTCGAACGAGTCGGGATCGGAGGACGCGCTGCAGGTCGATCGGCCCGCCAGCGCCAGCCGCTTCCGACGGCTGACCCACGAGGAGTGGAGGAACACCGTCCAGGACCTCCTCGGGATCGACCCTTCCGAGCTGAGCGCGGCGTTCCGGGACGATCCGCGCGCCGCCGGGTTCCTCTTCGACAACAACGCCGCCACCCTGGAGGTGGATCAGGCCCTCGCGGCGGCGTACCAGCGGGTCGCGGCGCAGATCGCCGCGGAGCTCACGGGCGACTCCGCGTCCTTGAAGGCGCTCGTCCCCGAGGTGGGCGACGACGACGAGGCGCGCATCCGCTCCTTCATCGAGCAGTTCGGGAAGCGAGTGCACCGCCGGCCCCTGACGGAGGACCAGATCGAGGCCTACGTCGCGCTCTACGACGTGGGGCGGTCCTCCTTCGACGACGCACCGGGTTTCGGGGGCGGCGTACGCCTCCTCCTGGAAGGCTTCCTGCAGTCGCCGTACTTCCTGTACCGCATCGAGAGCAGCGAGGAGGAGCGGGATGGGGTGATCCCCCTCGACGGCTGGGAGCGGGCCCAGCGGCTGTCCTACTTCTTCTGGGCGACCATGCCCGACGACGAGCTGTTCGCCGCCGCGGAGGCAGGAGCCTTGAGCTCCAAGGAAGAGGTCGAGGCCCAGGCGCGACGGCTGGTGGCCGATGAGCGCGCCGCGTCGGTAGTGGAGCGCTTCTACACGCAGCTGTTCGAGGTGGACCGCTACACGCGCATCCAGCCTTCCTCCTCCGTCTTCCCCGACGTGAGCGCCCGCTTGGCGTCCGCCGCGGCGGAGGAGACGCGCCGGTTCGTGCGCTACGTGATGTACGAGGAGCAGGGGGGCATCGCCGACTTGCTCACCTCCAACGTCACCTTCGTGAACGCCGATCTCGCCCCCATCTACGGCCTCACGGGGACCTTCGACACCGACTTCAGCCGCGTGGAGCTGGACCCCGGGGAGCGCAGCGGCGTCCTCACGCAGATCGGCTTTCTGGCGTCCAACGCCACGAGCGTGAACCCCGATCCGATCCACCGGGGCGTCTTCGTGGCGAAGCGGATCAACTGCTTGAACATCGCCGCTCCCCCCGACGCGGTGCCGCCGCTCCCGCAAGCGGGAGACAAGACGAACCGCGAGATGGTGGAGGAGCACACGGAGGTCGACGGGACGAGCTGCAAGAGCTG
>JAAZAA010000187.1 GCA_012514535.1 Myxococcales bacterium | reverse complement strand
CCGCCTGGCCACCATGCACCGCGTGAAGGGCCTCGAGTTCCCCTGCGTGCTCGTCGCCGGGGTGCACCGCGGCACCGTCCCCCTCGAGCTCCGCGACTATCCCGACGACGCGGCTCGCCAAGCGCACCTCGAGCAAGAGAAGCGCCTGCTCTTCGTCGCCGCCACCCGCGCCCGCGACGAGCTCCTCGTCACCGGCTTCGGCGACCCCAGCCCCCTCGTCACCGGAGACGACCTCTGAGGACGCGACGACTATGGCGCTCGCCACTGTGCCGTACGGCGACACGCCAGGGGTCGCCGATCTGCCTTTCGACCCGCGCGCCAGCTTCGATCCACGGACCTTCCCTGCCCCCGCTGCGACCAGACCCACCATCGGAAGGCTTCGGTTACCTCAACCGCCCCTGGGGGCCCGCTGCCTCGAGGTGGGGTTCTCGCTTCGAGTCGGTGGCGACGTGGAGGCGGAAGCCAGCCAATGCGACGTCCTCGACGTGCCGCTCCTGCCTCGGCCCAGGAAGCTGCGTCTGCGGTCGCGAAGCGCCGCTCCAGCTCCGCTTCCAGCGCGTCCCACACCGGTCCGTCGGAGTCCCAGGGCTCCTCCTCCGCATACATCATCGAGCGCACAACTTGGATTGACCGAGGCGACAACTATCCTGACCCAGGGGGGCTCCTCGATGCACGATACGCCCGGGCCGCGATCCGTCGAGCGCGAGGGTCAGCGCTTCGTCAGCACGACGAAGCCCTGCGGATCCAGCTCGACCGTACCTGCCCGGAGCAACGCGCCCACCGCGCGCTTGAAGGCTTTCTTGCTGATGCCGAACAATCTTCGGATTTCGTCCGGGCTCGACGCGTCGCCGATTCGCGGAGGCTTCGGGGCGGCGAGGGCCGACAGGATTTTCTGCGCATCGTTGGCTCGCTCTTCGTGAGCAAGGCCCCGCAAGGACAGCTCCATCTTTTCGCCTTCGAGGCGCTGGGTGACGCGGAACCGCGCCGCCTCCCCGCGAGACAGCCCGTGAGGCTCATGCTTGGGGACCAGTCCCACGAACTGGCGCTCGACGATCACGAACAAGCCGATGTCCGGATCGTTACGCCAGGCCTCCCCCTCCACCCACTCGTCGAGCTCGAACTCGGAGGCCCGATGGTGGAGCATTTCCGTCACGCGCATGGTGCCCGCAAGGCGACCGCTCGAGTCCTGATACAGGCCGATGGGCTCCCGCTGCCCGACCACCAGGCGCCTGGTCTGCTCCGCGAACGGCACCAGGAGCTGCTTCGGGAGCCCCCAATCCACGAAGGCCCCAAACTTCGAGAGCGCGACGACCTCGAGGAACGCCACCTGCCCCATCTCCACCTTCGCCTGATAGGTCGACGCTGCGGGACGCCCCTCGGAGTCGAGGTACACGAACACCTCGAGCTCATCGCCCACCTTCGCCCCCTCGGGGACCTCGTTCCTCGACAAGAGCACGTCCGGAGCTGCGGCCCGTTCGCCTGGCTCGCTCAGGCTCAGGAAGGCCCCAGGCGTGGCGAAGCGTCGGATCGATGACGTGCAGGAGCGACCCAGGAACGGCGCGAGCGTCTTCACCGGCACGTTATACCGTGACCTCTACGGTGCGGCCCAGCTCTGGTGAAGGTGCGATTCGAGGGAGAGGTGCTCGACTTCCCCTTGCGCTAGCTCCGCCTCCGCTAGTTCCTCCTCCAGCAGGCGACCGTACTCCGCATGGATCGTTCGAGCGGCTTCTTTGCGCTTCGCTCCGCTCGCGAAGCGACGCTGGAGCTCGGACTCCAGCGCGGCCCTGGCGGGATCGTCGCCGTCCCAGGGCTCTTCACGGCGCTCTTTGCAAGGCTCCTCCTCGGCGTACACCACGGCGCAGAGCCCCATGAGGTGGACGTGATTCGCCACTGAGGCGTAGCCCTTCGCCCACAGGGCGTCCGAAGCCAGCTCGGCGAGCAGCGCGGCGCGCCTGGCTGAGCGCCCACGGATCCTCGAACTGCACCACGCCCATCCAGGCGAAGCCGACCGCAGCCCCTGCTCCCAACGTCAGGAGGGCCCAAGCCTGCCCCCTCGAGAGCCGCACGGGCGGGATCTTCCCGAGCGACACACGCACCAGACCCCGGATGAGCAGCCCCGCGAGCGCGAGCATCCCCCCCGTGGCGAGCAGCATGGGCACGTCGCCCCCGTTCACGAAGTCGTGCATGATGGCGCTTCAGGTCCGGGACCTTAGCTCCCTCCCCCGAGCTGCAACAAGCGCCGCCTAAGCCGCCGTCTGCTTGACTGACGCGGCACCTGACGTGGTCGCCCCCACCCGCGACTCTCCGAGACCAAAAGAGACCGATCGGTCTCTTTTGGTGATAACGACGTGCCGTACCGCTCCGCCCGGCGCCTGGGCGTGTTCGTTTGCCTCAACGTGTCCGTGCGCTCCGGGGGAAGTTCAGACCTTCCGAACTACGTCGAGATCAATCGGACCTTGTGTCACATCGGGCCGTCGCTCGGGTTCGCACCAGTCCTCGTCTCCAGCTGGAACCGACATACCACCGGTTCGAAGCTGGTCGTCCTTCGTGTGTCAGGAGGAGCGAGTGGCCGCCTTCGCACCTGATTCACGTAGAGCTCGCCTCCGTCGAGCCCGACGGAGAACCCGAACAAGCCGCAGGTCTCCGGTTTCGCTGAAACGACCCTCGTCTTCACTGTCCACCGACCGTCGAGCTTCTCGATGACATACACCGCACCAGCCGCTTGGACCTCGTTTCCATGCCTATCCCGGACGCTCTCACCGGGCGCCGAAACGAGAACCGTGCGACCAACGACCCTGGGCTCCAACAAGCTCTCGCTCGGCTGCAGCAATACCAGCTGCCAGCCATCCGTGTGTTTATCGTAATCGTGCGGCTGCGCAGGGTGCTCGTCATCGTCGTGGATCACGAGTGCCTGGAATCCCCAGATACGACCCGTAAGCACCAGGATGCCATGATCTCCTAGCGCGGCGCAGTGAGGCTCGCCGAGTGGATCGCCCAGAACAGCCCATCCTTCTCCGGCACCTCCCTCCAACGGCTCCACCTCGGCTCCGCCACCATCCGGATTCCACTTCATCTTGTGCCCCTGAAAGAGCGGCTGACCGCAGCGGACGACAGCGCCCTGCCCCTTGAAGTGCGCCGTACCCTCGTCGAAGCGTGCCCATTCCCAGATGGGCATATCTTGCCCTACGCGGGTCAGCCACGACATCCAGACACCCGACGTCCACAGCCTACCCATCGTGCGCGTCCCTCCCAAAGGCCAGGGCGCTTTCGGTGGTATGGTGAAAGTCGAGTTGGACCCGCGGGCGTGGATCGTCGATCCCCCTGGCACGACCTGCACGATCCCGTTCTCGAACGCAACCGCGACCTGGTCGCCTGGCCCATCTGCCACGGCCGCCACCGGTTGCGTGTCGAGGGGTTCGGCGCGCAGGAAAACTCCGCTTCGCGACACCCACGCCACCTCGGGCGCTGTCTTGGAGCCTCGCAGCAACTTCAACTCACGACCAACCCCAATGAGCACCCCCTCGGCGACGTTCTCCGAACATGCTCCCTCCATCATCGTCGGGACTGGGCCTGGCGGTTCCGACCACTCCT
>JAAZAA010000186.1 GCA_012514535.1 Myxococcales bacterium | reverse complement strand
GCCCCCTCTGGATCGACGACGTCGCGCTGAGCACCGAGCGCGTCGGCTGCGCTCCGTGATGCCGTCTCGCTGAGCACGGTGCTGTGACGCTCCGTGACGCCGTCTCGCTGAGGAGCGGGCGCGCCGAGCACGGGCTGTGGCGCTGCGTGACGCCGTCTCGCTGAGGAGCGGGCGCTCTGAGCACGGAGCGCGTCGGCTGCGACCCCTGGCGACGTCGTCCTACGTCGACGTTCGACGTCCGTCCGGGCACTGTCCGGGCAGCACCGTCCGGCCCAGCCAAGGCGCGTCGCGTCGCGAACGTTTGACCGTCGTCGGGAGCGCGGCGCCGCGTCGACGGTGAGCCCCGTCCACCAGCAGGAGCCGAGCTCGACGACGCTGCGTGGCCGCCCGGCGCGCCGTGGAGGCGTCGTGAGCGCGCTGGGCGCACCGCCGTGACGCCGAACGGGCGCGTTGCGTCCGACGACGCGCGGCGCCGTGACGGGCGCAGGTAGTGCGCTCCATGGGCGCTCGTTCGAGGTGGCGTGAGTGCTTTTTAAGCGGTTGGTCAATTGGTCCTTGGTTGATTGTCATTCAAGCCACGTGATGCATTTCTGCTCGCTGCGGTCTTTGCGAAATGTGCTGTCACGGCGCGGTCTTTTCGGGGTAAAAGGCTTGCTGGTGCCAGCGTCGAACGCCGCTCGTCGGGCCGCTGGCGTGTGTCCCATTGCTGAGAGGTCATGCCGTGTACGACGTGAGGTGTGCGTTGCGCTCATGGGTGTTTGCCGTGGGCGTCGTCCTGATGGGGTGTGGTGCCCCGGTCGAAGGGGAGGAGTTCCAGGTGTCCGAGCAGCCGCTGGCCGGCGAAGGTGCGGCGGGGGTCCTCCCCGCGGGGCTGCCGGCGCGGCTCGGCGTCGGTCTGTTCTCCGACACCGGTGACAGATGGATGCGAGACAGCGGCGTCGCCTGGGACTACCGCTATCGCTATTTCACCAAGGGCTGGGTCGAGAACTGGGGTTGGGGGCAGTACGACGGCTCCTGGGGCCTCGAGTACATGCGCGAGTGCGATCAGCAGGGCTTCGTCCCCGCGATCCAGTACTACCAGATGCACGGTGAGCCCGGCGGCGGCGAGGCGCAGTTCCATCAGAAGACGCGCAGCGTCTCGACGATGCGGTCCTACTTCGGTGACTTCAAGATATTGATGCAGCGAGCCAAGGACTTCGGCAAGCCGGTCGTCATCCTGCTCGAAGCCGACGGCTATGCGCTTTTGCAACGACAAACGCAGGACGACCCCGACGCCTACGCCGCAGTGGCGGCGACCGGCATGCCGGAGCTCGCGGGCCTGCCGGACACGGCCGCGGGGTGGGGGCTCGCTTTCCTGCAGCTGCGGAAAGCGGTGGGCGCCACGAACGTCATCCTCGGCGTCCACGTCTCGGCGTGGGCGAGCGGGAAGGACATCGCGCACTTCGACGTGACGAGCCCGCTGCAGCCGGAGGTCTCGAAGGTGTATGGATACCTGTCGAAGCTCGGGCTCGGCCCGAACGTGACCGGGGAGACCTACGACGTGCTCGTCGGCGACCCGCTCGATCGGGACGCGGACTTCTACCGGCTGACCTACGGTCAGGACCGCTGGTGGGACCCGAGCGACGGCGCCTCGGTCCAGTCCAAGAGCTTCAACCGCTACGCGGAGTGGATGCGCCTGTGGAACCAGACCGCGCAGAAGCGCTGGATCCTCTGGCAGATCCCCCTCGGCAACTCGAACCACCTGAACGTGCCCAACGAGGGCCGCGCGCGCCAAGGCTACAAGGACAACCGCGCGGAGTATTTCTTCGCCAACGGCACCGCGCACCTGGAGAAGTTCGCGGACGCGGGGGCCATCGCCCTGTTGTTCGGCGCCGGCCTCGGTGGGCAATCCTGGTACGACAACGACTACTACACCGACGGGCAGCTCTTCATGAAGAGCCGGGCCGGCGCGATCCTGAACGCGGGCGGCGTGCCCCTCGCGACGGGCGCGCCCGGGAACGGCACGGGGGGCAGCTCCGGCAGCGGCGGCTCCGGTGGCGGCACTGGTGGTTCTGGTGGCGGCACTGGTGGTTCTGGTGGCGGCAGCGGCGGCTCCGGCGGCGGAGCGGGCGCGGGTGACACGGCCCAGTACGGCTTCGAGTCCGGCACCCAGGGGTGGGCCTCCAGCGGCGGCATGATCCGGAGGCTGTCGAGCTCCACCAGCCGGGCCTTTGCCGGTCGACGCTCCCTCGCGGTCACGGTGAACGGCTCCGGATCGCAGCGGGTGTTCGTGCGCGACCCCGCCACGCCCGCCGCGCGGACGGTCACCTTCCGCGTCTACGTGCCGAGAGGGGTGAACGTGACGTCCCTGCAGCCCTACGTGCTCCAGGGGGCGGGCGGCGGCTGGGCCTGGACGGGCGCCTGGACCCCGGGGGCCAGTCTCCAGACGGGCGCCTGGAACACCCTCAGCGTCACGGTGCCGTCGAACGCGGCCACGCCCCTGTACGAGCTCGGCGTCGAGCTGACGCTGGGATCCACGGCCAATACGACGTTCCACGTCGACGCCGTCACCTGGTGACGGCGGATGCTCCGGCCTCGTCTCCGGGCCTCGTCTCCGGGCCTCGTCGGCGTTGGGAACACCGCCCGAGGAGGCCCGTTCTCTCCGACCAAGTCGCCGTTTCCCGCCTGTTACGCGCGCCGATTGCGCTTCTGCCCGGGTTTGGTTATCGCCTCACCGAGCCGAACCCTCGGAAAGCATGCAGAATTCAACCGCGCAAGAAACGGGCGGAGCCGCAGGCTCGCTCCCGGCCCTCGACCTGACCGCCACCTTCGGGGGGCAGCGTCTCATCGTCGTGGGAGGGACGGGGTTCCTCGGCAAGGTGTGGTGGTCCCTGCTGCTCAGCCGGTTCCCGGAGGTCGAGCACCTCTATCTCGTGGTCCGCCCCAAGGCGGGGATGACCGTCGAGCAGCGCTTCTGGGATCAGATCGTCAAGAGCGAGGTGCTCGTGCCCCTGCGGGAGGAGCACGGCACGCGCTTCGAGGAGTTCATCCGCTCGAAGGTGACCCCCATCGCGGGGGACGTGGCGCAGCCCTACTGCGGCATCGACGCGAGCTTGCGGGACGAGGTGCGGGGCCGCATCGCCGCCGTCGTGAACGTCGCGGGCGTCGTGGATTTCGATCCGCCCCTCGACGAGGCCCTCGAGGTGAACGCCTTCGGGTGCCAGAACCTCGTCGCCCTCGCCAGGGATCTGGGCGGGGTGGGGGTGCTGCACACGAGCACGTGTTACGTCGCCGGCAAGAAGACGGGGCCGGTCGAGGAGCGCGATCCCCGGGAGTTCCCGTTCCCCCGCGCCGACGAGCTCGACCGACGCGACTGGGACCCCGATCGGGAGATCGCCGAGTGCCTCGACGTCATCAAGCAGGCGCGGCACCGGGCGAGCGACGCCTTCCGCCAGAGCCGCTTCCTCGACGAGGCCAAGAAGAACCTCCGAGAGCGCAACGAGCCGGCCCGCGGGGGCATGCTCGACGCGGAGATCGCCCGGGTGAAGCGCAAGTTCGTGGAGGCGCAGCTCGCCGACATGGGCATGGAGCGGGCGCGCTACTGGGGCTGGCCCAACACGTACACCTACACGAAGAGCATCGGCGAGCAGATCGTCGCCGCCAGCGGGCTGCCCTACACCATCGTGCGGCCGGCGATCGTCGAGTCTACGGTGCAGTACCCGTTCCCGGGGTGGAACGAGGGCATCAACACGAGCGCGCCCTTCATCTTCATGATCCGCAAGGGCGGCCTCCAGCTGCCCGGGGACGACATCTACCTGGACGTCATCCCCTGCGACATGGTGGCCGCGGCGATCACCCTCGCCCTGGCGGAGCTGGTGGAGGGCACCGCCAAGCCCGTCTATCAGGCAGGCTCCACGGACACGAACCCGTGCACCATGCGGCGCTTCTTCGAGCTCACGGGGCTCCACAAGCGCAAGCACTACAAGCGCACCGGGGAGGGCGGTCCGCTGCTCAGCGCCCTGCAGGCGCACTTCGAGGGCTCTCTGCTCAGCCGCGAAGAGTACGACCGCTTCGGTCCGCGCACCCTGGCCAAGGGCGCCGAGGCCCTGTCGAGCGTGCTCCGTCTCGCGGGCGCGGGGCCCCTGAAGCCCTTCGTCAAGCCCACGGCCAAGGGGCTCGAGGGGTTCGCCGCGCAGCAGAAGAAGCTCGCGCGCATCATGGACGTGTTCGTGCCGTTCACGGCCGAGTACCACTACATCTTCCGCTGCGACAACACGCGCGCCGCCTACGCTCGCCTCGGTGAGCGGGATCGGGCTCGGCTCCTGTGGGCCCCCGAGAGCATCGACTGGCGCCAGTGGTTCCTCGAGGTGCACGTGCCCGCCCTCGAGCGGCACGTCTTCCCCCTCATGGAGGCGAAGCTCCGCCGGCCCCTGCGGGCGCCCGAGCGCCACACGAACCTCGTCACGATGCTCGAGGAGATGGCCGAGCGCTACGACCTCAAGGTCGCGCTGCAGCGCACCGAGGCGGAAGGGCTCAGCCGGCTCAGCTACGGCGACATGCACCGGCTCGCCGCGGCCTTCGCCCGCCGCCTCCAGGGGGCGGGGGTGCAGCCCGGCGGGCGCGTGATGCTCGGCGGCGCCAACCACCCCGCCTGGCCCGTGGCGTTCTTCGGGATCCTCTACGCGGGGGCCACCGTGGTCCCGGTGGACGCGGGCATCGATCCGCGCACGGCGCGGGTGCTCGCCGACGCGTCCGGAGCGCGCATCTTCGTGAGCGACGCGAAGGTCCGCGGACGCCTGGCGGCCGATCTCTCCGACGTGTCCTTCTGGGACATGCTCGAGGCCCTCTCGCCGCCCGCCGCACATCGCCCCAACGGCACGACGCCGTCGCTCACTCGCCCGAGCGACGACGCGGTCGCCGCGCTCATCTACACGAGCGGGACCACGGGCTCGCCCAAGGGCGTGATGTTGACCCACGCGAACCTGACCGCCCTCATCGCGTCCCTCGCGCCGCTCTTCCCCCTCGGCTCGGGCGATCGGGTGCTCAGCGTGCTGCCGCTGCACCACACCTTCGAGCTGACCTGCGGTCTGCTCCTGCCCCTGTCGCGGGGCGCGCGGGTGATCTACCTCGACGAGCTCAACGGCGAGCGCCTGGAGCGGGGCCTCAAGGAGGGCCGCGCCACGGCGCTCATCGGCGTGCCCGCGCTGTGGGAGATGCTCGAGCGGCGCATCCTCGCGCGGGTCGCCGAGCAGGGAGCCTTCGCCTCGCGCGTCTTCGATTTCACGGTCGACCTGAACCGCGCCCTGGGCAAGAGCCTCGGCATCGACGCGGGGCGGGTGCTCTTCGGGCCCGTCCACGAGGGGCTCGGCGGCCACCTGCGCTATCTCGTCAGCGGCGGCGCAGCCCTGGGGAGCTCGACCCACCGGCTCTTCCAGGGGATGGGGCTCCACCTCGCGGAGGGCTACGGTCTCACGGAGGCGTCGCCCGTCCTCACCGTGGCCCAGGGCGGGCCCCGGGCGAAGGCCGGTCACGTCGGCAAGGCGGTGCCGGGCGTCGAGGTGCGCATCGATCGACCGAACGCCGACGGGGTCGGCGAGGTCCTCGCCCGAGGTCCCAACGTGATGCTCGGCTACGCCGACAACGAGGAGGCCACGCGCCAGGCCATCGACGCGGACGGCTGGCTGCACACGGGCGATCTCGGCAAGCTCGACGGGCGCGGGCAGCTGGTGCTCGTGGGGCGGGCCAAGGACGTCATCGTCGCTTCCAACGGCGAGAACGTGTACCCGGACGACGTGGAGGCGCACCTCGGCACGGTGGAGCACATCGCCGAGCTCTGTGTCCTCGGGGTGCCCGACGGGCGGGGCGGAGAGCGCGTCGCCTGCGTCGCCGTGCCCGAGGCGGACCCCAGCCTGGATCGCAGCGCGCGCCACGAGCGAGCCAAGGCGTCCCTGGACGCGGCCCTGGCGGAGCTGCCCCCCGCGATGCGACCGGCGATCACGAAGCTGATCGACACGGCGCTGCCGCGCACCACGACCCGGAAGGTGAAGCGCAACGAGGTGCGCGACCTGGTGGTCCGCCTGGAGTCGACGGGCAAGGCCATCTCCGAGGAGGCGGGCGACGAGCTCGACGCCATCGTGCGCGCCGCCGTCGGCGCGATCAGCCGGCGCAGGCCGAGCGAGGTGGCCCCGGGCATGACCCTGAGGGGCGATCTCGGCTTCGACTCCCTGATGGCCCTCGAGCTGTTGGTGGCCCTGGAGGGGCGCCTCGGCTCCCTCGACGGCGATCGCCTGAGCCGCTGCGAGACCGTGGGAGAGCTCGTGGCCGTGCTGCGGGAGCGCCCCGCGCGCCGCGCCACCTCGAGCACCCGTCACATCGAGCGCGAGGAGGAGGAGCCCCTCGAGATCCCCGAGCCCCTGCGGGCCGCGGCGATGGAGTGGCTCGGCCGGGCGCAGATGAGCTTCTACGATCAGGTGATGCGCACCCGCGTCACCGGGCGCGCCTTCATCCCCCACAACAAGAACACCCTCGTGGTCGCCAACCACGCGAGTCACCTGGACATGGGGCTCGTGAAGTACGCCCTCGGCAGCTACGGCGAGAACCTCAGCGCCCTGGCGGCCCAGGACTACTTCTTCGAGGGCAACCGGTGGCGCAAGGCCTACTTCGAGCAGCTGACCCACCTGGTGCCCATGTCGCGCAGCGGATCGTTGCGGCAGGCCCTGCGCCAGGCGGGCGAGCTCCTCGATCGGGGCAAGACGCTGCTCATCTTCCCCGAGGGGACGCGGAGCACCGACGGGAGCCTGCTGCCCTTCAAGCCGGCGGTGGGGCACCTGGTGTTGCACCACGGCGTCGACGTTCTGCCCGTGTGGCTCGGTGGCACGCACGCGGCGCTCCCGAAGGGCGCCAAGGTACCCCGGGGGCGTGACCTCCAGGCTCGGATCGGGCCCCCCTTGTCCGCGCAGACCCTGCGCGAGATGACCCGCGGCCTGTCCGCCTCCGACGCCGCCCGCGTGGTGGCGCGCATCGCCCAGCGAGCCGTCGCCGCCCTGGCCAAGGGGCAGATCTTGAACCTCGAGGACGTGGACGTGGCCGAGCTCCGCCGCCAGACCTTGCCACCTCCCGAGACCCTCGAGGGGCTCTTCGCGGAGCTCGAGGCGCGGTTCGAGCCCTCGGAGGTGAGCGCGCCCCTCAGCTTCTATTTCTCACTGGGAGACGAGCGCTGGACGCTGCGCATCACCCCGGAGTCCTGCCAGGTCGCGCCGGGCAAGCTGGTGGACTCTGCGGATTGTGTGCTCAAGACTTCCCGCGATCTGTTCGAGCGCATCGTGCGCGAGGCCTACACCCCGACGCCCCAGGAGTTCATGTCCGGGCTCGTGAAGAGCAACAACGTGGCGCACCTCATCACGTTCCAGAAGGTCTTCCAGCTGCAGACGCCGACGGCCGAGTGGCTCGCGCGCGGGGGCGCGGGCGACGCCGGGGACGCTGAAGCCGCGCACAGCGGACTCCGCGCGCGCGACGGGGCCGACGGAGCCCGGAAGGAGATCGCATGAAGCTCTGGGTCGCTGGTGCCACTGGGTTCTTGGGCTCTCACCTCGTGCGGCGCCTGCGTCAGCGGGGGCACGAGGTCGTGGCGGTGTCTCGCTCCGGCGGGCGCGTCGACGACCATCCGGTGCACGCCCTCGACGTGCTCGACGCAGAGGCCGTGGCGCTGAGCGCGGCGGGCTGTGACGGGGCCTTCCTGGCGACGGGCAGGGTGTCGCGGAACCCGGACGACGCCGAGGAGCTCCACCGCCTCCACGTGACGGGGACCACCCGCTGCCTCGAGGGGCTCCGCGCGGCGGGCGTCCGCCGGGTCGCCTACGCCAGCACGAGCGGCACCATCGCCGTGAGCACCGATCCCGATCGCATCCTCGACGAGGATCGTGAGGCGCCCCTCGAGCTCATCGCCAGCTGGCCTTACTACCGCACGAAGCTGTTCGGCGAGCGCGCCGCCCTGGAGGCTCAGGGCGACGGCCTCGAGGTCGTCGTCGTGAACCCCTCGCTGCTGCTCGGTCCCGGAGATCTGCGCGAGTCCTCGACGGGGGACGTCCGCAGGTTCTTGGAGCGGGCGATCCCCGCGGTGCCGGCGGGCGGCATGGCCTTCGTGGACGTGCGTGACGCCGCCGAGGGGATGTGGCTCGCCTTCGAGAAGGGGCGCGCGGGGGAGCGCTACCTGCTGAACGCGATGAACCTCACGGTGGCCGCCTTCTTCCAGCGCCTCTCACGGCTCACGGGCATCCCGGCGCCGGTGCTGCGCCTGCCCAGGAATCGAGCCTTGGCCCTGGGCGCCCATCAGCTCTACGAGCGCGCGCTGCGAGCCATCGGCGGGACGCCCGCCGTGGACGAGACCAGCGTGGCCATGGCCCAGTGCTACTGGTACTGCGACAGCTCGAAGGCGGAGCGCGAGCTCGACTGGCGCCCCCGGGATCCCAGCGAGACCCTGAACGACACGGTGCGGGATCTCGTGGAGCGGCGGGTGGTCATGCCCAAGGAGCTGCGGAGTTGGGCCTCCTCGGTCGCCGCCGAGTGATCCCCGAGGGCATCCCCGATACCTCATTCGGTCGCGGGCGCCGCACCGTCAGACCCTTGGTAGCCGGTAGACCAACCCACACCCCGGGCCGACCCGCGAGACGCCCCCGCGAGACACCCGCGCGAAACGAGCCCGCCGCAGGGGCCCCGCGCGGAAGCTCCATGTGCGGGGATCTCCCACCCCCACCCCCCAAATTGACGCGCTCGGGGTCTAGCGCTGCGCACGCGCGGCGTTAGGCTGCTGGCGTTCGCGAAGAAAGGAACTCGTCGATGACACACACTCGCCTGGTAGCGGCCTCCGCCCTCCTCGCGGGCGCTCTGCTCGCGGCCACTGGTTGCAAGAAGGAGGAGGCGCCTCCTCCGCCGGCCACCACGGCAGCGCCCGTCCAGGTCGCGGCGCCCACCGTGAAGATCGAATCCGCCAAGCTGGCCCTCTTCAAGCCCCTGCCTGCCGCCTTCGAGTCGCCTCCGGACAACCCCAGCACGCCCGAGAAGGTCGAGCTGGGCCGTCAGCTCTACTGGGACGCGCGTCTCAGCAAGAACCACGACGTCTCGTGCAACTCCTGCCACATGCTCGACAAGTACGGCGTCGACAACAAGCCGGTGAGCGAGGGGCACCGCAAGCAGACGGGCACCCGCAACTCGCCCACCGTCTACAACGCGGCGAATCACTTCGTGCAGTTCTGGGACGGCCGCGCCGCGAACCTCGAGGAGCAGGCGAAGGGACCGGTGCTGAACCCCGTGGAGCACGGCCTGAAGGACGAGGCCGCGCTGCTCGCCGTGATCAACAGCATCCCCGAGTACGTCGAGGCCTTCGGCAAGGCGTTCCCGGAGGACAAGCCCGCGGTCACCTTCGACAACTTCGCGAAGGCCGTGGCCGCCTTCGAGCGCACCCTGATCACTCCGGCTCCCTGGGACGCCTTCCTCAAGGGCGACAAGAACGCGCTCACGGAAGATCAGAAGAAGGGCTTCCTCGCCTTCATGGACGCGGGCTGCCAGACCTGCCACTCGGGCGAGCACCTCGGCGCGACGATGTTCCAGCGCCTCGGCAGCGTGAAGCCGTGGCCCGATCCCCCCGAGGGCAAGGAGCCCGATCTGGGCCGCTACGACGTCACCAAGCAGGACTCGGACAAGATGATGTTCAAGGTCCCGGGCCTTCGGAACGTCGCCAAGACCGCGCCCTACTACCACGACGGTTCGGTGGAGGATCTCGGCGCCGCCGTGCAGCTGATGGCGGAGCACCAGCTCGGCAAGACCCTGAGCGACGAGAACGTGCGGCTCATCGTGGCCTTCCTCGAGTCGCTCACCGGCGAGCCCACCGCCGAGCAGATGCGCGAGCCGCAGCTGCCCCCTTCGACGGACAAGACGCCGAAGCCAGATCCCACCTGAGCCTCGCCGCACCAGCAACGAACGGCCCGCCCCCAGCGGGCCGTTCGTCTTTTGTGAGCCCCGCGTCAACCGAGGCCGTTCATTGAGGTCCCCCGCGTCAGCTGCGGGGCTGCCGCGGGCGCATCCCTGGCACCGCTCGTCATCCGAGGCCGCCGATTGGGGCCCCCGTGTCCTCCGAGCCCAACACCCAACGCCCGCGCTTGACGGTTCATCGCCTCAGAGACCCACCTCGTGGCCTCTTGGAAGGGGTCACGGCTACCAACCGCCCGTCCCTCGATTCCCCTCGCTTCCCGCAGGCGCCCCCGATCCCCCCGCTGCGCCCACCGAGACCTCCTCCGGGCAGCCTCGCGCCGCCTCCGCGGGCGCTGGAGAGAACAAGCAGGCGACGTTCTCGGTTCCCGCCACCAAGGGGAACGTCCACGAAACGCTCACGGCCCTTCAGTCGTCCGCGGTGATCCAGGCCCAGTAGTAGATGGCGCCGGTCACGGCGTTGTAGAACAAAAAGGCGTAGGGGGGCTCGATGACGTGGATCTCGGCAAACTCTCCGGGATCCAGCGGTCGACCTCTCAGCTCGCTCAGTCGCTTGAAGCTCTGCGTGGAGCAGAAGGGGCCCCGGCGCTGTCGTCCACCGAAGCTGAAAGGGCTCTCCTTGTCGGGATCATTGATCCGAAGGCCGTCCAGAGAAAGAGAGACCGGATGCACGATGTCTCTCACGCGGGCGGCGGATCCAAAGAATCCGTCTCGTACGCAAGCTTGCTTCACGTCGGCCGACGCCTCCAATAGCGCAGCGACAGGGACGTGATGAACGACGCTGCGTCGAAAGGCGGCCTGGGTCACTCGCCCCCGTCGTGGGGTCACGGGATCGCTGGGGGGGAGCGGGCAGGCGTAGTCAAGGGTGGGCAGCGCTCGAGGTTGGTCAGCTGGAGGTGCGATGATCTGAACTGCGTACTCTGCGTTTTCCGGGTCCACGGCCGCAGGTTCGGCAGGCCACGGCTCCCACGGGCG
>JAAZAA010000185.1 GCA_012514535.1 Myxococcales bacterium | reverse complement strand
TCAAGCTGCGAATGACCTGATCGCTCGCTTCGTTTCCATGGGCATCCTCCGAGAGACCACCGGTCAAGCCCGCAACCGTCGATTCCAGTATCAGCGCTACATCGAACTCTTCCACGAAGACAGGTAAGGAGCTCGTCTTCACGAGCGGACTACCGTCGTAGCCCCAACGGCCTGCCTTCGCGCCGTTCCTAGCCGGCTTCCCAAATGGCCTCGCGGAGGTCCCCGAGGAGGGCTTCGAGCTGGCCGTCGAAGAGCTTGTTGAACCGCGCGAAGCCGCCGTCGGCGCGCCACTGTCCCTGGTCCAGGGTCTCGCGATCGACGACCGCGTCCGCCTTGAGGGCCTTGGCGAGCCGCTGGAGCCAGCGCTTCTGCACCTCCGTGAAGGAGCGCTGGGCGAGGATCTTCCTCACGGCGCGGTCGACCCGCTCGCTGTAGTCGATGAGCGGGTCGCCCAGGGCAGCCTGGCGGATGAACCCGATGATGCGCGCGGCGATGTCCTCGTTCCTGGTCTCCGACCAGGCCTTGCGCACGTTCGTCTCCGTGTAGCCCCGCTCCGACAGGATGAGCTCGAGCTCCTTCAGGCTCTTGCGGGTGAGATCCCGGGGCCGCTGCACCACCGCCTGGAGCGCGGGGATCTCGTTCTGGTTGTCGCGGATGTAGGCCGCGAACTCTTCGAGGTAGTCGTCGGGGCGCTTCTTCTTGCCGTAGCCGCGGTAGACCTGGGTGACCTCGTCGGCGGAGTCGGACACGAACAGCAGCTGGCCCGGGCCGCTGCGATCCAGCGCGGACAGGAGGGGCGGGTGGGCGCGGAAGAAGGCCAGGACCTCTTCGGGCTTCCGCTCCCGGAGCGTCCGCACCAGCTCCGTCGGGCCGTGGCCCGCGACGCTCGTGAACCGATCGAGGGCTTCGGCGCTCATGCGGCGCTTCTTGCGCTGGAGCTTGCCCAGGATTTGTTCGACCAGGTGCTCCACCGCCTCGGGTTCGACGGCGCTCTGGAGCGCCTGTTCGAGCTCATCGAGGAGCTGCCGGAAGGGCACCGCCGGGCTGGTGACCACCGGCTTCATGGAGGTCACGTCCTCGAGGGCCTCGTAGAGGCCCACGGCGTCGAAGATGCGGAAGGTCTCCTTCTCGATCTCCGGGCACTGCCGGGTGGCGCGGCCGATCATCTGCTCGTAGAGCACCCGTGACTTGACCCGCCGCAGGAACACGAGGTTGCAGATCGCCGGGACGTCGATGCCCGTCGTGAGCAGATCGACGGTGACGACGACCTTCGGCTTCTGCTCGTTCTTGAAGCGGCGAATCAGCTCCAGGGGCTTGTCCGCGGAGCCGGTGATCTTGATCACCGCGCCGTCTTCGACGCTCCCGTAGCGCTTCTCGAAGGCGTCCTTCAAAAGCTCCACGACCTGATCGGCGTGGAAATCCGTGGCCGCGAAGACGAGCGTCTTCTCCGGGAGGCTCGGATCGATGTACTTGGCGAGCTCGTCGCACACCACGCGGTTGAAGGCCTCCGTGACGACCTTGCGGTTGAAGCTGTCGACCTCGAGGTGGACCTCGTCCTCCATCTCGGCGACGTCCATCTTCACGCGGACGGGGTCGAAGAGCGGGACCTGCTCCCCCTTGTCGAAGTGGATGCCCTCCTCCGCCAGGCGCGTGACGAAGTTCACGGGCGGCTCGTGATCGATGAGGTGCCCGTCGATGACGGCTTCCCGGTAGGTGTACTGGAACACCGGGCGCCCGAAGATCTGCGCCGTGTGCTTGGCCGGCGTCGCCGTGAGCCCGATGCGGACCGCGTCGAAGTGATCGAGCACCCGGCGGTACTTGGAGATGTAGTCCCGCTGATCGCGGATGCCGTACGCAGCCAAGGCGATCTCGGACTCGGACAGCTCTTGATCCAGGCCGTAGCCGCGGTGGGCCTCGTCGACGATGACGCAGTCGTAGGCGTCGACCGGCGGGGCGGCGCCGGGCTCGGACTCGTCCCAGATCCGGCGCACCATCGACTGCACCGTGGCGATCGTGAGGCGCACGACGCTCTCGCGGTCGCGCTTCTTGTCGAGCCAGACGCTCTCGATGCCGAAGATCTGCCCGAAGGTCATCAGATCTTCGATCTCGACCTCGTTGAAGGCGTCGGTGGTCTGCTCCCCGAGGGAGGAGCGATCGACGAGGAACAGGACGCTCCGGAAGCGCTTGCTCTTCAGCAGGCGATACACGAGGCCGATGGCCGTGCGGGTCTTCCCCGTGCCGGTCGCCATGGCGACGAGGATCTTGTCCTGCTCGCTCTGGATGGCGGCCTCGACCGCGCGGATGGCGCGCACCTGGTAATCCCGGAGGTCCAGGTAGTCCGTGGGCTCGCGATCGAGCTTTTCGTTGGCCTGATCGATGTCCTGCTTGAGCTTCTGGCGGAGGCCTTCCGGAGTGGGCCAGGCGGGCAGGGCGCGGGCGCGGTTCGTCTTTCGCCGCGCGTCCAGGTGCCAGATGCCGGACTTCGTGTGGAACTGCTCGAAGTAGGGGCGACCGTTCGTCGAGAAGAGGAAGGGGATCTGGTAGTCGTCCCAGGGACCGCTCTCCGGGAGCTCGACGCCGGGAGCGGACAGGAACCCCTGGGAGTAGCGCTTGGCCTGCTCCAGCGCGGCGGAGACGTCCTTGGCGTGCCGCTTGGCCTCGACCACACCGACGGGCACGAGCCCGATGAAGAGCACGTAGTCCGCGGGACCGCTCCGGGTGGGCCACTCGGCGATGGCGACGTTCCGTCCCTTTTGCGGGCGCACCCCGCGGGCGTAGCGGAGCTCCGTCGTCGAGACCTCCCAGCTCGCTTCACGGAGCTGGGCGTCGATGAGCTCGCGCGTCGCGCTCTCGTCGAGATCGATCTTGGTGGCGGCCTGATTGGCGGCCTCGACGGTCTCTCCCTGGGCGCTCGGCGAGAACGTGAGGGCGACGGCCTCGCGCTCCTTCTCCATTTGGGCGGCGCGCGCTTCGAGCTCGGCGAGTCGTGCCTGAGCTGCGCGGAGCGCCGCTGCGTCCTTGCGCCGCTGGGCTTCCTGCTCCTCGGCGAGCGCCTCGAAGATTTCCCGCTCCTCGGCGGCCTTCTTGGCCGCTTCCTCGGCTCCGAGGCGCGCCAGACGCTCCTGCTCGACTGCCTCCTGCGCCTCGTCCCGCTCCTCTTCGCGCGCTTCGGCCTCCGCTTCGAGGTCCTGCAGTTGCCGACGGAGCTCCTCGTTCTCCGTCGTGATGTCCGGGGGCGGAACGAAGGGCCCTGGCTTGAAGCCGGGCACGCGCCGCACGGTCCGGTAGAACCACACCCCGAGCTCGCGCGCGATCTTCAGATGCTGCAGGGCATGCCCCATCGAGCCCTGCCCATCGTGAGCGGCTTCATTGCCGGAGACCCGGATGCCGTGAAAGAGCGCGAGCACCTGTTCGTGGACGCCCCGACTCCGCAGCGCCCGCAGTCGATCCACCTGCTTGGGACCCGCGTCGCGGGAGCTGCCGAGCTCGAGCAGCGCGCTCTTCGCCAAATGCTCCGCGAAGGCCCGGAGGTGGACCAGCGCCCCCACCGGATCCCCGAACGACAGCGCGCGCTCGGCCCGGCTCGCCATCATGACCAGGCGCGCGTCGTACTCGGCGAGGAAGCTGAAGTTGGTCGAACCCGGACGAGCCATGCGGACTTAACGAAGCGAACCAGGCGCTTCTAGTAGTATCGTCCGATCGGCAACGAGGTGTCGAGCCCAGTGCCTTCGCTCGGCCTTCGTCCGGCCTTCGCTCGCGCTTCGTACGGGCTTTGCTCGGTCTTCGTTCGGGCTTTGCTCGGGCTTTGCTCGGGCTTTGCTCGGGCTTCGTGCGGGCTTCGTTCGGCCTTCGTTCGGGCTTTGCTCGGCCTTCGTTTGGGGGTCACGGCTACCAGCCGCGCGTCCCTGCGCCCACCCCGCGCCCCGCAGGCGCCGCAAGGGTGCTCACCCCTGCTCCGCGCACGGAACCTCGGGCCCCATGCGGATCTCGTCAGGTTCCGCCCGCGCGGGCGAGGCCGTTGCCCTGCTCGCAGGTCGTCAGCTCGCACCACTCGCAGGCATCGACGTTGCACCGTTCCGAACACTTCTCGCACGTCACGCAGTTTTCGAGTTCGGCGCAGACCTCACGCGGCCAGCCCCTCACACGGCCTACGAGATGGAGCGAAACTCAGGATAAGCCTGCCGCTCCGGCGGCGGTGCACTCACGGCGCACCGCCTGCGCTCCCTGCGGCTCCCCCCGGAGCGCTTCTGCCAGCAGCACCGCCACCTCCACCTTCGCCGTCGACGGGTAGACTGGGGCTGTTCCCACCCGTGCCAAAACCGTCACCGCCGGTGGAAGGCCAGCCCGACGGCCCCAAACAGCGGCAATGGCCTTCGTCGCTGCACCCTTCCAACACGGAGGCGACCACCAAGATCGTGAGCGCTGCCCCGAGCGTCCGAGTAGCAATCCCAGCTCTTCGATTGGATGTCTTCATGGTGCGAGCCCGTGGGGTCGTGACGAGAGCGTCGTTAGCTCCCCAGAGCCTCCCGCAACAGGCGCCGCGGCGTGGCCCACCTCATGGGTCTGGAAAGAACTCGCCGCCTAGCCATTGGTCCGAGCGACCTTCGTTTCCCCCCAAGCCGCCAAAGACGAGCAACGAATGGCCAGTCCACGCGAGCGTGTGACCGTAGCGCAGACTGGGCGCACCTTGGGAAGTGAAGGTCGACCATGTGTCCGTCTCGATATCATAGATTCCGCCAACCCGGCAGCCGTTCCCGTAGTCGCCCCAGGTGAACATTCGGCTGCCGGCGAGAGTCCTGCTGCCAGCCGCCGGAGCACTTCGGGTCGACAGCCGCCGCCAGCTCTCCTTCTTTGGACCGTAGGCGCCGCCCGAAACGAATCCCACATCTCTATCGTACCCCCAAACTAATAATTCCTGTCCCGTCCACAGGGACCCACTGGATGGCCGCGGAGCCCCCTCGACCGGCAGCGGGGACCATCGATCTTCCTCCGGGTCGTACTGAAGCCCCACAGGCTCGCTTGTGTTCGTCCAGTCCCAGAAAAGCGCGCGCTCACCGGACCAGGCTCCAGGGGGCGTCACTTCGACGTCGGGGGGGACGACAAGTCCTTCCACCCCGAGCACACGCCAGGAGTCCGTGCCAGGCTCGTACGCAGCGCCATCCAGGACTACCTGGAAGTC
>JAAZAA010000184.1 GCA_012514535.1 Myxococcales bacterium | reverse complement strand
GGGTCGCCATCGCGGATCACCATCGCGGATCACTCGAAGAGCGAGCGCGCACTTCCGTAATCAGGCCCGTAACTGCCGACAACATCACGACATCTCCGGGATGAGCCGTTGACAAGGACCGGCAACTAGCCCAGGGTCTAGGGCTGGCATGAGCTGCATGGCTGAGGCCCTCCTCTCTCCTTGCCGGCGCGTCCGAGCAGCATCGGAGGGCCGCTGATGGCTTTCGGGCTTCGTTTCTGGGGGGTGCGCGGGAGCATCGCCTGCCCTTCACCGAACCACGTGCGCTATGGCGGCAACACGAGCTGCGTGGAGGTGTTCGCCGGAGACGAACGCATCGTGCTCGACGCGGGCACGGGCATCCGCAACCTCGGCCACAGCTTCATGAAGGAGGGCCAGCGCCGGGCACGCATCCTGATGACTCACAGTCATTGGGATCACATCAACGGCTTTCCCTTCTTCAGCCCCGGCTTCAACAAGGACTTCAGCGCCACGATCATGGCGGGGCACCTCGCGGGCGGCTCCATCAAGGAGGTGCTCGCGGGGCAGATGATGCAGCCCACGTTCCCCGTGCCGTTGGAGGCGATGCAGGCGGATCTCTCCTTCGAGGATTTCCGAGCGGGGGACGAGTTCTCGCTCCCGGGCAATCTGCGGGTGCGCACCGCGCCCCTCAATCATCCGAACGACGCCACGGGCTACCGCATCGAGTATGAGGGGCGCGCGGTGTGCTACGTGACGGACACGGAGCACGTC
Source organism: Myxococcales bacterium (assembly GCA_012514535.1). Taxonomy (GTDB): domain Bacteria; phylum Myxococcota_A; class Polyangia; order Polyangiales; family Polyangiaceae; genus NIC37A-2. Next base: position 15,231 of record JAAZAA010000184.1, on the reverse strand, counting down.
CCCGGCAAGCCAGATCAGAACGTGCTCGGGTTGATCGAGGGCGCCGACATCGTCATCTACGACTCGACCTACACGGACGACGAGTTCCCGGCCAAGGTGGGCTGGGGGCACTCGACCTGGCAGGAGGCCGTGCGTCTCTGTCGGGCCGCGAACGTGAAGCAGCTCGCCATCTTCCACCACGATCCGGACCACGAAGACGACTTCATGGATCGGGTGGCGCTCGAGGCCCGCGAGACGTGGAGCGGCGCGATCGTGGCGAAAGAGGGCATGACCCTCGAGCCCTGAGCCCGCGCTCCGGTTCGTCCCTGTCGTCCTGCGCCCGTCGCCGTGCCAGGAGCGAGGCGCCAAGAGCGAGGCGCCAAGAGCGAGCTCAGCGTGCTCCGGTGAGCTCCGCCCAGCTCAGGCCGAAGCGCGCCAGGTACTTCTTGAGCCGGTCGGCGTCGTTCACGCTCGTCTTCTTCGTGCGTGACACTGCGAAGAGCGTGCGCCCCGCCTCCGACAGGCTCCGGGAGCTCCTGCAGATCCGGATCACCTCCCGGAGCTGCACGCGATCGAAGAGATCGAGTTCCCCGACGTCGAAGGGGACGTCCGCCTGGAGCAGCTCGTCGCCGTCGTCGGGCCGGGCGCTGCCGTCGGGAGCGTCGCCGTCGTCGGGCTCGTCGCCGTCGTCAGGCTGGGCGCTGCCGTCGGGAGCGTCGCTCCACGACGCTCGGAGGCGGCGGACCTCCGCGGCGACGGTGTCCTCGTCGATGCGGCCCCCCGCGGACAGGGTGGCCATGCGGAGCACGGCGGCGCCGAAGTCCCTGAAGTTGCCCGGCCAGCTCGCGCCGGGAGACGTGGCGAAGGCGAGGAAGAGCTCGCGCGCCTCCGCGTTGAAGGTCACCTGACGCCCGAGCCGTCGGCTGGCGCGCTCCAGCTCGTAGGTGAGGTTCGGCTCGATGTCCTCGGGGCGATCGCGGAGCGCCGGGAGCGCGAACGTCCAGAGGTTGATGCGGGCGAGGAGGTCTTCCCGGAAGCGCCCCGCGCGCACGGCGGCGCTCAGGTCCCGGTTCGTGCCGGCGATCAGCTGGAAGTCGCTGGTGACCTCCGTGTCGGTGCCCACGGGCAAGAAGCGCTTCGTCTCCAAACAGCCGAGCAGCATCGCCTGCTCCTCGAGCCCGAGCTCGCCGATCTCGTCGAGGAAGAGCAGCCCCCGGTCGGCGCTGCGCAGCAGCCCCTTGCGATCCTTGGCGGCCCCCGTGAAGGCCCCGCGCACGTGCCCGAACAGGGCGCTCATGGCGCCGTCGCCGCGCAAGGTGGCGCAGTTCACCCCGACGAAGGGCCCGTCGACGAGGCCGCGGGCCTTCTTCAGCTCGTAGATCTGCCGGGCCAGGTGAGACTTGCCGGCGCCGGGCGGACCCGTGAGGAGCACCGGCTCCCGCGAGCGCAGCGCGACGAGTTCGACGCGGTCGATCAGCTCGTTGAAGGCGGCGTTCCTCGTGGCGATGCCCGACTTGAGGAAGGAGATGCCCTCGGCGCGCTCCTCGTCGAAGCGGCGGGCCAGGCGATCGTACTTCGAGAGGTCCAGATCGATGATCCGATAGTCACCAGCGACGTCGCCGTCCTTGCGCTTCGGCGGCGACGTCTGCAGCAGCTGCCCGGGGAAGTGCCTCGACTCGGTCAGCAGGAACCAACAGATCTGCATCACGTGGCTGCCCGTGGTGATGTGGATCAGGTAGCGCTCTCGCTCGGGGACGAAGCGATAGCCGCGGGCGAACTCGTGCAGCGCGGCGAAGACCTCCTCGAAGTCCCACGCGTCCGCGAGGTTCACGCAGTGCGGGCGCACCTGCGTCTCCGGCGACACCAGGGCGATGTCGCGCACCAGCTGCTGCACGCCCTTCAGCGCCGTCCGCGTATGCAGGAGCTCCAGCCGGTGGACGACGAGGTCCTCGTGCTGGCACAGGGCGACCGTCGGTCGCCATTTGTCCCAACGCTTGTCGCTCGCGCCCCCGTCGAGGACGGAGCCGTAGAAGCCGAGGACCACCAGGCGGCGATGCATTATCCTGGAGTATAGTGAATTATCTTCTAGTATAAGCCGAAAGGCCCAGATCGGCGGAATCTCAGCGAAAATCGGCCGAGAACGGGCTTGGTACGCTTCGTGCTCTCCTGGTTGGCCGAAGCGAGTCACCCCGCCCTCGACGGGCGGGGCCGCGGCGACCCGAGCCGCGGCGGCGGTGATCCCCGAGGCGCGCGCTCCCCCGCGGGAGCGGACCTCGGATCGTCGACGCGGACGGGGTCACGCCGTACGAAAGCAAGGAGGAACGAATGGACGAGCGAAGCTACGAGCTGTTGGAGACGGGAGGGAAGCCCATCAAGGCGTGGGTCCGCGGCGTGCCGATGGACGACAAGGCGCGCCAGCAGCTCGCCAACGTCGCGGCGCTGCCGTTCGTGCACAAGTGGGTCGCGGCGATGCCCGACGTCCACGTGGGGATCGGAGCGACCGTCGGCAGCGTGATCGCGACGGAGGGAGCGGTGATCCCGGCGGCGGTCGGCGTCGACATCGGCTGCGGCATGATGGCGACGCGCACGACCCTGAAGGCCAGCGATCTGCCGGACAGCTTGGCGGACGTGCGCGCGGCGATCGAGAAGGCGGTCCCTCACGGGCGGACGTCCAACGGCCGGCGCGGCGATCGCGGCGCCTGGGGGCGCGTGCCCGAGCACGTCGCGTCGACGTGGCGGAGCCTGGAGCCGCGCTTCCGAGCGCTCGTCGACAAGCACCCGAAGGTCGGCCAGGCCAACACGGCGAACCACCTGGGCACGCTGGGGACGGGGAACCACTTCATCGAGCTCTGCCTGGACGAGGCGGATCGGGTGTGGGTGATGCTGCACAGCGGATCGCGCGGCATCGGTAACCGCATCGGCTCCTACTTCATCGAGCTGGCGAAGAAGGACCTGCAGCGCTGGTACGCGAACGTGCCGGACAAGGACCTCGCCTATTTCTCGGAGGGCTCCGAGCACTTCGCCGATTACATCGAGGCGGTGGGGTGGGCGCAGGACTTCGCCCGTCGGAACCGGGAGACGATGATGGCCGCGGTGCTCGGTGTGCTCGCGCGCGTGGGGCTGCCCGAGTTCACGATCACGGAGGAGGCGGTGAACTGCCACCACAACTACGTGGAGCGGGAGCACCACTACGGGGCCGACGTGCTCGTGACCCGCAAGGGCGCGGTCCGGGCACGGGCGGGCGATCTGGGCATCATCCCCGGGAGCATGGGGGCGCGCTCGTACATCGTGCGGGGCAAGGGGAACCCGGAGAGCTTCCACAGCTGCAGCCACGGCGCGGGGCGGGTGATGACCCGCACCGCCGCGAAGAGGCTCTACACCGTCGAGGACCACGTGCGGGCCACGGAGGGGGTGGAGTGCCGCAAGGACGCGGGCGTCCTCGACGAGACGCCCATGGCGTACAAGGACATCGACGCCGTCATGGAGGCGCAGCGCGATCTGGTCGAGGTGGTGCACACCCTGAAGCAGGTCCTGTGCGTCAAGGGATGAACGGGGCGCGAGGCACGGCAGGCCCTTCAGGGAAGAGCACCATGCAGAAGCTGGTCATCGACGGCAGCCAGGGCGAGGGCGGAGGGCAGATTCTGCGCTCCAGCCTGACCTTGGCTGCCATCACCCAGACTCCCCTCGAGCTCGTGAACATCCGAGCGCGGCGCAGCAAGCCCGGGCTCTTGCGGCAACACCTGACCGCCGTGCGCGCCGCCGCGGCCGTGTGCGGCGCGACGGTGGAGGGCGCGGAGCTCGGCAGCCGCGCGTTGTCGTTCCAGCCTGGTCCCGTGCGGGGCGGGTACCACGCGGTCGCGGTGGGCAGCGCCGGCAGCACCACCCTCGTGTGTCAGACGGTGCTGCCCATCCTCGTGGCGGCGCGCCAGGCTGCGGAGCTCGAGTTCTCCGGGGGCACTCACAATCCCCTGGCTCCGCCCTACGACTTCCTGGAGCACGTGTACTTCCCGCTGCTGCGGCGCATGGGGGTGGAGCTCCGCTCGGAGCTGCTCACGGCGGGGTTCCATCCGGCGGGGGGCGGGCGCTTTCGGGTGTCCTTGGGGGCGTGCGGGGAGCTGCGCCCCCTCGAGCTGCTCGAAGCCGAAGTGGCGCCGCCCGTGCGCGCCTGGACGCTCTCCAGTCGTGTCCCGGTGCACGTGGCCGAGCGAGAGCTGGGCGTCGTGCGCGAAGGGTTGGGGCTCACCCAGGAGCAGACGGAGCGGATCGACGTCGACTCGCCGGGGCCGGGCAACGCGTTGTGCGTTCGCATCGGCGCGGAGCTGCCGGAGCTCGTGACCGCGTTCGGGGAGAAGGGACGCCGCGCCGAGGAGGTGGCGGGGGACGCCGTCCGACGAGCGCGGGCGTTCCTCGAGGCGCGGGTCCCGGTCGGTGAGCACCTGGCCGATCAGCTGATCGTGATGATGGCCCTGGCGGGTGGGGCGTTTCGTACGGGGCCGCTCTCGTCCCATACCCGCACGAACGTCGACGTGGTGAGAGCCTGGCTCGGCGACGACGTGGTCGAGGTGCGCGAAGAGCCCACCAGGGCGCTGCTGCGCTTCACGCCGCGACGAGGTCGTGCCCCGCGCGTCGAGGCGGAGGCGGCGTCGACGGGCGAGGCGTGAGCCCGGCGCTGGAGGGGGCTCAGCCCGCCGCCGGGCGCTGGGCGGCGATGTAAGCGGCGTAGGCGCGCGCCGAGTCCTTGGGCGTGCGCGTGCCCGTCGCGTAGTCCACGTGCACGAGGCCGAAGCGCTCCCGATAGCCGTGGTTCCACTCGAAGTTGTCCAGCAAGGACCAGTGGAAGTAGCCGAGCACCGGGACACCATCGGCGACGGCGCGGGCGAGCTCCGCGAGGTGACGGCGCAGGAAATCGACGCGCTCGGGATCGTGCACGGCGCCGTCCAGGGCGACCCAGTCGCGGTTCGACATGCCGTTCTCCGTGATGAGGACAGGCAAGCCATAGCGGGCGTGGGCGAAGCGCGGGCCCCAGTACATGCCCTCGGGGGTGACGGGCCACCCGAAGGCCGTCCGCGGAAATCCCTGCGGGAAGGGCACCTCCTCGGGCTCGCCCTCGGCGTTCGCCCGGACGCGCACGACGTCGTAGAGGTTGCAGCCGAGGTAGTCGAGGGGCTGGGCGATCAGATCGAAGTCCCCGGCGCTCACCCGGGGCGCGGCGCGCCCCAGCGCGCGCAGGCCGTCTTCGGGGTAGTGGCCTCGATAGATCGGGTCCATCCACCAGCTGCTCACACGCAGGCGTGTGTGAGGCATTTGCCAGGTCCAGCGCTCCGCGGCGGCGACGTCGGCGGCGGAGGGGGTCGCTGGCGCTGCCGCGACGAGCACCGGCGCGCAGCCGATGCGGGCGCCGGGCACGAGGCTCCGGAGCACGCGGACGGCGTGGCCGTGGGCGAGCAGCGCGTGGTGTCCGGCCTGGACGACCTCGGCGATGGGGAGGGTCAGCCCGGGGGCGTGTCGCCCATCGCGGAGGCCCCCTTCGATGAACGCGTGGGGCTCGTTCAGGGTGAGCCACTGCTTCACGCGATCGCCGAGGCGCCGCGCCAGGAGCTCCGTGTAGTCGGCGAACCAGCGCGGGCTGTCGGGGTGGAGCCACCCGCCCCGTTGAAAGAGCGCGAGGGGATAGTCCCAGTGAAAGAGGGTGACGTAGGGCTCGATGTCGCGCGCGAGCAACGCGTCGATGAGGCGATCGTAGAAATCCAGGCCCCGCTCGTTGGGTGTGCCCGTACCCTCGGGCAGCACGCGCGGCCAGCTCACGCTCGAGCGATACGCGTCGACGCCCAAGGCGGCGAGCAGCTCGACGTCCTCCGCGTAGCGCCGGTAGTGATCGCAGGCGACGCGCCCGTCGTCGCCGTTCCAGATCGCTCCGGGGCGTTCGCAGAACGCGTCCCAGACGCTGGGCCCCTTACCGTCGAGGTCATGGGCACCCTCGATTTGATAGGCGGCGGCTGCCGCACCCCAGACGAAGTCGGCGGGAAAGTCGGGCATGCCCCTCCTCTCCCATCCTTTGCCTTGCTTGAAAAGCGCCGCTCAGGCTCCACGGATTCGTGGCGCCAGCGCGGTCGGCGGTGCTCAGCGACGGCGACGGCGCACCCAGGTCATCCCCAGGGCGGCGAGGCCACCCAGGAGCGAGCCCGAGCCCACCGGCGGGAGAGCGCCGTAGCTGCAGCTGGCCTCCGCGGACCCTTCGGCGCTGGCGCTGCAGGAGTTGCCGACGCAGTCACTCGTCGCGCTGCCCCGGGCGCTCACGTCCACGTGGGCCTTCAGGTAGGCCTCCAGCGCGTCGATGCACTCGTTGAGCTTGCCGCCGTGGTCGACGAACTGCCCGTCGCAGAAGAGGGCTCCTTCGGGAGAGCTGCAGGCGGCCTCGCAGGCTCCCTGCATGCGCGCCTCGCACGTCGCGAACCCGTCGGCCCGGGCCTGACAATCCACCTGACACTCGACGTTGGCCTCCGCCTGGCAGCTCCCCTCGCAGCTGGCCTCACAGCGGGCGCGGCAGTCCGCCGTGGGCCCCTGTCCCTGGCAGCTGGCTTCACAGCTGCCGGAGAAGGTCGCCTTGCAGCTGGCTTCGCACTTGCCGCGGTCGGCGGCGGCCTGGCACTCGCCGGCGCAGTGGGCCTCCGCCTGGGCCGAGCACTCTCCCTCGCAGCTGAAGTCGCCGGGGTCGACGTCGCAGCGCGCCTCACAGCTCGCGACGTCACAGCTCCCGGTACATTCGACGGAGGCGCTGCCCGTGCACTCGGCGGAGCAGCTGGCGTGGAGCTCCGCGGCGCACGCCGCCTGGAAGCTCACGGGCGTGCACTGGACCGTGCAGCCTCCCTCGACTTCGATCTGGCACTGGGCGTTGCCCTCCACGTGGATGTCGCCACAGGCACCGATCCCGGCGTGGGCCGGGGCGACGGAGCCCAAGGAGAACGCGAGGCTGGCGAGGCCGGCGGTGAGGAGCTTGTGGTTCATGGGGGATCTCCAAGGAAAGCGGTGAAGCTCGGGCGCCAGACCCACTCTGACCGTCCCTCGCCGAGCTGCGATCATCGGGGCAGCGAGCGGTTGGCGCAACTCGGACGCGAGCGTCCAGGACGTCTCTACGGCGTGCGCGCGCGGGCCTTCCCGCGGTGAACGCAGGGGGGCGCAGGGGAAGACCGGGTGCGCAGCGGCGCGGGTGTCCCACCTGCGCACACAAGAGGCGTCCAAAGGTGCCTCGGAAAATCACCCCCGAGAGACGGCTCTGAGAGAGGGGAGGGTGCGCCGTCCCCAAGGACCCCTGCCTGCGGAGTTCGTCGGGCCGTCGGGAGATGCGTCAGCGACCCCGGTAGACCGGTCTGCGCTTCTCGCGGAAGGCCTCGAGGGCTTCGCGGCGGTCCTCGGTCACGAGGCAGCGCTCGTACTCCTCGAGCTCCCGGCGGAGCCCCTCCTCGAGCTCTGCGTCGACGGAGGCGTCGAGGGCGGCGAGGGCCGCGCGGGTGGCGATGGGCGCGGCGTCCAGCAGGGGGCGCGCCCACAGCAACGCCTGCTCGATGAGCTCCTCGTGAGAACAGTGGAGCACGTCGTGGACCAGCCCGATCTGGTGGGCCTCCGCCGCGTCGATCCGCCGCGCCCGCAGCACGAGCTCCTTGGCCCGCGCGATCCCGATGAGCCGCGGCAGCCGCTGAGTCCCCCCAGCGCCCGGGATGACGCCCAGGGTGGTCTCCACGAGCCCGAGGGTGGCGCTGGCGTGGGCGAGGCGCAGGTCGCAGCACAGGGCGATCTCGAGGCCGCCCCCCAGGGCGGCGCCGTTCAGCAGCGCGAGGGTGGGGAGCTCAGGGTCGGACAGCCACGCGAGCTCGGTGCGGTAGCTCGCGAGCTGAGCCCGCACCTCGTCGTCGCTCATGTGCGCCCGCTCCGTCAGATCGGCGCCAGCGCAGAAGGCTCGATCCCCGGCGCCCGTGAGGATCACCAGGCGCAACGTCGGATCCGCCTTCAGCTCGGCGCCGATCTCCCCGAGGCGCCGCAGCACCGCCCGGGACAGGGCGTTGCGGCGCTCCGGGCGGTTCAACGTCACCAGCGCGACGTGCTCGAGGCGCTCACAGCGCACGAGATCCGGAGCAGGTGGCGTCATCGGCCTGTCCGCTTCGCGCCCTTCTTGGCGGTCTTCTTGGTTGCTCTCTTGGCGGTCCCTTTGCGCGGGGTAGCGGCGCGAGCCGTCTTCTTGGCGCTCCTCTTGGCAGCCGCCTTCTTGGCAGCCGTCTTCTTGGCGGGTGCCTTCTTGGTTGACGTCTTGGCGGTCGTCGCCTTGCGCGGAGTTGCGGCGCGGGGCGTCTTTTCGGCGGTCGCCTTGCGCGGCGTCTTGGCGGTCGTCGCCTCCTTGGCGGTCTTCTTGGTCGCCTTCTGCGGGGACTTCCCCCGGCTCCGGGCGCCGTCTTCGGTCCCCGCCTGTTCGAGCTTGGTGAGCCGCGTCTGGAGCTCCTTCAGCTGGCCGCGCAGCTTCTCCGTCTCGTCGCGCAGGTTGCGCACGTCCTTCTTCCCCTCACCTCCCAGGGCGGCGAGGGCGGTGCGCGCGCGTCGGATCACGCGTCCCTCCAGCTCGCGATCCAGGAGCTCCCGCAGGGCGCCCGCCGCCTTGGGATCACCGAGCTCCTCCAGGGCCGCGATCACGCTCGTGCGCACGTGGGGATCCGCGTCGTCGAGGAGGGTCACGAGGTGCTCCCGGACGCGGCGGCCTTCCGCCAGCTTCGGGAGCGCCGCGAGGGCAGCCCGGCGGGCGCGCATGGGGCGGCCGTAGCGGGTGTACTCGATCAGAGCGTCCACGCCGCGTTCGTCGCCGAGGCGCGCGAGGCCATCGAGGGCGCCCGCGCGGATCACCTCCGCCCAGGAGTCGCTGTGCAAGAGCTCCGCGAGCACGTCGTAGGCCTGCTCGTCGCGGGTCCGGCCCAGGGCGCGGGCGGCGGCGGCCGTCACCAGGTAGCTGGGATCCTTCCGCGCCAGCCGTTGCAGCGTCTTGGCCGCCTCCGGCTTGCGGAACTGGCCGAGGGCGGTGGCGACCGCGCGGCGCACCTTCGGGTGGTCGACGGAGGCGGCGGCCTGCAGCGCCTCGAGCGCGTCGTCTCCGCGGATGCGCCCCAGGGCCGTGGCCGCCGCGCCGCGGACGATCCACGTCTCGGCTTCGTCCTCGAGGACGGCGCGCAGAGCGGCGATCGTGGGCAGATCCTGGCGCTCCGCCAGAGCCTCGGCGGCGAGCCGACGCAGCCGCGCCCGCGGCGCCTGGGCCAGCTGGTTGCGGAGCAGATCGGCGGGTGCCTTCAGCTTGACGGGGGCGGCGATCCGAAACTCCGGATCGAAGGCCACCCAGCTGGGGCGCTCCGCGAGGCGGATGGCCAGCGACTCGCGGGCGTCGCGGATCTCACGACGGTGTCGCTCCGTGCGCTCCCCGATGCCGATTTCGATCTCGAAGGGGAGGTGGAACACCGCGACGTCGTCGCCCTTCTGCTTCTGCTCGACGTCGACGGTCAGGAGCCCCTTGTCGTAGGCGATGGTGACGTGAAGGTCGGGGTGGCCCGGGCGGAACACCCACTGATCGAAGAAGCGCTCCAGCGAGCGACCGCTGCGCTCTTCGAGGGCCCGCACGAGATCGTTCGTCTCCACGATGCCGTGGGCGTGTTTCTCCAGGTAGCTGCGCACCGCGCCCCAGAACACCTCGTCGCCGAGCTCGCGGCGCAGCATGTGCAGCACGAGGCCGCCCTTCTCGTAGAGGTGCCGGTCGAACAGGTCGATCGGCTCGCCATAGTCGCGACAGACGATGGCGCGCTTGTAGCTACCGTTGGCTTCGCCGACGTAGGTGTCGATGTCTCCGGAGACGCCGTGCTCGTACTCGTCCAGCCCGAGCCGAGACTCGCGCTCCAGATGCTCGAAGAAGGTGGCGAAGCCCTCGTTGAGCCAGGCGTGGGACCAGTCGCGACAGGTGACGAGATCACCGAACCACTGGTGCGCGAGCTCGTGAGCGACGAGGTCGTTGGACTCGACGTCGAGGGCGGCCCGCTCGTCGAGCAGCACGTGCTCGTACATCGTGGTTGCGGTCGTGTTCTCCATCCCCCCGAAGATGAAGTCGCTCACGACGACCTGGGTGTAGCGATCCCAGGGGTACTCCACGCCGGTCAGCCGCGAGAAGTGCTCGATCATGCGCGGGGTGGCGCCGAAGGCGCGGGTCCCCTGCTCCTCGAGGGTGGGCGGGACCAGGTAGCGCACGGGCACCACGCGGCCGGAGGGGAGGTGGGCCTCGTCGGAGAGCTCGCTGAACTCACCGACGACCAACGTCACGAGGTACGAGGGGTGCGGCTTGCGCAGGGAGTAGTGGAAGACCCACGGCGCCTTGCCGCCCTCCGGGGTGTCGCGCTCGATCAGATCACCGTTGGACAGCGCCGTCATCCCGTGGGGCACGGTGACGCGCAGCTCCGTCGTCATCTTGACGTGCGGTTTGTCCTGACAAGGGAACCAGTGGCGCGCGTCTTCGTCCTGGCACTGGCTCCACACCTGGCGCGGTCGATCCTTGACGTGACGATCGGGCGCGAGGAAGTAGAGGCCCAGGCGGGGCACGGCGCGGTACGCGATCTCGACCTCGCCGCTCTGCGCCTCCGCGGGGACGTCGAGGCGGATCCGATCGCCATCGTAGGTGTACGAAGCGTCGACCCAGTCGCCGTCTCGATCCGTGCGCAGCCGGACCGCGCGGAGCTCGAACCCGATGGCGTCGAGGGCGAGCTCGTGGTCGAGAGGACCACGCCGTTGGAACAGGAGTCTGGCGGTGCCGGCGACGGACTTCTCGTCGAAATCGAGGGTCAGGTCGAGGGCCAGGTGTGTCGTGACGAAGGGCCTGGACCGTTCGTATTTGCGTTCGGTTCCGGCGAGGGCGAAGGGCGCTCCGGCGCAGGCGCAGCGACCGTGCAGGCGGTGTGAGACTTTCATGCAGCTCCTACGGGATAGCCCGTCCGCTCCGGGGCTCGCAACTTTGCCGGCCGGAGCGTCGATTCCCTTAGAAAACCAGAGGCTTCCGTGCGGGGTCCGCTATAGTCGCGGGGCGCGGCATGAGCTCACAGTCGTTGACCCTGCTCGGGGTGGTGGAGCGCGTCACCTTCGAGAACGAGACGACCGCCTTCCGAGTCCTGCGCCTCGGCCAGCTGGAGGGGGCCGGCGATCGCAAGCACCTCGTCGTCGTCGGGGCCTTCCAGGCCGTCGGCGTGGGCACGCGCGTGCGCGTCACGGGCCGCATCGAGCGGGACCCGCGCCACGGTGAGCAGCTCCGGGTCGAGAGCCTCGTGGCGCTGGCGCCCGACACCCTGGAGGGGCTGGAGCGTTATCTCGCCTCCGGCGTCATCCCGGGGGTCGGGGCGGGGTTCGCCAAGCGCATCGTGCGCACCTTCGGGATGGACACCCTGCGCGTCCTCGACGCGGAGCCGTGGCGCCTGCGGGAGGTGGCCGGCATCGGGGAGGGGCGGGTCGAGCAGATCCGCAGCGGGTGGGCCGAGCAGCGGGCGCTCACGAACGTGATGCTCCTGCTGCAGTCGCACGGAGCGACCGCGTCCTTGGCGGCCCGCATCGTCAAGCACTACGGGGAGCGCGCGGCGGAGATCGTCGAGAAGAACCCGTATCGGCTCGCGATGGACGTCTGGGGGGTGGGCTTCAAGACGGCCGACCGCATCGCGCGCTCCCGGGGGCTCACCCAGGATCACCCGGAGCGCGTGCAGGCGGGCGTGTTGCACGAGCTGCGCGGGCTCTCGGAGGTCGGCCACGTCTACGCGCCGCGAGCCCTGCTCGAGGAGCGCGCGGCGGCCATGCTCGAGGTCGACGTCGGGCACGTCGAGGCCGCGGTGGACTCCCTGTGGGCGGCGGAGCGGATCGTGGTGGAGGACGATCGCGTCTTCTTGCGGCGTCTCCACGAGGCGGAGGCGCGGGTGGCGACGCAGCTGGCGCGGTTGCTGGAGGCGCCGAGCGAGCCGCTGCCGCGCCTCGAGGCGAGCTTGAAGGAGTTCGAGCGGGAGCGTGGCATCGAGCTGGCCCCGGCCCAACGGCGCGCGGTGGAAGCGTCCGCGCAGCACAAAGTGGTGATCATCACCGGCGGCCCGGGGGTGGGGAAGACGACGTTGGTGCAGGCGGTGCTCAGCGTCGCGCGCGCCTCGCGCCTGCGGGTGCGGCTCGCGGCGCCGACCGGGCGCGCTTCGAAGCGTCTGGCGGAGGCGACCGGGCAGGAGGCGACGACGATCCACCGCCTGCTGGAGGTGGATCCGCGGACGGGGCGGTTCCAGCGGGACCAGGAGAAGCCCGTCGAGGCGGACCTGGTGGTGGTCGATGAGGCGTCGATGATCGACTTGCCCCTGGCCGCTGCGCTCTTCGACGCGCTCCCCCTGCAAGCCCGGCTGGTGATCGTCGGCGACGCCGATCAGCTCCCCTCGGTCGGGCCCGGCGCGGTGCTGAGGGATCTCATCGACAGCGGAAGGATCCCCGTAGTGCGGCTCGACGTCATCTTCCGCCAGACGGGGCAGAGCGGCATCATCGAGAACTCCTATCGCATCCTCCACGGCCAACCTCCGGAGGGCGCCAGCGACGCGGAGGGCGACTTCTTCGTCATCGAGTGTCGTGATCCGGAGCGCGCCAGTCAGCTCGTGCAGCAGGCCGTCGTCGAGCGTATCCCGCGCCGCTTCGGCCTCGATCCCGTCGACGCGGTGCAGGTGCTCACGCCCATGCACCGAGGGCCCGCGGGCACGGTCGCCCTGAACGAGCAGCTGCAGCGCTCTCTGAACCCCCACGGTCGCCCGCTGGATCCCAGCGGTGGCCTGCGGGTGGGGGACAAGGTTCTGCAGACGCGCAACGACTACGACAAGGACGTGTTCAACGGCGACGTCGGGCGGGTGGTGACCGTGTCTCCCGAGGAGCGGAAACTGGTGGTGCGCTTCGACGGGAGGGAGGTCACCTACGAGCGCGGCGACCTGGACTCGCTCGTGCTCGCCTACGCCACGACGATCCACAAGAGCCAGGGCAGCGAATACCCCGCGGTCGTCATCCCGCTGCTCACCACCCATTTCATGATGCTGTCCCGCAACCTGCTCTACACGGCCGTCACGCGCGCCAAGAAGCTGTGCGTCCTGATCGCCCATCCCCAGGCGCTGTCTCTCGCCCTCGCCGAGACGCGCAAGGAAGAGCGCCTCACGGCCCTGGCCGAGCGCCTGCGGAGTTGGTGAAGGAGGGGCGCGGGCGAGCACGCCCCGTCAAAGCTCGGCCATTTCCCTCACGTCCAGCGGCCCCGATCCGTCGCCCCAACCCCTTGCGGGGGCCTGCCGGGCTCAGCCAAGGCCGAGTCTCGCTCGCGGGTGGGGGCTCTCGTCTTCTTCTGGTCGCGACGAACGGGCCTGCCTTTCGGCAGACCGTCCGTCGCTTTAGGCTCGCGGGGTGATGAAGGACCCGAACGATGGGGAGCTGGGGCGCGCCGTCCGCTCGGACCGGAGTGCCAAGGCCGGCTCCGCAGCCGTGATCCATGAGGAGGTCGTCGCCGCGATCGTCGAAGGAGCCTGGCGAAGCAAGCCAGCTCGTGGAGACTCGGCGGCGCTGGCGGTGGCCCTCCCCGGGCCCGGGGTGGCGTTCGTCGTGGCACGCTCGCAGGGCAAAGCGGTCGCGAAGGTCTGCGAGGAGGACTCCTCGATCCCGACCGCTCTGGAGCGAGGCGTGAGGTCACTTCGGGCCCTGGTCGGGGCAGAGCAAGCCGTCGACACCCTCGAGGTGGTCCTGGGGTACGACTTCGAACAGCCGGGGGCGGACGAGGTGAAGGCTCGATTGAGCAACCTCCACCGTGGGCTGCGTGGCCTGGAGATTTCGCGGGGAGGGGTGATCGAACGACATTCTCCTACGGAGATGCTCGCCACCAATCGAGGTTTCCTGAAGTTGCTGGAGCGCTTCGTGCAACGGCATGGGCCGGGCGCCGTGCGGGTCCGCACCTTCGACGCGGTCCAAGTGCTCGTCCCCTTGACGGGGTACGGCGCGCCCCGGCGTCTCTTCCGCGGGGCCGAGCTCGTGTCGATCGAATCGATCACGCGCGATCGCGTGGAGGCGCTCGCGGATCTGCACGCGTCTTGGTTGTTCAACAACCTGCAGGCGAACGGGCGTATGGTGTACAAGTATTGGCCGAGCTCGGGGAAGGAGTCGTCGGCCAACAACATGATCCGTCAATGGATGGCCACCGTCGCTTTGGGGCGTGTGGCCCGTCGTCGCGGGGACGCCGGCCTGATCGACCGTGTGGAGTCGAACATCCTCTACAACTTGCGAGAGTTTTACACCGAGGATGGGAACCTCGGCTGCATCGTCGAAGCGGGGGAGAAGGTGAAGCTGGGCGCAGTAGCGTTAGCGTGCTTGGCCCTCGTGGAGCACCCCCGCCGAGAACGGTTCGCGAAGGAAGAGCAAGCGTTGCGTCGCACGGTCGACTTCCTGTGGCAGCCAGACGGATCCTTCGTCACGTTTCTGCGGCCTGCAGGTCGGAACGACAATCAGAACTTTTATCCGGGCGAAGCTCTGCTGCTGTGGGCGAGCTTGGCGGCGGAAGGTGACGACCCAGCCCTGCGCGACCGGTTCATGACCAGCTTCCGGTACTACCGTGCCTGGCACCTGGAGAACCGAAACCCGGCGTTCATTCCGTGGCACACGCAAGCCTATCGGAGGATGTGGAGTGTCAGGGGCGACGCCGAGTTGGCCGAGTTCGTGTTCGTCATGAACGACTGGCTGATCGACATTCAGCAATGGGACGGGCAGCGACGTTTCCCGGACACACGGGGGCGCTTTTACGACCCGAAACGCCCTTTCGGGCCGCCTCATTCGTCCTCGACCGGCGTCTATCTGGAGGGCTTGATCGACGCCTGGCGCCTGGCGCGGGCTCTGGGAGAAGGAGAGCGCCAAGAACGCTATCGGCGCGCGATCGTGCGGGGGATCCGCAGCGTCACTCAGCTGACGTTCAAGGACGCGGTCGACATGTTCTACGTGACCCAACGCGACAAGGTGCGAGGCGGCGTGCGCACGACCGTCTACGACAACGAGGTGCGGGTCGATAACGTCCAACACAACTTGATGGCGCTGCTCGAGATCCTGGACGAGTTTCCCGCCTCCGATTTTCGACCCTGAGCGGATGAATGGACGGGGGCGCTCGGGGGTCGGAGGGCGGCCCAAAGGAGACCCGAACTCGCTCGCGGAAAGCGTGAG
>JAAZAA010000183.1 GCA_012514535.1 Myxococcales bacterium | reverse complement strand
TCCGCGTCGTGGCCTACGGCGACGCCGTGTTCCGCGGGAAGGTGACCCACATCTCCGGCGCCGTCCGCGAGACCCGCGACGTGCTCGTCGAGGCGTCCGTGCCGAACCCCGAGCGCAGGCTCTTGCCGGGCATGTTCGCGGACGTCGAGCTGAACGTCGGGATGCGCGAGCTGCCCTCCGTGCCCAAGGCCGCCGTGTTCGAGCAGAACGCCAAGCAGAACGTCTTCGTCGTCAAGGACGGGCGCCTCGAGCAGCGCGTCGTGCAGACGGCCCCCGAGTGGCAGGAGCGCGTCCCCGTCCTGCGCGGCCTCTCGGCGGGGGAGCAGGTCGTCGCCGTCCTCCAACCCGGCCTCCACAACGGCCAACCCGTGAAGTGATCCGAACCACTCCGCTCGACCCGAAGGATTCATCATGCAGTGGCTAGCGAGAGTTTGCGTTCAGCGGCCGGTCTTCGCGTCCGTGCTCATGCTCGTCGTCCTCGTGCTCGGGGCCGCCGGGTACCGCGGGCTCGGCGTCGACCAGTTCCCCAACGTCGACATCCCGGTCGTGGTCGTCACCACGACCCTGCCCGGGGCCGCCCCCGAAGAGATCGAGACGGACGTCACCGACAAGATCGAGGGCGCCGTCAACGAGATCGCGGGCATCGAAGACCTGAACTCGGTGTCCAGCGAGGGGGTCTCCCAGGTCGTCATCATGTTCGACCTGGACAAGGACACGGACGTCGCTGCGCAAGAGGTGCGCGACAAGGTGAACATGGTGCTGAGCGAGCTGCCCTCGGGCGTCGATCAGCCCATCATCACCAAGGTCGAGCCCAGCGCCGCGCCCGTGCTCTACCTGGGCCTGCGGAGCAAGACGGAGGGCGTCCGCGAGCTCACGGAGCTGGCGGACAAGAAGGTGCGGCGCCGCATCGAGACGATCCTCGGCGTCGGTAAGGTCTCGGTGATCGGCGGGCGCAAGCGCCAGATCAACGTGTTCATGGATCCGATGGCCATGCGCGCCGCGGGCATCACGGCGGTCGACGTGATGCACACCCTGCAATCGCAGAACCTGATGACGCCGGGCGGCAACCTGGAGACGGGGCCCCAGAGTCTCACCCTGCGCATCGACGGACGCGTCCGCTCGGTCGAAGACGTCGCCGCTCTCGTGGTGCGCTCCGAGAACGGGCGCATCCTCCGCCTGGCCGACGTGGCCCGCGTCGAGGACGGTGAGGAGGCGGTCGAGAGCCTGGCTCGCTACGACGGCGAGGAGGCGGTGGTGCTCTCCGTCGTGAAGCAGGCGGGGACGAACACGATCGAGGTCGTGGACAACATCTACGCGCGCCTCGACGAGGTGCGCAAGGAGCTGCCGTCGACCGTCCAGCTCGACGTCATCCGCGACAACTCCCAGACCATCCGAACCAGCGTCCACGCGGTCATCGAGCACTTGGTCGTCGGCGCGCTGCTCGCCGCCGGAGTGGTGCTGCTGTTCCTGGGCAACGCCCGCAGCACCCTGATCGCCGCGGTGTCCATCCCGATCTCGGTGATCGGCACCTTCGCGATGATGTGGCTCCAGGGCTACACCCTGAACAACATCACCCTGCTGGCGCTGGCCCTGGCGGTCGGCATCGTCATCGACGACGCCATCGTGGTGCTCGAGAACATCGTGCGCTTCATCGACGAGAAGAAGATGAAGCCGTTCCCGGCGGCCGTGCTGGCCACCAAGGAGATCGGGCTCGCGGTGCTCGCGACGACCCTGTCGTTGATGGCCGTGTTCATCCCCGTCGCCTTCATCGGCGGCATCCCGGGTCGGTTCCTCAAGAGCTTCGGCTACACGATGGCCTTCTCCGTGGGCATCTCGCTCCTGGTGAGCTTCTCGCTCACGCCCATGATGTCCGCGCGCATGCTGAGCGGGCATGGTCAGGGCTCCTGGCTCAGCCGCGCCGTGGACGTGTTCTATCGCCCGATCGAGCGCGTCTACATGGCGATGCTGGGGTTCTCCCTGCGCCGTCGCTGGGTGATCGTCCTGGCCTGCGCGGCGGCCCTGGGCTCCTGCGGGCCCGTCGCCAAGTCGCTGCCCGGCTCGTTCCTCCCCGAGGACGACAAGGCCAAGTTCCAGGTCACGATGCGGGCCCCCGAGGGCACGAGCGCCGAGGAGACCCTCCTCTTCGCCGAGCGCGCCGCCGTCCACCTGCGCAAGCTGCCCGGCGTCACGCACATCCTCATCACCGTCGCCGAAGACGACCAGAAGTCGCGCAACTACGCGCAGCTCTACGTCGACCTGGTCGATCCCGGCGAGCGCAAGCACTCGCAGCTCGCCATCATGAACATGGCGCGCGAGACGGTGCTCCCGAACATGCCGGACAACCTGCGCATCAACATCGCGGAGGTGCCCGACTTCTCGGTGGGCGCGAACACCCAACGCATCCAGTACATCCTGTCGGGTCCGGACTTTGGGGTCCTGGAGAAATCCGCGGAGCACGTCACCCGCGTCCTCCGGGAGAGCGGCAAGGCCGTCGACGTGGACACCACCAACATCCCCCCGCGGCCGGAGGTGCGTGTCTCGATCGATCGGGACCGCGCGGCCGATCTCGGCGTGAGCGTGCAGAACGTCGCCTCCACGCTGCAGATGCTCGTCGCTGGCGTCGACGCCTCCACGTTCCCCGAGAACGGCGAGGAGTACGACATCCGCATCCGGGCCGACGAGGAGTTCCGGACCGACGCCTCGTCCCTGTCCCTCATCAGCGTACCGTCCTCCAAGTACGGGAGCGTCCCCCTGAGCTCCGTGGTGCGCTGGCAAGACGGGCTCGGCTTCTCGCGGATCAATCGCTACGGCCGCGAGCGCCAGATCACCCTGCTCGCCAACGCGGCGCCCGGGGTGGGCGAGACCGAGGTCGCCAACCTGATGAAGCAGGCCTTCGCGGAGTCGAACCCTCCCCCTGGCTACCGGCTCCAGCCGACCGGCGCGTCCAAGTCCCAGGAGGACACGGTGGCGGGCTTCCTGCTCGCCCTCGGTATGGCCTTCGTCTTCATGTACCTGATCTTGGCGGCGCAGTTCGAGTCGTGGCTCTACCCTGCCATCATCCTCACCTCGCTCCCGCTGACCGTCCCCTTCGCGTTCATCAGCCTCAAGCTCTTCGGGCAGAGCATCAACATGTTCTCGATGCTCGGGCTCCTGGTGTTGTTCGGGGTCGTCAAGAAGAACAGCATCCTCCAGGTCGATCACGCCAACCACCTGCGGCGCCTCGGCCGCAGCCGCTTCGACTCGCTCATGGAGGCGAACCGGGATCGACTGCGCCCCATCTTGATGACGACGATCGCCTTCGTCGCGGGCATGACCCCGCTGCTGCTCTCGAGCGGCATCGGCGCGGGCTTCAACAAGGCCACCGCCAGCATCGTGGTCGGCGGGCAGACCCTGTCCCTCCTGCTCACGCTGCTCGCGGTGCCGGTCATCCACAGCCTCGTGGACGACGTCGGCGACTGGCTCGCCAAGTTCCGCAAGAAGGAGGTCGTCGATCGCGGCGAAACCGAGCTCAGCCACCTCCTCGGCGAAGGGAAGCCAGCCCTCGAGGGCATCGCCGCCGAGTGATCGGCTGCGCCCGCCGGCAATCGACCAATCACCGGCGATCGCTCGACCAGCACCGACCAGAGCTCAACCCCCGCGAACGCTCCACCCCCGATGAGTCGGGCGGGGGCGACTCGCGGGGGCGGCTCGTCAGCGCTCGCGGTGGTGACCCGGGCTCGGCAGAGTCATCGACCACGCGGGCGCTCGTCGGCGCCCGGCCGTGTCGGGCGGTGGCGACCCACGCGGGCTCGTCGACGGGGCGTGTCCGCGGCGTCTTGCCTCACCGTGCGGCTCACCCGATGATGCCCCGACATGCGTCCCGAGCATCGTCGATGGCTCGTGTTGGCGGCCTTCATCGGATTGGGTTGGGCCGTCTTCGCGCTGTTGCATTATTCGAGCACGCCGCCGAAGAGACGGCCCCCCCAGGATCGCGGCCGCCCGGTCCGAGTGCTGGAGCTGAAGCCCCTCCCCGTCGTGCCGCGCGCGACCGGCTACGGCGTCGTCACCGCGCAGCGGAACTGGCAAGCCGTCGCCCAGGTCTCCGGCGCCATCGTCGAGCTGGGTGAGGGCGTCGAGGTCGGGCGCATCGTCCAGGAGGGCACGCGGCTGTTCCGGATCGATCCGGGCAACTATCGCCTGGAGCAGAGCCGGACGCAGGCCACCGTGCAGGCGGTGCGGGCGCAGATCGAGGAGCTGAAAATCCGCGAGACGAGCACGCGCAACAGCCTCGAGGTCGAGAAGAAGGCCCTGGAGCTGGCGCGCAAGGAGCTCGACCGCACCCTCGCCCTCTACGAGAACGATCTGACGTCGATGGCCCAGGTGGAGACGGCGGAGCGCGGTCTGCTCACCGCGGAGAAGGCGGTGCGCCAGCTCGAGAACACGCTCCTCGAGCTCCCCGCCAGCCGCCGCGTCCTCGAGGCGCAGCTCGCCCAGCAACAAGCCGGGGTCGAGGGCGCCCGCATCGATCTCGGCCGCACGGAGGTCGTCGCCCCGTTCACGATGCGGATCCGTGAGGTGAACGTGAGCCTGCATCAGGCGGTGAGCACCGGCCAGATCCTGCTCGTCGGCGACGGCATCGACGTGCTCGAGGTGCCCGCGCGCCTCCCCATCGGCAGCGTCGGTCCCCTGCTCGGCCGCAGAACGCGGCCCGCCCAGGGCTCCCAGGAGGCCAGCGGCCCGACGCCGCCCCCCGAGGGCACGGCCACGGCTTCGACGGCCGAGGGAGCCAGCGGCACGCCCGCACCCGAGGCGCCCACCGCCGACATCCGCGCCGCTGGCGCCGAGAGCCCCCCCGAAGGGAAGACTCCCTCCGCAGGCTCCGAGAAGATGCCCTCCGAGGGCAGCGCCGCGGGGTCCGAGGGTTCCTCGAGCGGCACGCCCGCGCGCCGCAGCCGCCTCTCGTCTCTCTCTGCCCTCATCCACCTGCGCCAGCAGGGGCGTCACTCCACCTGGCCCGGCACCGTGCGACGCTTCGAGGGAGTCGATCCCACGACGCGGACCCAGGGGGTCGTGGTCGAGATCGATCCGCGCCAGCCGGGGAGCGGACGGCGCCTCTCGACGGGGCTGCACGTCGAGGTGGAGCTCCGCGGCCCGGAGCGCGAGGGCTGCCTCGCCGTGCCCCGCTCGGCCCTGCGCCGGGACGAGGTGTGGGTGGTGGACGCCGAGAACCGCCTCCAGCGGCGCGCGGTCGAGCCGGAGCTCGTCCAGGAGAAATTCGTGTGCCTCGGCGGCGCCGTCGCTCCGGGCGACCTCGTCGTGCTCACGGACCTGTCCCCCGCGGTGGACGGCATGTTGCTGGTTCCCCGTCGCGACGAGACCGCCGCGGCGTGGCTCGCGGAGATCACCCGCGGCGAGGCGGACGAGCCGTGATCTCCTTCTTCGCGCGTCACCCCACCGCGGCCAACCTCCTCATGCTGGTCCTGGTCCTGCTGGGGACCTTGGCCCTGCCGCGGCTGCAACGAGAGACGTACCCGGAGTTCGAGCCGTCCCTCATCCGCGTCACGGCGAGTTACCCCGGGGCGCCGACGGAGCTCATGGACAGCACCGTCGTGCAGCGCGTCGAGGACGAGATCGCCGGGCTACCGGGCATCGCGCGCCTGGAATCCCAGGCCCGTGAGGGCGGCGCGACCACCAGCGTCGAGCTCGAGGACGGCGCGGACTTCGACGCCGTGCTGGCGGAGATCAAGTCGGCCATCGACGGTATCCGGGACTTCCCCGAGGACATGGATCCTCCCGTCGTGCGGGCGCAGACGCGGATGGCCTCCGTAGCGTCCATCGCCGTCACGGGGCCGATGTCCGAGCGGGATCTGCGGCTCTACTGCGAGCACCTCAAGCGCGAGCTGCTGCGCTACGGGGAGATCTCCCAGGTGAGCGTCGGCGGCTTCTCCACGCACCGCCTGCGGATCCGCGTCGATCGCGCCGCCCTGGTGCGCGAAGGGCTCACTCTCAGCGACGTCGCCAGCGCCGTCTCGGCCGGGAGCCTCGACGTCCCCCTCGGCACCCTGGAGACCCGCGAGGGGAACATCTTCGTGCGCTACTCCGACAAGCGCACCCACCCGGAGGCCCTGCGTGAGCTCGTGGTGAGCGCCACCCCGGACGGCGCGGTGATCCGCCTCGGTGACATCGCCGCCGTGGAGGAGACCTTCGCCGTCGAGGCCGATCAGACCTACTTCAACGGCGAGCGCGCGGGCATCCTGACGGTGAGCAAGACGTCCAACCAGGACGCCCTCACCGTGCTCGCCGCGGTCCACGAGTTCCTCCAGGCGCAGGAGGCGAAGAAGCCCGACGGCGTGAAGCTGACCCTCACCGAGG
The DNA here is from genome assembly GCA_012514535.1 of Myxococcales bacterium. Taxonomy (GTDB): domain Bacteria; phylum Myxococcota_A; class Polyangia; order Polyangiales; family Polyangiaceae; genus NIC37A-2. Next base: position 2,337 of record JAAZAA010000183.1, on the reverse strand, counting down.
ACGTCGCCTCCGTGATCGAGGATCGCCTGGCCCTGCTCATCACGAACGGGGTGCAGGGGCTGGTCCTCGTGTTCGTCACCCTGTGGCTGTTCTTCGGGGTGCGCATGGCGTTCTGGGTGGCGGTGGGCTTGCCCGTGTCGTTCCTGGGAGCCCTGTGGGTGATGCTCCAGCTCGGGCACACCCTGAACATGATGACGATGCTGGCCCTGCTCGTCGCCCTGGGCCTGCTCATGGACGACGCCATCGTGCTCGCGGACAACGTCGCCGCGCACCTGGCGCGCGGCAAGTCCGCGCTGCGCGCGGCGGTGGACGGCGTGAAGGAGGTCGCTGGCGGCGTGCTGTCCTCCTTCGCCACCACGGCTTGCGTCTTCATCCCCCTCTCGAGCATCGATGGGCGCATCGGGCGCACCTTGCAGGTGATCCCCTTCGTGCTCCTGGCGGTGCTCGCGGTGAGCCTGATCGAGGCGTTCCTCGTCCTCCCCAACCACCTCGGCCACTCGCTGCGCTCGCCGGCGGAGAGCCCCCCAGGGCCGTTTCGCCAACGCTTCGATCGCGGGTTCGCGCGGCTGCGGGACGACGTCCTCGGCCGCTTCGTGGACCGCGCCGTGGAGCACCGCTACCTCACGCTGGGGGTGATGCTCGCGGTGATGATCGTGTCCGTCGGCGTCGTGACCTCGGGCAAGCTGCGCTACCAGGCCTTCCCCGACACCGAAGGGGACGTGACCCAGTTCAAGCTGGAGATGCCGCCGGGGACGCCCCTGGAGCGCACCCGCGAAGAGGTCGAGCGCGTCGTCGACGCCGCCTGGCGCGTCTCGGAGCGGCTCCGCGCAGAGCAGCCCGACGGGCAACCCCTCGTCCGGAACGTGCTCGCCCGCTTCAACTACAACGCGGACGTGGAGGAGCCGGGGCCCCACGTGGCCACCGTGTCCGTCGATCTGCTGAGCGTGGAGGTGCGCAACACCACCTTGGCGGAGTTCACGGCCGCCTGGCGTGAGGAGGTCGGCCCCCTGTCGAGCGCCCTGGCCGCCAGCTTCGGTCCGGGAGGGCGCAGGGGCCCGGGAGGCAACCCGATCGAGGTGAAGATCGAGGGGGACGATCTCGATCGCCTGAAGGAGGCCGCGTCCGAGGTGCAGGCCTGGTTCGCCGGCTTCGCTGGCGTCTTCGATCTCTCCGACGACTTGCAGCCCGGGACGGCGCAGGTGGCCATCAAGCTCGCCGCGGGGGCGGGCTCCTCGAGCGCGACGGCGAGCGCCGTCGCGAGCCAGGTGCGCTCCGCGTTGATGGGCCAGTCCATCGAGCACCTCCACCAGAACGGCGCCGAGTACGAGCTGTTCGTGGAGCTCGACCGCGCGGGGCGCGACTCCCTCGCCGACATCGAGCACATGCCGATCCGGGTCGACCCCGACACCTCCGTCCCCCTCGGGGCCATCGCGCACATCGACGCAGCGGACAGCTACGCGAAGATCAGCCGGGTGAACGGAGTGCGCACCGCCACCGTGCGGGGCGACCTCGATCGCGACGTCGCCAACGCCGCGGACCTGATGGGGCGCTTCGCGACGGAGAAGGTCCCGGAGCTCGAGGGGCGCTTCCCGGAGATCCGCTTCCGGGCGGGCGGTGAAGCGGAGGAGTCCGCCGCGACCCTCGGCTCGATGGGTCGCGGCCTGCTCATCGGCCTGGTGGGCATCTTCGTCCTGCTGAGCCTCCAGTTCCGGACGTACATCGAGCCCGTCGTGGTCATGCTCGCGGTGCCCTTCGCCTTCGTCGGGGTGGTCTGGGGCAGCCTCCTCATCGGCGCGCCCCTGAGCTCCCAGTCCCTGCTCGGGCTCGTCTCCCTCGCCGGCGTGGTCGTGAACGACTCCATCCTCCTGGTCCACTTCATCAAAGAGGCGCGCGCCCAGGGGGTCCCTCCCATCGAGGCCGCGCGCCGGGCCAGCCGCGATCGCTTCCGCGCGGTGCTGCTCACGTCGCTCACCACGATCGCTGGCCTCGTGCCCCTCATGTTCGAGACGAGCCGGCAGGCCCAGTCCCTCATCCCCGTCGCCACGAGCATCGTCTTCGGGATCTCCGCCTCGACGGTGCTGGTGCTCATCGTGCTCCCCGCGATCTACGCCGTCCTCGCGGATCACGGCTGGGTCCGGAACTCCACCCCCGATCCGCAGCCCCCCGTGGCCTCATGATCCAGCCCCGCTCACGCGTCCCTGCACGCCTGCTCCCGCTCCTGCTCACCGTCGCGACCCCGACCTTCGCGCAGGCTCCCGCTGAGCCCGCGGCATCCCCCGACGATCCGCGAGCTCCGAGCCCGCGCGTCGACGCGGGCTCGGAGGCAACGCCGAGCGC
>JAAZAA010000182.1 GCA_012514535.1 Myxococcales bacterium | reverse complement strand
TGGCGCGGCAACGGGGACGTCGGCGCCGGTCGCATGGAGATCGTGGAGAGCCGTCCCTCGGAGAAGCTCCGGGTGCGCCTCGAGTTCCTCGAGCCCTTCGAAGCGACGAACATGGCGACGTTCACCCTCGCGCCGCGCGGCGACGGCACCGAGGTCGTGTGGGCGATGGACGGCGACAACAGCTTCATCGGGAAGGTCGTGTCCGTGTTCATGGACATGGACGCCCTCATCGGTCAGGACTTCGAGCGCGGGCTGGAGAGCCTGCGTGAGGTCTCCGTGACATCAGGGACCTGAGGGGACCTGAGAGACGCTCGGCGACGGAGCCTCCCGTCGCGCCTCCAAGTCGTTGCCGGGGAGGTGAATGTCGGGAGAGGCGGGGAAAGGGCGCAGAGGCCGAGGAGGTCGCTCTGCGCCCTTCCTGTTTTTCGTGGAGGAGCCGTGAAGGTTTCCGGGCCGCGTGACTCCAACGGGGGAGCAATGACGATCGCGGCCAGAACGTGGGTCGGGGCGGGGGCACGTCTCCTTCGCTCGCGAGCTCGCGGGTGCCGCTCGTCAGGAGGAGGTGCTCGTGAGGAATCGCAATAACAGCGTGCTCGGTCCCATCCTGGTGGTCTCCTGGGCCGCCGCCGCCGGCTGCGGCGGTGAGGGAGCGGAGGAGCCCATCGCGCGCGTCGACGCCGAGGTGGTCTACGGCAACGACGATCGCGTCGATCCCTTCGACTACGCCGATCCCGTGTGGGCGGCGCGGGCGGAGGAGTTCTCCGTGGCCCTCGTGGACACGTCCCAGGTGGACATGTCGGACCCCAACGACGTCTCCCTGGGGAGCTGGACCCTGGAGGAGCGCTTGAACGTCTGCTCCGACGAGCGCTTCGCGTCGCAGCCGGCCCTCTCCAGCTGCAGCGGCACCCTCATCGACGACGACATCGTCGTCACCGCCGGCCACTGCATCAACAGCTGCAACGACAGCAAGTTCGTCTTCGACTACACGATGACGTCGCCGAGCACCCTCGGCACCATCACCAGCGACGACGTGTACTCCTGCGTGCGCATCCTGGCGCGCACGCAGCACTCCACGGGGCTCGACTACGCCGTGGTGCAGCTCGATCGCCCCGTGGTGGGGCGCACCCCGGCGCCCGTGCGCGTCGCCGACACGGCGTTGCCGATCGGCACGGATCTCGTGGTGGCGGGCTACCCGAGCCGCCTGCCCTTGAAGCTCGCCGACGGCGCGACCCTGCGCAGCAACGACCTGGATCTCCGCTACTTCGTCGCCAACCTCGACACCTTCGTCGGAAACTCCGGCTCCGGCGTCTTCGATCAGAGCACCGGCGAGTTCGTCGGCATCCTGGTGCGCGGGGCGCAGGACTACGTGGCCGACGGCGACTGCAACCGCGTGAACGTCTGCCCGGACGATGGCTGTCGGGGAGAGGACGCCGTCTACGCCTTCCACGCGCTGCGCGGCGCCTGCGAGCGCACGGACGCGTCGTTCTGCTCGTGCGGCGACGGCGCTTGCGGCCCCCTGGAGGATCCCACGTCGTGCGCCGCGGATTGTTCCTGTGGTGATGGGGTGTGCAGCAACGGGGAGAGCGCGACCTCCTGCCCCGCGGACTGTCAGTTCGAGGTGCTCTATCAGGATCACGCGCCCCAGCCGAACTTCATGACCCCCGGTCTGCAGGTGCGCAACACCTCCGCGAACATGGCCTTCATCGGTCGCGCGGTGCTGCGTTACTACTTCACTCAGGAGCCCGCCGGCACCCTGGCGGCGAGCTGCTGGGGCTGCTCGACGATGCCCGACGTCACCTTCCACGAGATCCCCGGCGGCGGCTGCGCCGAGGCGACCCACTACATGGACGTGCGGCTCCCGAACTCCCTGTGGCTGTCCGGGGGGGACACCTCCGAGCAGCTCCGCCTGGCGGTGAACGCCTCGAGCTGGCAACCCTTCGACCACACGAACGACCACTCCCACGGCAGCGGGAACTGGGTCGAAAACCCCAACGTCACCATGTACCTGTTCGGCGCCCGCGTCGCCGGCGACGAGCCCTGCCCCGGCATCTTCATCGAACCCCCCACGAACTGAAGCCGCCAACAGGGCGCGCTCATCCCCCGCTCACCATCGCCGATACCCTCGGCGCGGGCGCGCCGAGATCCGCGGGCGGCCCCGATCCCCCGCCGGCTCCTCGTCCCCGTCCCCGGAACGAGGAGCCGGCGCCCCTGGTTGCACATCGCGGTCAAGGGTTGCATCGTCCGTGGCAGGACCAAGGGAGGCTGTCATGACGGAAAGGATCCATCTCGCGAAAGTCGCTCCAGAGCTCTATCGCAGCGTCGCCGAGCTCGAGCGGCAGGTGACGGAGACCGTCGCCCGGGCAGGCATCGCCGAAGGTTTCGCCCACCTGCTGCGTTTGCGCGCGTCGCAGCTCAACGGATGCGCCTTTTGTGTTCGGTTGCACACGCGCGATGCCCTCGCGAGCGGCGAGTCGAGCGATCGCGCCGCCGTCCTCCCCGCCTGGCGAGAGACGGAGTACTTCACTCCGAAGGAGCGCGCGGCCCTCGAGCTCGTGGAAGCCATCACCCTCGTCGCGGACGGCCAGGTGCCCGACGCCGTCTACGAGCGCGCCGCCCAGGAGCTGACGCAGGAGGAGCTCGCCGCCGTCGAGTGGCTCGCCGTCATGATCAACACCTGGAACCGCATCGCGATCCCCAGCCGCTACCCCGTGAAGCCCTGAAACGGGCCGGACGGAGCGCGGAGGCCGTCGCAGCGGCGGCAGGGTGTGCGCGCCCGAATCGGGAGGACCGAGCCGAGGTGCGGACGACACGTGCGCGCCGCGTGAGTACACTGCTCGCCGGGGATCGAACCAATGTGCGACGAGACGACGGAAGCCGAGAACGAGGCGTACCTGGCGAAGACGCGGAGCCCGCAGGAACCCGCGGGGCCGCTGCCCGCGAGCCGTGAACTCGACCGGCGCCAGATGGGCATCGGTACGGGGGCGGCGCTGGCGGCGCTGCTCACGGGCTGCGGGGCGCCAGCTCGTCCCTCGCGCGCACCGGATGAGGCGGGCTCAAAGAGCGCAGGGGCTCCGCCCCCTGACGCGGCTGCGACGGAGCCAGCGCAGGCGATGCAGGAGAACGCGTCGCCGTCGGCGACCGTCGACCGGGCGGTCACGATTCCAACACCGGACGGCGAGGCCGAGGCGTTCTTCGTGGCCCCGAAGAGCGGGAGACACCCGGGCGTGCTGCTGTGGCCCGACGTCGCGGGGCTGCGCGACGCCTACCGCCAGATGGCGACTCGCCTGGCCGGCGCGGGCTACGCGGTGCTCGTGATGAATCCCTACTACCGCGCCACGAAGCTGCCCCTGTTCACGGCGTTCACCGAGTGGCAGGCCCCCCAGGGCAAGGCGCGCGTGCGCCCCATGCGGGAAGCGCTCACGCCGGACGCGATCACGCGGGACGCCATCGCCTTCGTCCGCTGGCTCGACCGACGCCCGGAGGTCGACCCGGAGCGCCAGCTCGCCACCATCGGCTACTGCATGGGCGGCCCCTTCACCTTCCGTACGGCGGCGGCCGCGCCGGAGCGGGTGGGGGTCCTGGCGTCCTTCCACGGCGGCGGCCTGGTCACGGAGGACGCAGAGAGCCCTCATGCGCTGCTGGAGAGAATCGACGCCGCGGCGCTGATCTGCATCGCCCAGAACGACGACGAGCGGGAACCGGAGGCGAAGCACGAGCTCCGGACGGCCGCCGAGAAGGCCGGTGTCCCCGCGGAGATCGAGGTGTACCCGGCGCAGCACGGCTGGTGCACCCTCGACGCGCCCGTCTACGACGAGGAGCAGGCGGAGCGGGCCTGGGCGCGCATGCTGGCTACCTTCGAGCGCCATTTGTAGCGCGGTGCGGGGCGAACGGTGTAGCTTGGGAGGTGCCTACACCTTCCAAAAAGGTAGCCCGGTTCCGGTGAGCCCCGGGCACCTCGCCCCGGAGTCTCCTTTCGATGGAGTGCCCGTCGAGGGGGCCTTGGGGCGAGGCGATGTTCGG
>JAAZAA010000181.1 GCA_012514535.1 Myxococcales bacterium | reverse complement strand
TGCGCCATGGGCCGTCTGGGGGAACCAGCGATTCGTGAGACAGCCGTAGTGCGTGAACATCACGATCAGCCGCTTGGGAGCGTCCCCGGAGGTGGACTGGGCCTTCGCGGCGCGCTCTGCGACCGAGCTCAAGAACGGAGCGGCCACGACGGCGCCGCCCAAGCCTCGGAGGAATAGTCGTCGATTCAGGTGAGTGATCATTGCCAGTTTCCTCTCAGTTTCCAACGGCTCGCAGGCGGAAGGAGTCTGCTTGGGTCAAATCCGCAAGTAGGTTGAGGACGGTGTAGCCATCCTGGGACAGCTTCGCGTCGAGCTCATCGACGACACACGCGTCGTTCGAGTTGGGACGTCGCTGGTTCGCGAAGGCGACGAGGCGCTCCGCGTACATGCGCGAGGCGAGCGGACCGTCACCGATGCGCTCCATGAGCTCCCTGGGTGACGTGATCGTCTCGACGGTGTCCGGGCCAAAGATGACCTCAGCCGTGCCGTCGATCGCCCCGCCGAGGGGATCCGTCGTCTGCCAGCCGCCCACCGAATCGTACCACTCGAGCACGTAGCCGGGCGGGTTGATGATGCGGCGGTGACAGGTGGCGCAGCCGGGAGGCGACGTGAGCTCGTCGATGACCTCTCGCTGCGTCTGGAAGTCTCCTTCGGGCAGCGGGACCTTGAGCGCCTCCGGATCCGGCGCACCGGGGTCTACGCCGATCACGTGCCCCGTGATGAAGGCGCCGCGGAGGATCGGGCTCGTGGTGTCGTAGCTGGAGAAGGAGCTCAGGAAGCCGACCCGCGTGAGGAAGCCAGGGCGCTCCTCGGCGTTCAGCTCCACCCGCTGCAGGTCGGCGCCGTAGGCGGAGGGATCGAGCCCGTAGAGCGCCGCCGTCTGCTGGTTCACGTAGGCGACGTTGCTCAGGAAGAGGTCACGGAACGAGCCGCCACCGAACGCCACCTCTTCGAAGAAGAGGTCGAGCTCCGCCTGCATGGCGGGGATGGCCGCTTCGGAGTACTGGGGGAACTTGTCCGTGTCGTGCACGTGGTTCCACCAGTGTGGGATGGAGCCATCCATGCCGAGGTAGGCGCGGTGCGCCTGAGCCACGAGCGGTCCCGTCTTTGCGCGATCCTGCAGCATGCGCTGCGCCTGCGCGAGGATCTGCTCCTTCGTCTCCAGCTCACCCGCGTCCGCTGCCGCGTTCAAGACGTCGTCCGGAGCGCTCCCCCAGAGGAGGAAGGAGAGCCGCGACGCCACCTCGTGGGGAGAGAGCTTGAGCACCTGCCCTTCGGGCTCGTCGTTGAGCTCGAGCCGCATGAGGAAAGAAGGCGACGCCAGGAACGCGTAGAGGATCGCCTCCGCCACTTCGTCGGGCGTTCCCGCGGGCTCGAGGTTGTTCAGCCTCATGAAGCTCGCCACCTCCGTGTCCGTCACCGGGCGCCGGAACGCCTTGCGACCAAACTTCCGGATCGTGTCTTCCAGGCAGCCTGCCTGAGCGGGATCACAGTCGATGAAGCGAGAACGGCTCGGCCCGGCCATCACCTCGGCGGCGATCTTGTCGGCCGCGTCGAGGTAGGCGTTCCACGCGTAGGCGTTCATCGCGCCGTCGAAGTCGGGATTGAGCAGCGCCGACGGCGGCTGTCCGCCGATCGACGTGATGTCGAGCATGTCTCGAATGACCGCGTCGTACTCGCGATTCAGGAGGCGAGGCACCTGCGAGGTCGCAGGGATCCCTGGGACGCAGACGCGCGGATCTCCCCCGCCGTCGCCGGGACGGTTCATGTCGCCGCCACTGCCCCCGCTGTTTCCGGGGCCACCATTTCCGTCGTCGACGACACCCTGGCAGGCAGCGAGGGTGATCGCCGAGGTAAAAACTGCCGTCGCGCCGATCGACGAGAGCTGCCTTAGCGTTCGCATGACCAAGCAGGGTCGAATGCTCCCGATCCAGGTCACAAAAACGACGCATGGTTTCGTCGTGACGCTTGGAAAAACAGCGGGTTCGGATAGATCCGGGGAGACGACAATTCCACGCCACGCGCGTCACGTTGCCGCTGACACCTTCCGCGCCTGGAGGAATCCACTGCTGGCCGGGAGACGCCAATGGCTGGAGCGAAAGCTCCCGCACGTCCAGGGCCCCGCTGGCGGCGCCCGCCCGTGAGCGCTCGAGGCGCGTCGCGTCGAAGCCAACGCGGCGCCGCGACGACAGAGCCAGGGCACCCTTCTTGCGTCTCTGAAAAATTCCCAGAGAAAAAGTCATTTGAGTCGAACCCGCCCCTTGGGACACTCTCCAGGGGCGGGGCACCGGACGGTTGGTTCGGGGCCCGCGTGACGTCTGCGGCGGACGACGCCGTTCCTTCCCAGAGGCTTTCGTGTTTCGACGGATCCATCCCCTCCACCACGCCTGTTTCTTCTCCTTCCTCGGGCTGCTCGCCGTCGCCTGCCCTCAAGGCGGCGCCCTCGAAGACCCCGAGCGCTTCCTCGAACCCGTCGATCCCGTGGACGAGACCTGCGACGCCAAGCCGATCTTCGAGGCGCGGTGCGCCGGCAGCATCTGCCATACCGCCGAAGGCGGCTCCGTCGTGGGCGGAGTCGATCTCCTCGCGCCAGGCGTCGAGCAACGCCTCCTCGGGATGCCGGCCACCTACGCCAACGTCTCGAACCCGGAGGAGTGCCCGGATCAGCCCGAGCTCCTCATCGATCCCGACGATCCCGCGAAGAGCCTGCTCCTCACCAAGATCTTCAACACGCACCAGTGCGGCTCGGGCATGCCCACCCCCAACCCGCCGGGGCTCCCCGAGAACGAGCGCGCGTGCATCGAGAACTGGGTCGCGAAGGTCATCGAGACGGGAGGCGACGGAGGCGGGCTGGGCGGGGCCTCGGGTACGGGTGGAGCCCCGAGCACCGGAGGATCCGATGGCACCGGTGGCTCTGGAGACCCACCGATCGTCCTCGATCCCCTCCGCATCCAGGCGGAGTGCGCATTCGGTGCCGCCGTCGGGGACTGCAGCGGCACCACAGGGAGCTTCTTGGGCGACGTCATGCTCGAGCCCGGTGATACCGCCGTCGGCTACTTCAGCGATGGCAACTGGCTCAGCTACTCCGGGATCGACCTGACCGGCTACGATCGGCTCCGCATCCGCTACGCCAAGGAGTCGACCGGGGGCTCGATCGAGGTGCGCCTCGGCTCTGCGACGGGAACCCTCCTGGGCACCTTCACCCCGACGGGCACGGCCTCCTGGTCGACCTACGAGGACGCGGAGATCGAAATCACCCCCGTCGACGGGGTTCACGACGTCTACGTGCTCGCCACCGGCATCATGTACGTCGCCAACCTCGACTGGATCGAGTTCTTCCAGCAGTGAGCGCGCTCGACTAGAGCACCGGGCGGTCCGCCATCGGGCTCCGCGCATCACCCCCCACGCTGCCGAGGCGACGACCACCGCGCGTCGCCTCAGGGCGACCCCGGGGCGACGCCTCAGGGCAGCGGCCCGGTCGCCGTGTCTTCCAGCCGCTCGACGCGGACCGCGCAGGCCTTGTACGCCGGCTGGCGTGAGTAGGGGTCGAAGGCGGGGAACGTGAGCTGATTCATCGTGTCGTAGTGCATCGGGATGAAGAGGTGGCCCGGCTGCACGCTATGGGTGACGAAGGCGCGCGCCCGGATGCGTGCCCGTCGCGACACCACCGCGACCTGCTCGTCGGGGGCGATACCGAGTCGGCGGGCGTCCGCCGGCGCGATCTCCACGTAGATCTCCGTCGGGGACAGCTTGCGCAGGATCGCCGACTTGGCGGTGCGCGTCTGGGTGTGCCACTGGCTCGAGCTGCCGCGCCCGCTCAAGAGCGTGAAGGGGTAGCGCTCGCTCGGCGGCTCGGGCAGCGGACGCGGATCCTCGAACAGGAACCGCGCCTTGCCGTCCCCGTGGAAGAAGCGTCCGTCCTCGAACAGACGTCGCTCACGGGCGGTCAGCTCCACGCCCGCAGGGAGCGGCCACTGCACCCCGCGCTCGCGATCCAACATCGCGTAATCGCTGATCCCCGTGATGTCACAGGGCTGCCCCCTGGAGACCTCCTTCAAGATCTGGAAGACCGCCTCGGGGCTGCTCCAACGTCGGAAGGCGTCCCCTACCCCCCACGCCTCGGCCACGAGCCGAAAGATGTTGAAGTCGCTGAGCGCTTGCCCGGGAGCCCGGGCCACCTTCTTCACGAGCCCGATGCGACGCTCGGAGTTGATGAAGGTGCCCTCCTTCTCGCCCCAGCCCGCGGCCGGCAGATAAATGTCCGCCAGCCGCGCCGTCTCCGTGGTCGAGTACATGTCCTGCACGACCAAGCAATCGAGCTTGGACAGGACCGCCTCGAGGTCGCCCTGGTTGATCCACGAGTGGGCAGGGTTCGTCGCCACGACCCAGAGCGCCTTGATCTTGCCCGCCAGGATCTGCTCGAGGATCTGATCGTAGGCGAGGCTGGGTTGCTCGGGGATGCAGGCCTCGTCCAGACCGAGCACGCCCGCGACCTTGCGCCGGTGCTCGGCGTTGGTGAAGTCGTGGCCGCCCAGCAGGTTGGTCGTGTTGCTGAAGAGCCGCGACCCCATGGCGTTGCACTGGCCGGTGATGGAGTTCGCGCCGGTTCCGGGACGGCCGATGTTGCCCGTCATGAGGGCGAGATTGATCAGCGCCTGCGCGGTGCGGACCCCCTCGTGACTCTGGTTGACGCCCATCGTCCACCAGAACGAGACGCGCTCGCCCCGGTGGATCAGCTCCGCCAGCTCCTCGATGCGAGCCGCCGGGATCCCCGTGTCCCGCTCGGCGCGCTCCAGAGTGAACGGCGCCACGTGGACCGAGAAGGCCTCGTAGCCCGCGGTGTGCTCCGCCACGTAGCGCCGGTCGACGTAGCCCCGCTCGATCAACAGGCGCGCCACCGCGTACAGCAGCACCAGGTCGCTCTTGGGGCGAATGCCATAGTGGTGCGTGGCCGCCACGGCGGTCTCGGTGCTCCGAGGGTCGATCACGACGATGCGCGGGTCGTGAGGATTCTTGCAGACGCGTTCCCACAGGATCGGGTGCGCGATGCACATGTTCGATCCCACGAGCACGATGACGTCCGACTCCTCGAAGTCTCGATAGGTGTAGGGAGGCGCGTCGAAGCCGAAGGCTTGCTTGTAAGCGACCACGGCGGTGGCCATGCACTGGCGCGTATTGCCGTCGCCGTGCACCATCCCCATGCCGAACTTGGCCAGGGCGCCGAGGAAGGCGAGCTCCTCGGTCACCATCTGCCCCGTCCCCAAGAACGCGACCGCCTGCGGGCCGTACTTCTCTTGGACGGCCCGGAACCGCGCGACCATCTCCGTCACGGCCTCCTCCCAGGTCGACGCCGTGAGCTTGCCCTTCGCGTTCTTCACCAGCGGCACGGTCCCCCGATCGCTGGCGCTCAAGGGCGCGAGCGCCTCCCACCCCTTCGGGCAGGCCATGCCGAGGTTGACGGGATATTCCGTGTCCGGCGACAGGTTGATGGCCTCGCCGCCACGCAGATGCACCCGTAGGCCACAGCCCGTGGAGCAGAACCCGCACACGCTCGTGGAGGTCCGCTCCGGCTTCAGGCGCGTCGGGACCCGCCCGAGCCCATGCCCCCCGGGAGTCAGCTCGAGCTCACTGGTGAGCCTCCCTTCGCGGGCCAGGAGGAGGTTGGCGGCGGAGCGCGTCCATTTGCGGAGGACGCTCATTTGAGACCTCCCGGCATACGCGAGGCGGGGGCAGCGGCGAAGAACGACCAGCGCTCCGCGAGCTCTCCCGCGAGCAAGAACGCCAGCATGGCGCCCCCCAGCGCGGGCAGGGTCGAGGGGCTCGCCGCGGACCAGAGCACCCCGGGCAGGACGAGGCCGCCCAGCGCGGCGCAGGCGAAGCGCAGCGCCGTGAGCTTGCCGAGCTCCCGGGTCAACAGCAGGGCCATGCGCTTCTCGGCCGTGTGCTGCCGCGCGCGCCGGGCGAGGAGCATGCTCCCTTCGAACAGGGACTTGCCCAGGGTCGTCACCACCACGACGACGAGCAGCGGCGCGGCGTGGGCGTGACCGCCGGGCTCCGTCGCGGCGCCCACCGCGTAGACGCTCGCCGCGCCGAGGAGCAACGTGGTGGCGAAGAACTTGAAGCCGGTGAGGGAGCCGCGCCAATGCGCTCGCCGCGTCGCCGCGTAGACCATCACGGAGGCGAAGACGCTGAGCACGCCCAGGACCGCCGTCACCGCGCCCACGCCCGGCGTGATGGCCCGGAGCTCCTGGGCGCCGGGAAGCTCCGGCCAGAGCTCGACGGCCTTGCTGGCGGCGTACAGCGCGCACAGCTTCGCGAAGAACGCGAAGCCGATCGCCTCGCGGCTGAGCCAGGAGGTGCGCAGCCCCAGCACGGCTCGCCAGGCGAGGTGCGGCCGTCCCAAGTGAAACAGGCTCGCGCCGAGGGCGAGCGCCGCGACCGCGACGACGAACCCCGCCTGCACGACCGCGCCGGCGCCCCCGCCCTCGAGCGCCGGCGCCGCGGGCGTGCTCACGAGCTCGAGCCCGTAGGCGATCACGAAGGCGCCCACGGCGAGCTGGGTGAGGGTCAACATCAGCACCAGCGGCGGGTGAGCGTGCTCCGGATGGGTCTGATAGAAGTCCGCCGGGAGCAGGTTGTGAGCGACCGCCTGCCGGGTGCGATAGTGGGTCGTCGGGATAGTGTGGTCCGGCGCGGGCGCGCCCGGCAAGAACGCCCGCGCCTCGCTCACCTGCACCGCCCGCTCCTGATCCACGACGCGGATCGCGATGGCCCCGCTCGGACAGGCCTGCACACACGCGGGCGCCTCCCCCACGGCCAGGCGCTCCGAGCACATGTCACACTTACGCACGATGCCCCGCGCCTTGGAGTACTTCGGCGCGTCGTAGGGGCACATGAGCGTGCAGTACTGGCAACCGATGCACTGGTCGTCGAGGTGCTTGACGATGCCCGTGACGGGATCCTTGTCATAGGCCTTCACCGGGCAGCCGGAGAGGCACGCGGGCTCCACGCAGTGGTGGCAGCTCGTGGTGATGGTGCGCAGCTCCGGGCGCTCCACCGTCCCGCCGTGGGAGAGCCCCACGCTCCGGAACGACTCGTCGGCGTCGAGGCCGTTCAGGCTGTGGCAGCCTGCGACGCAAGCCTTGCACCCCGTGCACGCGTCCAGATCGACCTCGAACGCGTACTGCTGTCCGCGCTCGGGCAGCCCCGCTGGGATGAGATCTCGATAGTAACGCGCCTGGGCGGGCACGTCCCCGGAGTCGTGGAGCTCCGCGAAGCGCTCGACGGCGCTCAGATCCCGCTGCTCGTCGAGCAGCAGCTGCACCGGGAGCTGCTTCGGGAGGAGCGGCAGCCGCCGCCGCTCCTTCGCCTCCGAGCCAGTGCCGACGGCGGTCAAGGTGGCGCTGGCGCTCATGACACGACTCCTCGCGCCGGAACGCGCAGGGGCGGAGACCGCCGCGCTGCAAGCTCGGGCCCCTCGATGGCGCGTGGCCTCCGCTGCTCGATGCGCCCCACCACTACGTGCAGCCACGCCAGGCAGGCCACCGACAACGCGAACAGGAACGCCCAGGAGCTCGTCCACAGCCCCGTGCTCCGCAACAAGTATCCGAACAGGATGGGGCACACGAACCCGCCGAGCCCACCGATCACGCCCACCAGTCCGCCCACCGCGCCCACCTGACCGGGGAAGTACTCCGGGATGTACTTGTACACGGCCGCCTTGCCGACCCCCATGGCCAGGCCCACCAGGAACACGAGGAACGTGAACGGCACGATGCTCGGTTCGACGCGGATGGTCGTCGTGCCCCGCGCGAGCACCTGCTTCTTCTGGACGCGCTCCCCGACCCGCACCGCGGGCTCCTGGGCGACTCCCCAGGCGGCCCAGGAGGACTCGTCCACGCCCGCGCTGCGCAGCGGGTACGTGTCCGGCCCGACACCGATGGCGCTCTC
>JAAZAA010000031.1 GCA_012514535.1 Myxococcales bacterium | reverse complement strand
GCCGCGCAGCGGTAAAAGGCCTGGGGATGCGGAGCAGGGGCTTGTGTGGCGTCGGCGCTGGCCGAACCAAGGTGTCGCTGGCCGAACCACGGTCCGGCTCGTGGGGGCGCGCCGTCGAGCCGTGCTGGTGAAGCCGTGCTCGCGTGCTGGCACGCGCTCTGGTGACGCGCTCTGGTGACGCGCTCTGGTGACGCGCTCTGGTGACGCGCAGTGCGGGCGCCCCCTGCGCTGCTTGTTGGCCCCCGGCGCGCTGATGGGATAGTGAGCTTTCCATGGCCGTCGACGTTCGCGCGCACATCACGGGAACCGTGTGGAAAATCCTCGTCCGCGAGGGAGACCGGGTCACGGAGGAGCAGCAGGTGGCCATCCTGGAGTCCATGAAGATGGAGATGCCCCTCGAGGCACCCGAGGACGGAACCGTGGAGAAGATCCACGCCACCGAGGGGCAGGCCGTCGAAGAAGGGGATCTCATCCTGACCTTGTCGGACTGAGGCGCCCCGACGCCCGCGGGGCGAATGCCCTTGACCGAGCTTCGTGGGTCGGGAGATCCTGAAAGGTATGGCGCAGCACCGGCGGACGTTCTCCTGGTGGACGAGGGGCGTCCTGGTGCTCGGCGTCGCTTGTGGGGGACCGCAGCCGCTCGGGGGTGAAGGGGCCGCCTGCGTGCGCGCGGCGGACTGCGCTCCCGGTCTCGTGTGCATCGAGGGGGCGTGCTCCGCCGACCTGAGCGCGATCGGCGCCGACTCGACGGGACCCGGGGGCCCGGGAGGCGGCGCGGGCGCGCCCACGGGCTCCAGTGGAGGACCTAGCGGAGGACCCAGCGGAGGAGCTCCTCCCGTCTCCACGGGTGGGGCTCCCTCGGGCGGTAACGCCCCGGGCGGCGCCGCCGGCAGCCGCTGACGCCTGCAGGTGCACACCTCTCGGGGGCGAACCTCAGGGATCCGAGCGGTGCACCAGGGGGCGCAGCCGCCACCAGAGGGTGACGATCACGGCCACCAGGAGCAGTCCTGCCCCGGACACGGCCCCGAGCAGGATCCGCAGCAGCCGCGCGGAGCCGCGCTCCACGACGAGGGGCCCCACGGTGACCCACTGCGTCTCGGGGGCAGCGTCGCTCGGCTCCGTGGGTGCGGCCGCCGCGGCGGGCACCTCGCGCAGCAGGACCTGGACCTGCTCCGGCGCCAGCCCCTGCACGGCTCCGGCGACCAGGGTGCGGACCTGCTCTTCGTCCCACCCCTGCTGGCGGCCGTCGTGCTGCACCACGGCCACCGCCTTACCTGGGAGCGGCGGCGCGGACCCGACCAGGGGCGGCGGCTGGGGCAGAGAGAGATGGACCCGCGCGTCGACGACGCCGGGAGCGGCGCGGAGGGTCAGCTCGAGCTCACGGCCGAGCTCTCGCTCGATCCGAGCGAGGCGCTCCTGGCGGCTGGGAAAGAGACCGCCGAGGGAGGACGGGCCCTCCGAAGGACTCGACCTCTCCCCCGGGTGTGACGCGGAGCCCGGGTCCGGACTCCGTCGGGCATCCCCCTCCTGGGCGCTGGCGAGCGCGGAGACGCTCCCGACCAGCGCGGCGAGCCACCACGCCCTCACCGGCACGCCGCGCCGCGCGCGGATCACTGGGCCGCGAAGCTCGTCCGGGTCACGTCGAGCTTGGGATGGCTGGGGAAGCTCAGCCGGCGCACGCCGGCCGCGATGCAGGACTGATGCTTGGGGCTCGGTGGGGTCGTGCGCACGGTCACCCCGACGGCGCGCCCGTTCTGCACCGCGGCGCAGATGTTGATCGCCATGCTGCTCGGCACGCCGCACTGGGAGAAGTAGGTGCCCCGCCCGAGCACGGACTGGAACTGCCCCGCGGTGAGATCCGCCTGGCCCCTGGCTCCCATCTTCATCTCTTCCACGTAGGCGTTCTGGGCCGCCTCGCAGGACATGCCGCCACCGAGGAGGGGGTAGTTCCCGCTCTTGCCGACGACCCGCTTGCCGCCGCCGCCCTTCTTCGTCGGGACGTTCAGACCGGCGTCCGCCTCCACGTTGGCGGCGGTGTCCTCGTGCACCACGATCTCGTCGTTGCGGGCGCCGCGCTGGGTGAGGAACCACGTCCCTCCGGCGGCGAGGAGCACACCGACGATGGCGATGCCGATGATGGCCTTGCCCCGGGTGCTCCGCGACTCCTGCGCCACCACCCGCTCGATGGCCGCCTTCTCCGCCTTCTGCTCGCGGTGGAGGTGCGCGTGGTGGGCGAAGGGGGCGAACTCTTCCGAGTCGGCGATGGAGCCCTCCGTGCCCGCCACGGAGTCGCGCACCAGATCCTCACCGACGAAGGTGTGACTGGCGATCTGCTGCAGGAGCTCGACGGCGTTGAACGGGCCGTGATCCATGCCGTCCTTGATCACGACGTAGCGGGGGCGCGGATCCGCCTCGAGCCGCGCCTTGAGGGCCGTCAGGTTCTCCACCTCGTTCCGGGGCCCCCGCGGAGCCGCCGCGATGGGAGTCTCCCAGTTGCTGGGGACCTGGTGACCAGGCGCTTGCCCCTGAGCCGTCGGAGGCATGAGGGAGAGAGAGACGTCGATGTTGATCCCGTCATCCGGGAGGAGGGAGGGGACCGGCGCCGCGCCGATGGCTCCCTTCACGTCGCGGAGCGCCTGCGCCAGGGCCTTCAGATCCGCGGGGCGCTGCGCCGGGTCGGCGATCAACGCCATGCTGAGGACGGAGTCCAGCGCCGGGGGGGCGCCGGGGACGAGCTGCGAGGGCGGGAGCATCCCGGGACCGACGCTCCGCAGGGTGATGAGCTCGTAGAGGATCGCCGCCGTCGCGTAGACGGACTCCCGATGGCCGCCGGGAGCTCGACCACCCGACTCCGGGGCGATGCAGGCGGCGTCCGCGGGGTGCGTCGGCGGCTGCGCCGAGAGCTGGCCCGCGTAGTACGTCCCTTGGGGGTCCTCCATGAGCGCGCTCGGATAGACGAAGAAGGCGTACCCGGCGTCGTGCTGATCGGACAGCAGGGCCGCGAGGGAGGCCGCGACATCCAAAGCTCTTCCGAGCTCCATGGGAGTTCCCCGTGAGCGCAGCTCCTCGATGCGCTGACGGAGTGAGACCTCGAGAGAAGGGGCTTGGGCTGGCGCTGAGCACATGACGGGGCGCCGATGATAGCAAAATCACTCGACCCTCCAATGCGCCGCCTGGGAGCCATGTAGGTGTGATGGAGTGAGCGCAGTCTTACAGCGCAGTTTCATCGTCACGCACGCCCCCGCGCCACGGATAACGCCTGTCGACGTACTCCCCGCGGACGAAGCGCGACAGCACCGGCGCGATGTTCTCGGCGACGTCGTCGTCCCACTCGCCGCCGTGGATGTAGTCGATGGGCCGACCCGTGCTGCCGAGCAGGGCGAAGCCAGGGATGGCGAAGGTGGGTACGCGGAGGCGCGTCAGCTCCACCTGGAAGTCGGAGGCGACGAGCCGCACCAGGCGCACGTCCTTCAGGGCCGCCTGCATGGCGGGGTCCGGGAGCGCGGCCTCGACTCCCTGGCAGGGGGCGCACTGGGGGCCGACGAGCCAGAGCAGAACGCGTTTGTCCTGCTCGGCCGCCGCGGCGCGTTGGCGGTCGAGCTCGGTGCCCAGAGAGCGCACGTGGGGTCGTATGTCCACGAGCTCGAGGGCCCCAATCCGGGACACGCGCACGGGTTTGTCGACGGGGCGAGGGACCGCCGCGGGTGTGGGCGGTGGGACCAGGCTGGCGGTGGGCAGCTCCGTGCGCCAGGGGGCGTTCATCTCACTGAGCCAGAGCAGGAGGACCGCCGCCGCGACGGCGCTGACCAGGAGGTTCACCCCGCCGAGGAGGATGGCCGCGAGAGCGAGGCTGCCCCCCGAGCGGTTCGGGAGCCGCCGCATCTCACTGCGAGCGGCCATGCCGAGCCCGATGGCCATCAGCCCTCCCACCCCGGGGAGGCACACGAAGCTGGCCAAGGCCGAGGCGAGGGCGAGGGGCGCGAGCTTGTTCTCGCCGTGGACGTTTCCCGGAGCGCCCGGTGAGCCCCCGGGGGGCACCGCGTAAGGGTCCGGGCGTGGTGCGATGGGCGGCTCCGAGTCCAGATCCATTCCGTCCCTTCGTTCGTCGACCACCACCGTGAGCCTATCCCGCTGCGTCGTCGGCGTCCTCGTCGCCGCCGTTGGTGGCGGCGCTCGCGCCTCTCCACCGCGTGTTCCGCCGCCTCCTGGTGCCATCGCTCCGCGCCCGTCGTCGATCCACGAGGTGGCGGGCCGTCTGGCCCGCTCGCGGGTCACCAGCGAGAGTGCATGGCCAACGACTCGGGCGCCTGGGCACCCTGGAGCAGGGACCCGCCGCCGCGAGGCTCTGCGCAGAAAATCCTCCCCCAAGTATAGCTTTCCCTCGTCGGGGAGCGAGCGCCGAAGGCGGTCGACGAATCCGCGCTGCCCGGCATCGCCGCTGACGCCCAGCCGAGCCGTCGTCGCTGAAGGTTGCCAGCCGTGGACGACTCGAACGAGGGTTCTCGGGGCGGGACATCGACTCGCGCGGTCGAGGCGCTGTCTCGCCTGCCAGGAGGCGTCGTCGTCCTACGACGGACGATTCGAACCAGCGGGGCGTCGACGCGCCGGGTCGGGGATGCCGTCTCGCCTGCCGGGGAGGCGTCGTTCCCCCGCGAGCCGTCGACGCTTCGAACGAAGGGCGCTCGGGGCGAGACGTCGACGCCCGGGGGCGAGGTGTCGTCTCACCCGCAGGGGAGCCGTCGTTCGTCCGCCGTCAGCGCTCCGAACGAGGGGTCTCCGAGCGGGACGTCGACGCGCTGGGTCGGGCGCACAGGGCTCTCATCGGGCTCACGCCCTGATTAGCAAATTGCGCCTTCAGTAGCTATTTTCAGCGGGTGCGGCGCGGTCGGGCGCGTTGATCCAGCCTCTTTGTACATGGTAGCGTGAACTACGATGGATCCGCGGCTCGATGCACTTGCCCAGCGCCTTGCGCAGAATCCCCAGGACGCGGAGGCCCTGAACGCCGCATATCAGCACGGGCAGACGGATCCACGCGGCTACGCGATGTTCCTCGAGAAAGTCGCCAAGGACTCTCGGGATCCCGTGTACGCCGCTCACTGGTTCAGTGAAGCCGCCACCGTGTGGACGGCGAGCCTGAACGATCTGCACCGGGCCGCGCGTGCGCTCATGTCGGCGGTGGATCGAGATCCGACCCACGCTGGCGCCGCCGAGCGCCTCGCCGCGCTCTACCAGGAAAAAGGCGACAAGCGGGCGTTGGTGGCGTTGCTCGAGCGGCGCACGCAAGGGATCGCCAAGCTCCTGCCCGGACGCCCGGAGCTGCGGCCGGAGCTCGGGAAACTCTACGGTGAGCTGGCGAGGTTCTGGGCCGAAGAGCTGAACCAGCCGGAGAAGGCGCTGGCGGCCTACAAAGCCGCCGCGGAGCACGATCCGGAGAACGTCGAGGCGATCCGCAGGGTGCGGGAGAGCTTGTCGGCGGCGGGGCGCTGGGCGGAGGCGATCCCCTACTTCGAGCGCGAGCAGCGCGCGCTCGGCGGCGACCGGGATGCGGCCCTCGCCCTCTACCTGGAGGAGGCGGAGGCGAGCCGCGCGGCGGGCAAACCCGAGTGGGTGCTGCGCGCGCTGCGGAAGGCCCGGGAGCTCGACGGCGACGATCCCGTGCTCAAGCAGCAGGTGGGCGCCACCATCCTGGAGCAGATCCACGCCAAGGTGCGCGTCACGGACGAGGCGCGCTTGGAGGCGGCCCGACTCTTCGTCGAGCTCGCCGAGACCTACGGGGGGGAGCACGGGTTCTCGTACTCGGGCTGCGCCCTCGAGTGCGAGCCGAGCAATGATCGCGCCGCGCAGCTGCTCATGTTCTACGGGGAGCAGCTGGGGCAGGAGCTGGGCGGCGCCGCCCTGCTCGCCGAGTACCTGCGCGCGAACCCCGGGGGAGCCGTGGCGAGCCAGGCCCGGGAGCTGGTGGGCCGAGCCGTCGCAGCGGGCCAGGACGAGCTCCTCGACGCCCTGGAGCCCCCCGCGGACGCGGATCCCCGCGAGCGCGTGGCAGCCCTGCTCGAGCTGGCGCGCGGCCTCTCACGGAAAGCAAACAAACGCGAGGCGCTGGCGAAGTACCGCGAGGTGCTCGAGGTGGAGCCCGGCCAAAAGGAGGCCGTGGAGTTCGTCGAGCAGCACCTGCGCCAAGGGCGCAAGTACGCGGAGCTGCGCGACGTGCTCCTCGGAGCATCCGCCGCGGCCGACGCGGCCGATGAAGACAAGATCCGCTGGCTCGAGGAGGTGGCGAGCCTGTGCGAGGGCCAGCTGCGCGACGTCGACGGCGCCCTCGAGGCGCGGCGGCGGCTCCTGACCCTGGAAGCCAGTGACGACGCGGCGGATCGGCTGGAGAAGCTCCTGGAGAAGGCGAGCCGCTGGGACGAGCTCGCTGCGTTCTTGGAGCGGCGCGCCGCGGAGACGAGCGACCTGGAGCGCAAGCTCACGGCCGAGAAGCGGGCGGCCGACATCCACACTCGGGAGCGCCAGGATCCCCTCGCCGCGGGCGAAGCGTGGGCGCGCGTCAGCCGGCTGACGCCGGGCGAAGCGGCGGCTCTGGAGGCCGCGGTCGAGTGTTTCCAGGAGGCGGAGCGGCTCGATCGGGCGGCGGCGCTGCTCGCGGAGAGCCTGGACTCCCTCCAGGAGGACTCCTCGCGGATCGAGCTGGGGACCAAGCTCGGTGAGCTCCGCGCCGCTCTGGGGGCGTGGGGTGCGGCGGGTGAAGCGTACGCAGAGGCGGCAGGGCTCGCGCAGAGCACGGACCTGTGGCGGGCGGCGGAGGACTGCTTCCAGCGGTCGAACGACTGGGAGCGGGCGGCGAACGCGGTGGGGGAGCGGGCAGAGCTCACCGCCGATCCGGCGGCGCGCGCGGAGCTGTGCGCGCTCGAGGCGGACTACCTCGAGCGCGTGGGAGACGTCGCTGGCGTCATCGAACGGCTCGAGCGGGCCACGGAGCTCGATCCGACGAACGACGCCCTGGCCTCCCGGCTCGAGACCTCCTTGAGCGACCAGGGCCGCACGGACGCGGTGGTGGCGCTGCTGCTGCGCCGCGCCGAGCGACTCGCGGAGCTGACCCACCCGGACGAGGCGCTGCGCCGAGCGCTGCGCAAGCGCGCCGCCAAGCTCCAGCTGGAGTCGCTCGGGGATCGGGAGGGGATGCGGAGCTCCCTGCTGGCGGTGCTCGAGGACGGCGAGGACGCGGAGGCGCTCCGGGCGTTGGCCGAGGACGCCGAGAGCTCCGGCCGCGCAGAGGACGCAGCGGACCTCCTCGGGCGCTTGATCGAGGTGGCGCCGGCGACGGAGCGGGTCGAGCTCACGTTGCGTCAGGCAGGGTTGCTGGCGGACGGCGTGGGCGACATCGAGCGCGCCCTCGACGGATATCGCTGGGTTCGGGAGCGTGAGCCCGGTCACCCGACGGCGCTGCGGGCGCTGGCGAGGCTCCTCCGGGAAGCCGAAGAGCACCTCGAGGCCGCCGAGGTGCTCGAAGAGCTGCTCGAGTCCGCGGAGGGCGAGGCGAAGCTCGAGGTGGCGCGCTCCCTCGCGGATCTCTACGAAGGCTCCCTGGACCAGCCCGAGGACGCCCTGCGCGTCCTGGAGATCGTCCATGGGCTCGACGAGGAGGATTTCGAGGCCATCGAGCGGCTCTCCGTGTTGAGTGAGCGGCTCGAGCGCTGGGAAGACTTCGCTCGCTATCTCGCCCTCCTGGCGGAGGTGGAAGGGGACGAGGAGGAGGTCAGCCGCATGACCTTGCGCCTGGCGGAGGTGCTCACGAAGGAGCTCGGGCGCCCCGAGGAGGCTCTGCGGGTGCTGGGGGAGGTCGCCGATCTCGGGGATCCACCCTGTCGAGACGAGTTCGTGCGCCTCGGTGACGAGCTTGGCAAGGGCGGGGACGTGGCCCGCAAGCTCGTCGAGTGGCATTTGGAGACGTCCGCCTCCCCGGCTCGGGCGGAGGCCCTGCGCGGCGCCCTGGAGCGCTTCGTGGCCGAGGGGGCGAACACGGAGGCCATCCAGGTGGCCCTCGATCTGGTGCGCACCAAGGCCGCCGACACGGCGCTCGCCGAGCAGCTCGAGAAGCTCGCCCTCCAGGAGAAGGATCTGGACGCCCTGAGCGTCGCTCACGATCTGCTCGTCCGTGAGCTCACTGGTCCCTCACGGGCCGAGGAGATGGTCCGCCAGGCGGAGGTGCTGCGCCGCGCCGGAGCGGCGGCGGAAGACGCGCTGCAGCAGGGGGAGCAGGGACTGAGCAGCGTCGCGCCCGACGAGGTCGAGCCGCTGCTCGAGCGGCTCGCGGGGCTCGCCGAGGACGACGGGCAGGTCATCGGGCTCTACGAGCGGCAAGTGATGCGCTGCAAGTCGCCGGGAGACCGGCTCCTGGCGCTCGCTCGCGCCGCCGAGGTGGCAGCAGAGCGCGGCGCCCTCGACCGAGCGCGGGAGTTCTACGACATCGCCTTGGCCGGAGGAGGGCAGGGGGATCAGGTCGCGATCCTGCTCGAGCGCGCCCGGGCCGCCGACGCCGCGACGAAGGGCGGACTGCGTCGGATCCTGGCGGAGGCCTGCGTGGCCGGCGGCGAGGGAGCGCGGGACGGCGGGCGCACCCGCAGCTTCCTGTTGGGGCAGGCCGCCACCATCGCCCGGGAAGAGCTCGACGACGACCAGCAGGCCTTCCAGTGGCTGCAGGAAGCCCTCGTGGTCCATGCGGACGAAGACCGGCTCGATCAGCTCGAGGCGCTCGCCGACGCGGTCGGAGCTCCGGAGCGAGCGGTCGAGGTGATCGGCGGCGCCCTGGAGCAGGTGTTCGATGGCCCCCTCGTGCGGCTGTTGCTCCGACGTCGAGCGCTGCTGCGTCGGGACGCCCTGGCGGACCTCGCGGGCGCCGCAGAGGACTTCAAGCG
This sequence comes from Myxococcales bacterium, assembly GCA_012514535.1. Classification (GTDB taxonomy): domain Bacteria; phylum Myxococcota_A; class Polyangia; order Polyangiales; family Polyangiaceae; genus NIC37A-2. The sequence continues at coordinate 425 of JAAZAA010000031.1, read as the reverse complement.
CTTGCACGACCTGTCCCCCGGAGACGGAGAGGTCGCCGAACAGCTGGAGGGCCTCTACGAGGACCTCGGCGACGTCCGGGGGCTCGTGGGGCTCTACGAAGATCAGATCCTCCGGAGCAAGGACGGCGCGCACCGAGCCGAGCTCGCCACGAAGGTCGCGCGCCTCTGGGAGGGCGAGCTCGACGACGCCCGGGAGGCAGCGGACGCCTGGCGGCGCGTGCTGCGCATGAAGAGCGGCGACGAGGAGGCGAAGGCCGGCCTCGCCCGGGCGAAGGCTGCGATGCTCGGGAAGCCGCCCCCCGAGGAGGCGCCGCTCCCCGCGCCGGACACCGCCGCTTCGGCGCTGGACTCCGAAGAGGAAGCCTTGCCGGCGACCGCGACGTCCGACGACGCCTCGGAGGGCGACGCGCAGCCGACCGAAGCGG
>JAAZAA010000004.1 GCA_012514535.1 Myxococcales bacterium | reverse complement strand
CGGCGCCGCGCTGTGCTCCCGCGGCGGTGTGACGGCACCGCGGCGCGCCCCCGCGCGGCGCAGAGCCCGCACGGCGCAGAGCCGCCGCCGCGCTGAACGTCGCACGGTGGGGGGCTGAGCTCGTCTTGCGGCCCGTGCTCCTCGAGGGACCCGTGTCCTCAGGGGACCCGTGTCCTCAGGGGACTTCTCAGGGAACGGAGCGCGACAAGCGCTCCGGGAGACCGTAGGTGGCGGGGAGGCCACCGAGCCCCTGGGCGACGCTGAAGTCCCAGTAGCGCTCACCGAGCCGCTCCGCGGCCCGCTCCAGGCGTGGGCTGGTGCGCCGGATCCCGTCGAGGAGCTGCACCACGGAACGAACGCCGCGAGGGAAGCGCCGATGGGTGCGCTCGAGCCCGAGCGCGTCGGCGAGCTCGTCGCCGACGAGGTACCGCGACAGGGCGGTGGCTGCGGCGACGTGGGCTTCGGCCAGGCGTCGCGCGGCGCGCCAGCGGCGCAGGGCCCGGCGATCCCCGTTGGCCTCCGGCGGGGGTGGACCGATACGGCGCCGGGGCCCATCGAGCAGAGCCCGCACGAGGGCCCGTGAGTCCGCGTCGGGCGGGCCCTGGGTGAGGTGGACGAACTCCCCGAGCCGCACGGCCTCCCCGTAGGTGGCGGGAAGAAGCTCCGGCGCCACGCCGAGCAGGGTGCCGACCCAGCGCCACAGGTGCTGGTAGTCGTCCGCTTCGGCCTCGCTGACGTGGAGCCCCAGCTTGCGCACGCCGTCGACGAACACCATCGAGAAGAGCAGCACGGTGGCCATCATGTCGTGCTGGTTGATGGGCAAGGACCACAGCTCGTTGGACCAGCGCTCGTCCCGCAGGAGCAGGCGGCGCACCTGGGCGTGCATCAGGCGGACCTGCAGGGAGATCTGCCAACCCGGGGCGCCCGGCGCCGTGCCCCCGGGGGCGCACACGGCGGTGACGAAATGCCCCGTCTCCGCGAGCCGTCGGTCGGCGCGCTCCGTGAGTCGACCGGAGAAGGCGAGGGGCTTGTTGCCGGCGGGCGCGGCGTAGCCGTGGACGAGGCTGCTCAAGCCGAGGGTCGCCCCGCCCAGGAGCCCGGCCCGCCGGAACACGGCGCCAGCGCGCTCGATCCGTGCCCAGTCGACCCAAGGGGGCACCCGGCACGCGCCGGCGATCAGCTCGGCGAGGGGCGGGGGCAGGGGCGGCGGCGTCTCCCCCGCCGGGATCGTCGCGAGCGCCTTCTCGATCAGGGCGTGGCGCTCGGCCCGCTGGAGCTCGGCGAGGGCTTCGACGGCCGCATCCGCGAGGGGATCCCCCTGGTCCAAATAAGGAAGGAGGCGCGGCGGCAGGTCTCCGAACCTCCGCAGCGCCTCCTCCGCTCGATGCACCCGAGCGGGCCAGGTCGAGCTCGTGCTCACCATGGCCGGGGTGATCCTCTCACTCAGTCCCGAGCCGCCATGAACAGCCGCAGCACGTAGAAGAACATGAGGGCCACGGAGGCGAAGAGCTGCAGAGCCGCCCCGACGTAGCGGTCCTCCGGGTAGTGATGCAGCACGTTGGACGTGTCGTAGAGGATGGCCGCGCCCGCGAAGCCCACCATGGCGACGCTGAAGAAGGTGCCGAGGTTGAACCCGAAGAGGAGCGACGCCCCGATGAGCACCAGCGCCAGCACGCCGCCCCAACGCAGCATCCCGCCCAGGAAGGAGAAATCCTTGCGGGTGGTCCAGGCCACCGCCGTGAGCCCGCCGAACCCGAGGAAGGTCACCAGGGCCGCGCTCTGGATCGCCCCCGGCGCGAAGGCGTTCGCCATCGCGAGGATGGGGACGAAGATGATCGACTCCATCACCACGAAGCCCGCCAGGGCCGCGTACTGGGCCCCCTTCGAGCTGGCGGTGTGGGCGACGCGGCTCGCCAGCCAGCTGACGATCATGAACGCGCCGAGGACGATGATCCAGTTGCCGGCCAGCGTGCCGGCGATCGACTGGGCGATGTTCGCCTTGAAGAGCGCGATCTGGATGCCGGCGAAGGCGGCGATGGAGAGGAACAGGGTGTTGTAGGTGCGCACGATGAAGCGCGCGCGCTCCTCCACGGCACCTGCGTAGGCCCGGGGTAGGGCTTGGTTGAATGCAGTCATGACAGTCGAACCCCACCCTAGCGCGAAACGTTTCTGAACGCCTCCTCTCCGGCTCACTCTCTGCGCGAGTCTTTCGGCCGAGCCCAGGCTCGAGCACCTCCGGGTCGAGAGCGCCCCGCCCCGAAGACCCCGCCTCGAAGGCCCCGGCTCGTGAACCCCGTCTCGTGAACCCCGTCTCGTGAACCCCGTCTCGAAGACCCCGGCTCGTGAACCCCGGCTCGTGAACCGAGAGGAGGACCGAAGGTCGGGGAGACGCGACCGGGGGAGCCCCTGTTGACACTCCCGCGGGCCACGTGGTCGAACGCTCGGCGTGTCGTCCTCGTTCGGACTCCTTGGTGACCCTCGGGCTCCGAAGCGCGAGGACGCCCCGAGTTCCAGCGACCCCGCCATGCCCGGATCCGGGGTTCGCCTGGCGGGGGACGCGGGACGTCCGAGCGCCGCGGCTCGGGAGCTCGCCCGCAGGTTGGCGGTGACCTCGACGGTCGCCGAGCACCTGCTGCGCCTGGGGTACGGCACCAGCGGAGAGCAGCTGGCCCGGGTGGAGCGGTTCTTGGAGCCGCGCCTGCGGGACCTGACCCCACCGGATGCCATGGCGGACCGCGGGGTGGCCGCGGCGCGCCTGGCCCGCGCCATCCGCGACGGAGAGCGCATCTGCGTCTTCGGCGACTACGACTGTGACGGCATCACGGCGACGGCGATCCTGTCGGACGTGCTGGAGGAGCTCGGGGGGCGGGTGACGGCGTGCCTCGCCAGCCGCTTCGACGGCGGCTACGGCGTCTCTCCCGCGGCGCTCCAGCGCATCCTCGCCTGCGAGCCGCAGCTGCTCGTCACCTGCGACTGTGGCAGCTCCGATCACGAGACCCTCGCGGAGGTGGTGGCTCGGGGCGTCGACGTGATCGTCATCGATCACCACCTGGTGCCCGAGGAGCCCCTGCCGGCGCTGGCCTTCCTGAACCCTCACCGCCCCGAGTGTGGGTTCCCCTACAAGGGCCTGGCCTCCTGCGGGCTCGTGCTCTCCGTGGCCGCCGCGCTCCGGCAGGAGCTCGGGGTGGAGCTCGACGTGCGGCGTTGGCTCGATCTGGTGGCCATCGGCTCCGTCGCGGACGTGGCGCCCCTCGACGGCGACAACCGGGCCCTCGTGCAGGCGGGGCTCAAGGCCCTGCGACGCGCGGAGCGTCCCGGCGTGCGCGCCCTGCTCGAGCTGGCGAACATGGACGGCTCCACCGCCATCACAGCGGAGGACGTGGCCTTCCGGATCGCGCCGCGCCTCAACGCGCCGGGGCGGCTCCAGGCGCCGGATCTGGCGCTCGAGCTGCTGCGCGCGAAGACGGCGGATCGGGCTCGGGCCCTCGCCGCCCAGGTGGAGCAGCTCTCGATGACCCGCCGTGAGCTCCAGGGGCAGATGGTCGAGGAGGCCCTGGAGGAGGTGAAGCGGGAGGGCTGGGAGGAGCGCCCCGGCATCGTCGTGGGGCGGCGCGGTTGGAACCACGGCATCGTCGGCATCGTGGCGGGGCGGCTCGCCAGCGAGCTGCGACGCCCGGTGGCCGTGATCGGCTTCGACGAGGCGACCGGGCGCGGCTCACTCCGCGGGCCCGCGGGAGCGCGCCTCTTCGACGCCCTGGCGCGGGTGAGCGACGTGCTCGTGCGCTACGGCGGGCACCAGGCGGCGGCGGGGTTCGAGGTGCGCGAGGAACGGCTCGGGGAGCTCCGGGCCCGCTTCGAGGAGTCCTGTCGCGACCTCGGCTACGATGCGGCGCGGGAGGAGCTGCCCCCCCTGCCCCTGGCCCCCGGAGAAGATCCGAGCCTCGTGCTCCGGGATTTGTACCGCCTCGAGCCCTGCGGGGAGCGCAACCCCCTGCCCGTCCTGTCCGTCGACGGAGACGTCCGGGTGGCGCGGGAGGTGCGCGGGGGACACCTCAAGCTGGAGGTCGAGCTGCCCGGCGGGCGCCGTCTCGGCGGGTTCGGGGCCAACCTGGGGGATCGGGCGGGCGCCTTGCGGGGATGGGTCCGGGTGATAGGCACTCTGCGCCCCGATCGTTGGCGCGGCGGCGACGCGGTGGAGATGCTCGTCCGCAGCGTCGACCCCCTGAGCGAGCCAGCGGCGCCGCAGCGGGGCTGAGCTTTCTCGACGGCTCCTCTCGACGAAGGGACATGGCGGACACCCTCATCCAGTTCACCGGCGTGAAGAAGGCCTTTGGCCCCAAGGTCGTGTACCGCGGGCTCGATCTGGCGGTGCACCGCGGCGAGGTGCTCACGGTGATCGGCGGCTCCGGCGTCGGCAAGAGCGTGATGCTGAAGATGCTCATCGGCCTCCTGCGCCCCGACGCGGGCAGCATCACCTTCGACGGGGCGGAGGTGACCACCATGGACGAGAGCAAGCTCGCCCGCGTCCGCCAGCGCATCGCCATGCTGTTCCAGAGCGGCGCGCTCTTCGACTCCCTCAGCGTCGCGGAGAACGTCGCCTACGGCCTGGACGAGCACTTCCGCTATCAGATGACCCCCGCCGAGGTGCGCGATCGGGTCGCCTGGGCCCTGGGGCTCGTCGGGCTGCCCGGCATCGAAGAGATGCGCCCCGCGGATCTGTCCGGGGGCATGCGCAAGCGCGTCGGGCTCGCGCGCGCCATTGCGGTGCGGCCAGAGGTCGTGCTCTACGACGAACCCACCACCGGGCTCGATCCCATCAACACCGCCCGCGTGAACCACATGATCATGGGGCTGCAGGAGAAGCTGAACATCACCAGCGTCGTGGTGACCCACGACATGGGCAGCGCGTTCACCATCAGCGACCGCATGGCCATGGTGCACTCGGGTCGCATCATTGCCTACGGTGACCCCGAGGAGTTCCGGGCGTCGAAGGACCCCCGGGTCGCGGATTTCATCGAGGGGCGCGCGCCTGTCGACGAAGACGTGGAGACGCTGCTCAATGCTTGATTCAGGGCTCGACCGAGGGCGCACCCCGGGACGCCGGACGGCTCCACGACGCCCCGCCGACACGCCACCTCGACAGCCGGGGGCGTGCTTGGTTTGGTATGGTGCTGGGTCGCAGCACGCCTGAGGCATCGATGGGAACGTCCCGAGAAATCAAGGTGGGGGCCTTCGTCCTGATCGGCCTGATGGTCGTCGGGCTGGTGGTGTTCCTCATCGGCGACGAGAGCGCCATGTTCCAGCGGCACACGACCTTCCGCACGTCCTTCGAGGACGTGCAGGGGCTGACCCGCGGCTCGCCCGTGCGCATGGGCGGCGTCGGCGTCGGCAAGGTCGACTCGATCGGGTACGCCAGCGAGGCGTCCGATCCGACGATCTACGTGGAGTTCTCCATCGTGGAGACCGAAGCGCGGCGCATCCGCGCCGACAGCGTCGCCACCATCGAGGCCAAGGGTCTCCTCGGCGACAAGATGCTCGTCGTGAGCGTCGGTAGCCCCGACAAGCCCGCCCTCGAGCCCGGCGCGCTCATCCCGAGCGAGTCCCCGCGGGACATGACCGCGATCGTCGGCGACGTGGCCCAGGTGGCCGCAGGCGCCGAGAAGGTGATCAGCAACCTCGAGCGGACGACCGCCGCCCTGGCGGAGGACGAGTTCCACAAGGACATCAAGGACTCCGTGGCGCACCTGAGTGGCGTGCTGCACTCCCTCGAGAGCGGCGATGGCTATCTGGCGCGGCTCCTGCGAGACGGCGAGGAGGCGGAGCGGCTGTCGCGGGTCGTCGCGAACCTGGAGCGGGCTTCGGCGCGCCTGGATGGCCTCTTGGGTAGCGCCCAGTCCGTCGCGGATCGGGTGCGGACCGGGCCGGGCTTCGCCCACGAGGTCATCTACGGCGAGGACGGCGCCAAGGCGCTGGCTCAGGTGGGGGGCGCCGCGGAGGAGCTGGGGCTGACCCTGCGGGGCGTCCGCGAGGGCCATGGCCTGGCTCGGGGCATCCTCTACGGCGACGAGGGCTCCGATCAGCTGATGGGCAACCTGAACCAGATGAGCGCCGATCTACGGGACATCGTCGCCGATCTGAAGGGCGGCAAGGGCACCCTCGGCGCGCTCCTGTCCGATCCGTCGGTCTACGAGGACGTGAAGATGTTGCTCGGCAACGTGGGGCGCAATCGCTCCCTGCGCGCGCTGGTGCGCTACTCGATCCAGCGGGACGAGGTGAGCCCCTCGCCACCCACCGACGCGGCGGCGCCGGCTTCCGGCTCCTCGGCGGTGACGTCCGAAGCCGCGGGGCAGTGAACTCCAAGGTCCGCGAGCTGCGTCGCGGCGGAGGGGAGCGGCCGCCGGGAGCGGCCGGGCGTGGGGAGATTCCAGGCGACCTGAACTGACACCCTGCGCCCCGGGCCGTATACTGGGCCGCATGCGTTTCTTCGAGCGAGTCGGGCGCACCCTCATCCTCCTCGGTGCGTTCGCGTTGGCGTCCTACTTCGCGCTCCGCTTCGGCACGGGCGGTCTGTGGCGAGGGATGCGGGCGGCCCACGCGGTCGTCACGACGGGCAAGACGCAGGCGCCCTACGATCTCACGCAGCTGACCGCGGTCAACGAGACGCTCGAGACCATCCGCAAGAAGTACGTGGACCCCGATCGGGTGCAGCCGCGGCAGATGTTCCTCAGCGCCCTCGACCAGGTGCAGAAGGAGGTCGCCCAGGTCATCGTCCTGCACGAAGAGAAGGCGCCCACGGTCACGGTGCGGGTGGACACGGCGGAGAGCAAATTCCGCGTGGACAACGTGCAGGGCCCCTGGGACGTCGCGGCGCGCCTCCGGGACGTGTTCGCTTTCTTGCAGAAGCACCTGCAGGGCACGGAGGTCGACCTGGCGTCCGTGGAGTACGCGGCGTGCAACGGGATGCTGCGCACCCTGGATCCGCACAGCGTGTTCATGAGCCCGGAGGCGTACCGGGAGATGAACCTGTCGACGTCCGGTCACTTCGGCGGGCTCGGCATCGTGATCAGCATCCGCGACCAGATGCTCACGGTGATGCGTCCCATGCCCGAGACCCCCGCGGGGCGCTCCGGCCTCAAGCGGCTCGATCGCATCACGAAAATCAACAACGAGTCCACGCTCAACATGCCGCTCGACGACGCCGTCAAGCGGCTGCGCGGCAAGCCCGGATCCAAGGTCACCATCTGGGTCCACCGGGAAGGCCCCGACGGTTGGAAGGGGGAGCGCCCCTTCGAGCTGGTCCGTGAGGAGATCCGGATCCGCTCCGTCGAGGCCCACAAGCTCGGGAGCGGGATCGGCTACGTGCGGCTCAAGCAGTTCCAGTCCACGACCGCGACGGAGCTGGCGCAGGCCCTCGCGGAGCTGCGGCAGGCGGGCTCCCTCAAGGGGCTCGTGATGGACCTGCGGGACAACCCGGGCGGGCTGCTCGATCAGGCCACGAAGGTGGCGGACATGTTCCTCTCCGATGGCGTCATCGTCACCACCGCCGGGTACAGCGAGGGGCGCGAGGAGCAGCGGGCTCGCCCCGTCGGCACCCAGCCGAACTACCCCATCGCCGTCCTGGTGAATGGGAACTCCGCGAGCGCCAGCGAGATCGTGGCGGGCGCCCTCAAGAACCACGATCGCGCCATGATCGTCGGTCAGACGACCTTCGGCAAAGGCACGGTCCAGCTGGTGTTCCCCAACATCACGCCGGAGCAAGCCGCCCTCAAGCTGACGATCGCCCAGTACCTGACGCCCGGGGACATGTCGATCCAGGGGGTGGGGGTCGCGCCCGACATCGAGCTCGACCCGATGACGGCGGATCCCTTGGAGATGGATCTGTTCAAGAACGAGAGCGCGCTCCGGGAGCGGGATCTCTCGAAGAGCCTCACGGCGCAGTTCAACCGCAGCCAGGAGCGCGCGATGTACCGGCTCCGCTTCAACCTGCCGGAGTCGGAGCGCGCCGAGATCCGAGAGCGTGGCGGCGACGTCGAGGACGAGTTCCGCGTGGACACCCCGATCCGGATCGCGCGGGAGCTGGTGTCCCACGTCGAGGCGGGCCAGCCGCGCACGAAGCAGCTCGAGAGCGCGCGGGAGGTGGTGGATCGCCTGCAGCGCAAGGAGATGGCGGCCATCACCGCGGAGCTGAAGAAGCTGGACATCGACTGGAGCTCGCCGCCAGCGGGTTACGTCGGTCCGGATCCGAAGAACCTGAAGATCGAGGTCAGCACCGACCGCCCCGACGACATCGTGCGGGCGGGGGAGCCGATGACCCTCAAGGTGACGGTGCGCAACGAAGACAAGGTGCCCGTCTATCAGCTCCGCGCGATCACCAAGAGCGACGCGGGCTACTACGAGGACAAGGAGCTCGTCTTCGGCAAGATCGAGCCCGGGCAGAGCAAGGTGGCGACGGCTCCGATGGGCTGGTGCGTCATCGAGGGCCGCAAGGTGGGCTCGACGCGCCCGCTGCCGGAGGACGCCAAGCGCGTGTGCTCGATCCCGAAGGACGCCCTGATGCGTCAGGACGTGGTGCGGCTGCGCTTCTCCGCCGAGGGGGCCGATCCGCCGGAGGTCGCGGAGTTCCGCCCGACCATCCAGAGCCTCCCGCGTCCGGTGTTCGCCTACGCCTACCAGGTGGTGGACAACCGCAACGCCAACGGCAACGGCCAGCTGGAGCGCGGCGAAGGGGCGAGCATCTACCTGCGCGTCAAGAACGTGGGGAAGGGCCCGTCCTACGAGACCCAGGCGAACCTGCGCAACCTCACCGGGGATGGCCTGCTGCTCCGGGCCGGTCGCTTCGATCTCTCGAACATGCAGCCGGGGGAGACCCGGGAGGTCGTGTTCACCTTCGACGTCCTCGACGGGCTGCAGGAGTCGGAGCTGACGATGGATCTCAGCGTCGTGGATCGGGATCTGAAGGTGGTGTCGAGCGAGAAGCTCGTGCTGCCCGTCGCGAAGCGCGGCGTCGAGCTCAAGAAGGCCGAGGGCAACGTCGAGGTGGTGCGTCAGGCGACGCTGCGCGATCAGCCGGTCGCAGGTGCCCTGGTCGTCGGTCGGGTCGCCGAGGGACAGGTGCTCGAGCAGCTCGGCGCCTACGGAGACTTCATCAAGGTGGGCCTCACGGGCAACCGCTTCGCGTTCCTCGAGGCGGCCGCGACGCGGCCGACGAAAGTGGCGCTCCAAGGTCCTCCGGCCTTCGAGGTCGAGCTCACCCGGTCGCCGCCGCTGCTCGAGGTGGCGCCAGCGACCTTGGCCACCCGAGAGCCGCGAGTGCGCATCGAAGGGCGCGCCACGGACAACGACGGCGGCGTGCTCGACGCGTACATCTTCGTCGGGGCTCGGAAGGTGTTCTACGAGTCGAACAACGGCGGCTCGGACAAGTCGTCGATGACCTTCTCTCTGGACGCGCACCTCAACCCGGGCGTCAACGTCATCACCGTCGTCGCTCGAGAGAGCGAGGACACGGCGACCCGCCACACGATGATCGTGCGTCGGGATGGCCCGAACGGAGAGGTCCTCCCGACGCCGAAGACGGAGCTCTTCGGGGCGGACTGGGAGTTCACGGACTGAGCGCCCTGACGCCCCGAGGGCGCTCCTTGCTGGAGCAGGTGCGCCTTTGTTATGAGGAGCGCCGGGGACGGCGGAGGACGGGCGTCGGCCCTCGGATCTCCTCGCGCTCCCGAGTTTTCGCGCTCGAGGTCGCGGTGCTTCCAATTGGGGGCGCACCGCGGGCTCGACCCGGCTGAGGACGAATCGTGATCCGATTGCACATCAACATCGACCACGTCGCTACGCTCCGCAACCAACGCGACACCAGCTATCCGAGCCCGGTGCTGGCCGCGCAGCTGTGTGAGCTGGCGGGCGCGGATGGCATCACGGCTCACCTGCGGGAGGATCGCCGGCACATCCGAGATCGGGACGTGGAGGATCTCCGCGCGGCGGTGACGACGCTGTTGAACCTGGAGATGGCGGCGACGGATGAGATGTGCGCCATCGCGGATCGGGTGCGACCGGACGTGGTGACCCTCGTGCCGGAGCGCCGGGAGGAGCGCACCACGGAGGGCGGGCTCGACGTGACGCGGACGCGGGCTCACATCGAGCCGATCGCGGCGATGTGCGCGCGTCGGAACATCAAGCTCAGCTTGTTCATCGAGGCCGACGAGGCGCAGGTGCGGGCGAGCCGGGACGTGGGCGCCCAGCAGGTGGAGCTGCACACCGGGCACTACTGCGAAGTGCAGGGCGCGGAGCGGGCGAAGTGGCTCGAGCGTCTCCGGGGCGCCGCGGCGCTGGCCCACGAGCTCGGCATGGAGGTCGCGGCGGGGCACGGGTTGACCCGGGCGAACGTGCTGGACGTCGCGGCGCTGCCCTACGTCGCGGAGCTGAACATCGGCCACTCCGTCGTCGCCGACGCCGTTCTGGTCGGGCTCGATCGGGCCGTGCGGGATCTGCGCGCGGCGATCGATCGAGGTGCGGCGCGCCGGGCCCAGTGAGGTCGCTCGCGCGCTGGACATGAACCCGGGGAAGCGCATG
>JAAZAA010000180.1 GCA_012514535.1 Myxococcales bacterium | reverse complement strand
AGGCCCATGCGACAGGCCCATGCGACGGGCGCGGCGCACGGCACCTTGCGCGGCACCTGGGGCGCCGCGCAAGTTCACCGATGCCTCCGCTCACACGGCGGGCTGCTCGGCGGGGGCGGCGGGCGCCACGGGCGCCGAGTGGTCCGGGGGCTCCTCGCCGTCGTCCGGGTGGCCTGGGTTGCGCAGCCGGGCGTCGACGTACTCGAGGACGTTGTCCGGCCGCGGGCCGAAGAGCGACTCGGGAGACTCGAGGTCCAGCGCCTCCCGCAGCACGTCATCCATGTGCTCCACGAGCACGAGCCGCATCGCGCGCAGCACGCCCCGCGGGACCTCCTTCAGGTCTTTTCGGTTCTCCTTGGGGAGCAGCACCGTGCCGATGTTGTTGCGGTGCGCCGCGAGCAGCTTCTCCTTGAGGCCCCCGATGGGCATGACGCGCCCGCGCAGGGTGATCTCGCCCGTCATCGCGACGTCGTGGCGGACGGGGATGCGCGTGAGCGCGCTGGCGATGCTCGTGGCCATCGTCACGCCCGCGCTCGGCCCGTCCTTGCGCACGAAGTCCGGGAAGTGCACGTGCACGTCGATGGTCTGGTAAAATTGATCTTCGAGGCCGAGCACCTTGGAGCGCGACCGGATGTAGCTCATCGCGGCCTGCGCGCTCTCCTCCATGCCCTTCTCGAGCAGGCCGGTGATCACGAGCTTGCCCTTCCCCGGCACGACGCTCACCTCGCAGTCGAGGATGTCCCCGCCGTAGTCGGACACGCTGAGGCCGTGGGTGAGCCCGATCTGCGCGGGCTCGTCCTGCCGCCCCAGGCGGTACTTCGGCACGCCGAGATACTTGGGCACGTCCGGAGCGTCGATGGTGATCTCGCTCTCCTTGCCTTCCTTGACCACTCGCAGGGCGACCTTGCGACACAAGGCGGCGACCTCGCGGTCGAGGGAGCGCACCCCCGCCTCCTTGGTGTAGTGGTGGATCACCGCGCGCAGGGCGGGCTCGGTGATCTGCAAGCTGACGTCCTCGAGGCCGCACTCCTTCTTGTTGCGCGGCAAGAGGTACTGCTTGGCGATCTGCAGCTTCTCGAGCTCCGTGTAGCTCGTGAGCTGGATGATCTCCATGCGGTCTTGGAGCGGGAGCGGGATGCCCCCGAGGGTGTTCGCCGTCGTGATGAACATCACGTCCGACAGATCGTAGTCGAGGTCCAGGTAGTGATCGTTGAAGGTCTTGTTCTGCTCCGGGTCGAGCACCTCGAGCAACGCCGAGGCCGGATCACCGCGGAAGTCGGTGCTCATCTTGTCGATCTCGTCGAGCAGGAACACCGGGTTGTTCGTGCCCACCTTCTTCAAGTTCTGCACGATCTTCCCGGGGAGCGCGCCGATGTACGTGCGCCGGTGGCCTCGGATCTCCGCCTCGTCCCGCACGCCGCCCAGCGACAGCCGCACGAACTTGCGCCCCGTGGCGCGGGCGATGCTGCGAGCGATGCTCGTCTTGCCGACGCCCGGCGGGCCCACCAGGCACAGGATCGGGCCCTTGAGCTGCTTCGTGAGCGCCTGCACGGCGAGGTACTCGACGATGCGCTCCTTGCACTTCTTCAGGCCGTAGTGGTCCTCGTCCAGGATGCTCTCCGCCTCTTCGAGGTCGAAGCGCTCGTCGCTCTTCTCCTCCCAGGGGAGGCTGATCACCCAGTCGATGTAGTTGCGCACGACGGTCGCCTCCGCGCTCGTCGGGTGCATCATCTTGAGCTTCTTGATCTCCTTCTGGACCTTGGTGCGCGCCTCTTCCGTGAGCTTCTTCTGCTTGAGCTTGTCTTCGATCTCCTGCAGCTCGTTCTTGAGCTCGTCGCGCTCGCCGCCACCCAGCTCCTTCTGGATGGCCTGCATCTGCTCGTTCAGGTAGTACTCCTTCTGAGTCCGCTCCATCTGCTTCTTCACGCGGGAGCGGATCTTCTTCTCCACCTGCAGGATCTCGATCTCCGCCTGCATCAGCTCGTAGAGCCGCTCGAGACGCTGCTTCGCGTCCGCCATGGAGAGCAGACCCTGGCGGTCGACGAGCTTGATGGTCGGCAGGTGGGCCGCGATGGTGTCGGCGAGCTTCGACGGATCGTCGAGGCTCTGCACGCTCATCAACACCTCCGGCTGCACCTTCTTGTTGAGCTTGACGTACACCTCGAAGGTGCTCTGCACGCTGCGCATGAGCGCCTCGAGCTCGACGTCGTCGCTCGCCTCTTCGACCAGCGGCTCGATCTCTACGAGGAAGTACTCCCGCGCGCTCGCGTAACGCCGCGCCTTCGCCCGGTAGCGCCCCTCCACCAAGACCTTCACCGTGCCGTCCGCCAGCCGGAGCAGCTGCACGATGGTCCCGACCGTCCCGACGTCGTAGATGTCGTCGGAGGTCGGATCGTTGGTACGCGCGCTCTTCTGCGCCGCCAGGAAGATCTCCTTGTCCCGAGACATGGCCTCGTCCAGGGCGGCGATGCTCTTCTCACGACCGACGAAGAGCTGCGATACCATGTGGGGAAACACCACGATGTCACGCAGCGGGAGGGCCGGGAGCTGCTTGCGGGAGGGGGAGCGCGGATCGTTGTTGTCGTTCTTGAAGAACATGCGTCGTGGGCCTTGAACGCGGCCCCCGCTCCCGGGACGAAACCCAGCCGTTCGAGCTACCAGCCGCCCGAAGGCGCCTTCACTCGCAGGGGGTCCCTGGGGAGACGAGAGACCGTGGAGAGTCGGGGGACCGCAGAAGCTGCCGGGTGTTCCGGATCAGCTCTGCGACTGGACCCCAGTCCAGCACAGTTCCCGCTTCTTCGCACGAAGTGTCGCCCCTGCAAACGCGCGCTTTCGGCCTGCTCCAGCGACAACACTCGCCATCCCATCCGCGCTCCCCACCCCTCGCCAGTCGAGCCGCGGTGTCGCGACGAACGCCTCGCCCGGTGGCTCCGGCGCGCGCTGCCCCCATGGACCGATGCCCGGCCGCTCCTCCAGGGAGCAACCGGGCATCTCCGCGGTCCAAGCGCCGGACCGAGTCGCGTCAGCCGACGCCGGCTTCCTTGTGATACACGATGAGCGGCGTCTCGCCCTTGGCGATGGTGTCCTCGTTCACCACCACTTCCTTGATGCCCTCCTTGGACGGCACCTCGTACATGATGTCGAGCATCGCCTCCTCGAGGATGGCTCGGAGGCCGCGCGCGCCGCTCTCCCGCTCGAGCGCCTTCCGCGCCACCGCCCGGAGCGCGCCCTTGGTGAACTTGAGCTTCACCCCATCCATCTCGAAGAGCTTCTGGAACTGCTTCATCAAGCTGTTCTTCGGGGTGGTGAGGATGTCGATCAGGGCGTCCTCGTTCAGCTCGTGGAGGGTCGCGATCACCGGCAAGCGCCCGATGAACTCCGGGATGAGCCCGAACTTGAGGAGATCTTCCGGCTGCACCTCGGCGAAGAGCTCACCGAGCTTCATCTCCTTCTTGCCCTTGATGTCCGCGCCGAAGCCGAGGCGCGACTGACCGAGGCGCCGCTGGATGATGCCGTCGAGGCCCACGAAGGCCCCGCCGCAGATGAACAGGATGTTGCTGGTGTCGACCTGCAAGAAATCCTGCTGGGGGTGCTTTCGGCCCCCCTTCGGCGGCACGTTGGCGACGGTGCCCTCGATGATCTTGAGCAGGGCCTGCTGGACCCCCTCCCCCGAGACGTCCCGGGTGATCGACGGGTTGTCGCTCTTGCGGCTGATCTTGTCGATCTCGTCGATGTACACGATGCCGCGCTGCGCCCGCTCCACGTCGTGGTCGGCGTTTTGCAGCAGCTGCACGATGATGTTCTCGACGTCCTCCCCGACGTAGCCCGCCTCGGTGAGCGTGGTCGCGTCGGCGATGGCGAAGGGGACCTTGAGGATCTTCGCCAAGGTCTGCGCCAGGAGCGTCTTGCCCGATCCGGTCGGCCCGAGGAGCAGGATGTTGCTCTTGCCGAGCTCGACGTCGTCGGAGCCGAGCTTCGAGTCGATGCGCTTGTAGTGGTTGTGGACCGCTACGGAGAGCACCTTCTTCGCCCTGTCCTGGCCGACGACGTAGTCGTCCAGGACCGCCTTGATTTCCGCCGGTTTGGGTAGCGGATCCGAACCGGTCGAGGGTTCGTCCTTCTCCACCTCCTCGGCGATGATGTCGTTGCAGAGCGCAATGCACTCATCGCAGATGTAGACGGTGGGGCCGGCGATGAGCTTCTTCACCTCCTTCTGCGATTTCCCGCAAAAGGAGCAGCTCAGGTTCCCATTCGAGTCTTCTCGGCGTCGATCCAAGGTGCACCTACTGGTGGCTCATCGCCACTGCGGCCCCGCGAACGGAGCTTCTTCCGGATACGTTCAGAAATCTTAGATTTCGCATGCCCCCCTCGCAAGCGCTGCGCCCGACTTCTCGGTCCTGGACTTTTCCTGCGACTTCTCGTGCTCGGCTGCGTTGCCTGACCTGACCCCGTTCGCCGGGTTCGTTGACTGGCTGGGCTTGCCGGGCCTTTCGGTGCCGACCTGCGTGGCCGTCTCGATCCTGTCCGGGTCGAGGGCGGGCCCTCGGGGTTCTGCGTGATGATCGATCTTCGCTCCGGATGTCTCGTCGTCGGGCGTTTCGTCAGGCGAGAGCGGCCCCCACGCGCAGGACTGAAGCGAACTCTCAGGGTAAGTGTGACCCCTCGTCAGGGTTGGGCACGTGAAACCGAACGTCAAGGGGAGCTCCGGTGCCGCTCGACGTCCCGGCGGGCCGGTCGCTCCCTGCCCGCGCTCGCGCTGCGCTTCTGGTTTCTCGGGCTTCCGGTTTCTCGGTACTTCCGGCTTCCGGTTTCTCGGGCTTCCGTCTTCTCGCCGCAGGGATTTCCGCCGCAAGAGTTCGCGCCGCACCGACTCACCTCTGGCCGCGCTCCATCTGACGCTGCCGCGCCTGATCCTTGCGCCCGCGCTCTGCCCCACCGCATCGCACACGTCGCGGTTCCCCGCGGACGCACGCTGCGGCTGCAACCCCCGCGGGCGGCACACACCGACCGACAGGGGCTGCGTGGATGAGGGTGCGCGACGAGACCCCCTGTGGGGTGAGCCAGTGCCACCCCACCTCTCCGTGACAAGGAGCGTGACGAGCCTCCGAGGAGCCCGACGACCCGCCGGGTCGTCAGGGCTTCTTGTGCTCGAAGATCTCGTCGATGAGACCGTATTCCTTCGCCTGGACCGGGCCCATGTAGAAGTCGCGCTCGATGTCCCGGATGATGTCGTCCCGGTTCTTGCCGGTGGCCGACACCAGGATGTCCGTGACCACGTCCTTCATGTGCCGGATCTCGCGCGCCTGGATCTCGATGTCCGTCGCCTGCCCCCGCGCCCCACCCAAGGGCTGGTGGATCATGATGCGCGAGTGCGGCAAGGCGTAGCGACGCCCCTTCTCGCCCGCGCCGAGCAGCAGCGCGCCCATGCTCGCGGCCTGACCGATGCAGATCGTGCTGACCGGGCAGCGGACGTACTGCATGGTGTCGAAGATCGCGAGGCCCGCCGTCACGACGCCGCCCGGCGAGTTGACGTAGAGCTGGATGTCCTTGTCCGGATCCTCGCTCTCGAGGAACAGGAACTGGGCGATGATGATGTTGGCGACGTCGTCGTCGACCGCGCTCCCCAGAAAGACGATCCGATCCTTCAGCAGGCGGCTGAAGATGTCCCAGGTCCGCTCACCGCGGTGGGTCGTCTCCACCACGTGCGGGTAGATCACGCCCGCGGTGATGCGCTCGCTTTGTCGCTGGCTCTCCAGTTCGAGTGACGTGCGGCGGCTCTCCAGCAGGCGCATCGCATCAGCACGGGTCTCGGGTCGCTTCCCCATCGAAAGTTTCTCCTCTGTCGGGCGCGTGGCCGACGCTCTTCCTTCTCGGACCGACTATCCAGAACCCGGGGCCCCAGCACCAGGGCCCCAGCGCCTGGGGCAAGAGTGCCTCGGGAGGCAGCTCACTCTTCGGTAATGTTGGCCTTCGCCTCGATGATGTCCAGGACCTTGTTCTCGAGGATCATCCCCACGAGCATCTCGCGGCGCCGGGGCCCGGCGTACTCGGCCCGGAGCTTGGCCACGTTCTTGCCGGTCTGCTTGCTCAGCTCCGTGAGCCCTTCCTCGATCTGCTCGTTGCCGATCTGGATGTTTTCCTTCTTGGCGATCGCGGCCATGAGCAGGCCCGCGCGCACCTTCATCTCGCTGTCCTCGAGGACGCGCTGACGCAGCTCCTCGCCCAGCCCGCCGACCTGCCCGCCCTGGGACCGAGCGCGCTGGAGGATCTCCTGCTCCGTGATGCGCATCTGCCGCTGGACCAGCGTGGGCGGCACCTCGACGGGGTTCGCCTTCACCAGCTCGGCGACGAGGCGCTCCGCCAGGGTGTTGTCCGACTCTTCCTTCTTGCGCGCCTCGATCTGGCTCTTCAGGTCCGCCTCGAGGGCTTCGAGGGTGTCGAAGTCGCCCAGGTCCTTCGCGAACTCGTCGTCGGCGGCGGGGAGCACACGCTCCTTGAGGCCCTTGAGCTCGATCTGGAACACACAGGTCTTCCCCTGAAGCGCCGGGTGCGGGTGCGCCGCGGGCATGTCGACGCTGGCCTCGGCCTTGTCCCCGACGTTCTTGCCGAGCAGCGCCTGATCGATCGCCTCGATGAGCTGTCCCGAGCCGAGCTCGATCTGGAAGTCCTTCGCGCCCGCGCCGGGGACGACCTCGCCCTCGACGGCGACCTCGAAATCGATCGTGACCACGTCACCCGCCTGGGCCGGGCGGGGCTCCTTGGGGGTCTCGAGGGTGGAGTTGGCGCGACGCAGCTCCTCGAGCTCCGCCTTGACCTCCTCGTCGGTGACCTGGACCGCGGGGCGCTTCGCCTCGAGCCCCTCGTACTTGACGTCCTCGATCTCCGGCAGGACCTCGACGCGCGCCTTGTAGTTGTAGGCCTTGCCCCGCTCGAGGCGCGGCGTCTCCAGGGCAGGATCGGCGACGGGCTGCACTTTGTGCTCCTGCACCGCCTGCTGATACGTCTCGTCGATCAGCCGCTGAGCCACGTCCGCCGCGACGCGCGCGCCGTAGACGTGATCGAGCACCTGACGGGGCGCCTTACCGGGACGGAATCCCTTCACGCGCGCCGTCTTCGCGACGGCACGGAAAGCCTTCTCCACTTCCGTCTTGACCCTGTCCGCGCCGATCTCGACGCTGAGCTCCACCAAGACCGGGCTGATTTTTTCGACGTTGACCTGCATGGGAATTCGGAACCTGTGTTGAGCGCACGCTCTCGTCGCCCGCCGGCGAGCGGTCCATCCGGGCCGACCAGCGCGACGCCGACCGAGGACCCTCACCACCACCGCCGTGGGCAGAAAGGGATGGCTCAATGGCACGCGGCCCTGACTCGGTCAAGCACATGCCGGACGCTTCCTTCGGCCTCCGAGGACGACCGCCGCAGGGCGAAAAAAGACCCCCGTCCGGGAGGCAGCCCGGCGGGGGTCGAGGGAGGATGAAGCCAAGCAAGAAGAATGCGTCGTCAGTCGTCGTAGTCGCCCTCGGCCTCACGCAACGCGGCCTCGAAGGGGTCGAGGTCGAAGTCGAGCTCGCGATGCTCATCGGGCAGCTCGAGCTCATCGAGGCTCCAGCCGGCACGCATGCCGGGACGGAGGGCGTCGCGCTGGAAGTCGGCGAAAGATCGGTATCCGCGGAGGTTGGCCATGTGTTCGCGTTGGGGCAAAAAGCCGCCTGGAAGGTCCTGGTAGGGTTAGGTGCTACTCACACCTACATGCGCGCACACAGTAGGCCGGAACCTCACCCGGTCCAAGAAACCGGCCGAGAGATCCAGCACTTCGATAGCTCCAGGGTACTGTCTGGCCTCCACCCTTTCCGGGTCACGGGAAGGCGGTCTAGGCTCGGGCCCCTTCCGATGCCCCGCCCGATCATCTTCGCCGTAGCAAATCAGAAAGGTGGCGTCGCCAAGACGACCACGGCCGTCAACTTGGCGGCCAGTCTGGCGGCGGCCGAGCGCCCCACCCTGCTCGTGGACCTCGACCCCCAGGCCAACGCC
Source organism: Myxococcales bacterium (assembly GCA_012514535.1). Classification (GTDB taxonomy): domain Bacteria; phylum Myxococcota_A; class Polyangia; order Polyangiales; family Polyangiaceae; genus NIC37A-2. Next base: position 11,270 of record JAAZAA010000180.1, on the reverse strand, counting down.
TCGAGCGGTGTGGGCATCGCCCCGGGCACCGCGGAGCGCACCATCTACGACGCGCTGATCGGTGAGTGCTCACTGAGTGAGGTCATCCACAAGACCCCCCTCGCCTGTCTCGAGGTGGCCCCGGCGAGTCAGGACCTCACGGCCGTCGAGTACGAGCTCTTCGACGACGCCCGCGGGACACACCTCCGCCGGGTCCTGCACAGCCCCGAGACGGAGCGCTTCGAGTTCGTGATCATCGACTCCCCGCCGTCCTTGGGCGTGCTCACGCTCAACGTGCTCGGCGCCGCGGATCGCCTGATCATCCCACTGCAGCCCGAGTACTACGCCCTCGAGGGCATCACGTACCTGATGGCGACCGTGGAGCGGGTCCGCTCGACCTTGAACCCGGCGCTCCAGGTGGAGGGCATCGTGCTCACCATGTGGGATGGTCGCAATCGCCTCGCCCACCAGGTGGCGGCCGAGGTGCGCAAACACTTCCGAGTGTTCGAGTCGATCATCCCCCGCAACGTGCGGCTGAGCGAGGCGCCCTCCCACGGGGTGCCGGCGCTGCTCTACGACGTCGAGAGCAAGGGGGCCCAAGGCTACCTGACCCTCGCCCGCGAGATCCTCGAGACCCCGCGCCCGGATCTGGAGGCCATCGCCTGATGGGGAGTGCGTGATGGAATCCAGCAAGAGACCTGAGGCGAAGATGAAACGAATGGGACTCGGCCGGGGGCTCGACGCCCTCCTCCCCGCCACCCAGCCGCCGCGACCGCAGGCCAGCGCTGGCGCGAGCTATGGCGCCGGGAACGTCTTCACCTGCCCCGTCGACAAGCTCGTCCCGCAGTCGGGCCAGCCCCGCCAGCGCTTCGCCGACGAACGCCTGGAGGAGCTCGCCCACTCGATCCGGGAGCACGGGCTGCTCGAGCCGCTCGTGGTGCGGCGGCGCAAGGACGACAAGCTCGAGATCATCGCGGGGGAGCGGCGCTGGCGTGCCTCCCAGCGAGCGGGCCTCAAGGAGGTCCTCGTCGTCGTGCGGGACGTGTCGTCCGCGGACGCCTTCGAGCTCGCGCTCATCGAGAACATCCAGCGCGAGGATCTGGACGCCATCGAGTTCGCGGAGGCCCTCGATCGACTGATGAAGGAGCACGGCCACACCCAGGACGCGCTCGCCCAGAAGATCGGCAAGGATCGCTCCACCATCGCCAACGCGCTGCGCCTCCTGCGCTTGCCCGATCTCGTGCGCACCAAGCTCGTCCAGGGTGAGCTCACCGAGGGGCACGCCCGCGCTCTGCTCGGGGTGCCGGACGCTGCGAAGATGAACGACCTCGCCGAGAAGGTCGTCCGGGGCCGCCTCAGCGTCCGTCAAACCGAAGAGCTCGTCCGAGGCGCCAAGAAGAAGGCCGCGGGCGGCGAGACCAAGGGCGGCGCCGCCGCCAAGCCGGCGAGCGTGCGAGACCTTGAAAAGCGCCTGGAGCGCAAGCTCGGCGCCCGCTGCGAGGTCCGTGATCGCGACGGCAAGGGGGAGATCGTCGTGCGCTACGGCGATCTCGACGAGCTCGATCGCATCCTCGATCTGCTCCTCTGAGGGCGCCGTTTCGGAGCGAGCGCGTCCCTCGAGACGTCGACGCCGGCGCGGCTCCCGATCGGTGAGATCGAGAACCCGCCGGGGCCTTCAGGTCCGCGCCGTCCGCCGGTGCTGCGCGGTCCGCCAGCGCTGCGCGGTCCGCCGGTGCTGCGCGGTCCGCCGGTGCTGCGCGGTGGGGGCGACGCTCACTTCAAGTCGGCCAGGACCTTCTTCGCCGACGCCTCGATGGGCGTACCGGCGCCGAGCTCGACCGCCTTCTCGAGAGCCGTGCGCGCCTCTGCCTTCTTGCCTTCCCCGGCCAAGAACCGGCCCAGGTAGTAGCGCGCCGCGGCGAAGGAGCCGTCGAGCTTGACCGCCGTCTGATAGTCCGTCAGCGCGCCCGCCTTGTCCTCCGCGCCTTGACGACAGGCGCCGCGACGAACGTGGAGATCGGCGCTCGGGTTCTTGGCGATGGCCTTGTCCAGAACCTGCGCGCACTCGGCGAAGGACCGGAGCTGATAGAAGGTCGTCGCCACCGCGGCGGCGAACTCGGGATCGTTCGTCGGGATCTGCTTCAGCTGAGCGATCGCCTCGTCGCGCCGGTCCGCGGCGGCGAGGGCGGAGGCGTAGTTGTAGCGGAGGCCCGCGTCGTTCGACTTGGTGAGGGCCTTGGCGTAGGCGGCGAGCGCCTCGTCGGAGCCCAGCGCCTCGAGGGCGAGGGCGCGGTTCGCGAGCAACCCGGGATCGTCCGGTCGGTGCGTGAGACCGGCGTCGGCGGCTTCGAGGGCCCCGCGCGCGTCCCCTTGGTCCACCAAGATCGCCGACAGGTTCTGGCTCGCCTCCGTGAGCTTCGGATCGAGCTCGAGGGCGTCGCGGTAGGCGGCGGTCGCCCCCGCCACGTCGTCGAGCCCCTCGAGCGCGACGCCGTGATAGAAGGCCGCCTGGGGATCCGTCGGCTGCTCCGCGCGCGCCTGGGCGAGGATGTCCCGCGCCTTCTAGTAGTCCCCCGCCTCGAGGGCGCTCATCCCCTGGCGCACGGTGTCGCTGGAGGCCGTCGCGGCGCCGTCGTCCGACGACCCGAGCAGCTCCACGGGATCGGGAGACTTCGCCTCCTGTTGCGAGCCACCGCAGGCGCTCAGGGCCAGGAAGCCGACACCACACGCCAGCGCCACCCGACCCGACCACGAGGCCCCGCCCGCCCGCCGCCCCGGCGAGCGCATGGCCACCCCAGGCGCCGCTCCACCCATGGACGCGCCTTCACCGTTCCTGCTCCCAGCACTGCTGCTCGACATGCTCATCGTCTTCTCCGCTCGCGGTCGGTGTGCCCGACCCATGGGGCCGTCACCGACGGCCGTTACTCTTCGAACGCTCACGACACCCGCCCTCCACGCAGGGCGACGTCAACGCCCCCGCCCGGAGCCGCTGCCCTTGGGCTCGTCCTGCTCTGCGAGGCGCTCGACGATCTCGGTGATCCGCACTTTGAGCTCCTCGATCCGCGCGACGTCCGTGATCTTCCCGCCGCTGGCCTCCCGCACGTAGAACACGTCGGCGACCTGGTGCCCCTCCGTGTTGATCTTGGCCAGATCGATGGTGAGCCCCGCGCTCTGGATCACGTGGGCGAGGCGATACAGCAGCCCCCGGCGATCCCGGGTGGTCACCTCCAGGATCGTGTGATCGGAGGCGCCGCGGTTGTCGAGGCTCACCGCCGTGATGACCCCGGGCGCGGGCCGCTGGTACAGCGAGGCCGAGGGTCGCCGGGAGTCGACCAGCTCCTCGGACGTGAGCTCCTGGCTCAGCAGACGCTCGAAATCCCGCTCCACGCGGGGCAAGGCCTCGCGGACGGCGGCCGCGTCGACGCCGCTGCGAACCCAGAAGAGATCGAGCACGCGCTGTCGCCCGTGCGCGTCCGTCCACGAATAAATTTGCGCGTTCAGCACGCGCAGGCGGTTCGCCGCGAGGGCGGCCGTGACCATCGCGAGCAGGCCCGGGCGATCGTCCGCCACCACGCCGATCTCGACGTAGGAGTCGTCCTGCCCCATGGCCCGCGCCATGAAGCGCTGCGTCTGCGCCTGGCGCACGAAGCGAGAGTGGGCCACGACCGTTTGCGGTTCGTTGGCGTAGAGGTAGCGCTCCGGCACCGCCTGCAGGAAGTGCTCGAGGAACTCGCGCTCCCCCGGCTCCGGGCAGAGCTCCAGCACCGCCCGCCGGATTTTCTCCGCGCGCTGTTCGGTGCGGGGCGGCAAACCGTGGAAGGTGTCGACGGTGGCGAGATAGAGTTCATCCATCATGCGCGCCTTCCAGCTCGTGAGGGCGCCCGGGCTGGTCGTGGAGACGTCCGCCAGGGTGAGCAGGTACAGCTCCCGGAGCCCCTCCGGTCCGTGCACCTCCTGCTGGAAGCTCTGGATGGTCTTCGGGTCGTCGATGTCTCGCCGCGACGCCACGTGATACATGCGCAGGTGCTTGAGCACGAGGTGCTGCACCTCGACGATGTCGTGCTCCTGCACCTGGAGGCGCTCGAGGATCGTGCGGCTGAGCTCGAAGCCGCGCTGCGAGTGGTTGCGCCCGCCGATGTCCTTGCCGACGTCGTGGAGCAGCGCCGCCATGAACAGCACCTGCGGGCGGGCGATCTCCGCGGCCAGGCGCGACGCGAGCGGGTGCTCCTGGGCGAGCTCACCGCGACACAGGGCGCGCAGCTTGTCGACCGCCGCGATCGAGTGCACGTCGACGGTGTAGACGTGATAGATGTCGTGATGCACGCGGCCCACGACGGGCGCGAACTCCGGCACCATCGCGAGCAGCAGCCCCACGTCGTGGAGCTCCCCGAGCACCGAGCCGTCGCGGAAGCGCGTCCGGCGCACCGCGCGGACGAGCCTCCGAAACAAGCGAGCCGACTCCTCGTCGGCCCGCAAACGCTCACAAAACTCGTCGCTGGTGGTGGCCCGCGCCACCGCGTCCCGGGCGAAGCGAAACACGGGCAGCTCCCGGCGCACCGCCTCCGTGTAGAGCCGCAAGGCGAGCGCCGGCTCCTCCATGAGCCGGCTTGGGTCCTCGAAGGTGACGGCCTCGCCGAACAGCTTGATGCCGTTGCCGAGAAACTGCTCTCGTTGACGACGACGGGGCGGCGGCGCGGCGCGGGTGAGCAACGTGTCGCGACAGTTCGCGATCACGCGGGCGTGCCGGTAGTAGTCGCTCATGAAGCGCTCCACGGCGAGGCCCCCGGAGCCGTAGCCCAGCACTTGAGCCAGCTCCTCCTGGCGATCGAAGCTGAGGCGATCCGTGCGGCGGGTCGTGCTCCAGTGGAGCACGTTGCGCACCCGGAAGAGAAAGCGCGCGGCGGTGTCGAGCTGCTCGTACTCCCGCGGCAACAGAACGCCGAGGTTCACCAGCGCCCGTACGCCTCGCGCGCGCCAGCGCGCCAGCGCCGTCCAGTGGGCGATGTCGAGATCGCGCAACCCGCCCTGCCCGCTCTTCACGTCGGGCTCCAGCAGGTAAACCGAGTCGCCGAAGCGCGAGCGACGCTCCTCCGCTTGCTCCTCGATGCGCTCGAGGAAGCGGTGGATGTTGCCGCTCGAGAACACCGTGTCGAAGGCCTTCTCGAGCATCTTCGTGCTGGAGGCCTCGTTGCCAGCCAACAAGCGCCAATCGAGCAGGGTCGTCGCGGTGGGGAGATCTTTCTTCGCGAGGGCGATGATCTCCGCCGGGGTGACCACCTGGTGCCCAATGCTCAGCCCCGCGTCCCACAGGGGATAGAGCAGCGCCTCGGCCACGGGGGCCGCCGCCGCCGAGCTCGACGTACAGAGGATGCGCACGTCCAGGTCGCTCCGGAACCCGAGCGCCTCGCGGCCGTAGCTGCCCACGGCGGCGAGGCTGAGCTGCTTCCAGACCTTCTCCGAGCCGATGGCGCCGCGGAGTCCGCAGAACAACGCGCTCAGCAATCCGTCGAGCACCTTGCCCCACTGAGCGCTCGCCACCTGCCCCGCTTCTTCTCCCCCCGCGCTGATGAGCTCCTCGATGCCCCGTCGGTGTCGGGCCATGTAGTCCTTGATCTCCGATGCCAGGGTCGGAGAGTTCGGACGGAGGGGAGCGAGCTCGGCGGGGGCGGCCAGGGAGGTCAAGACCTCGGCGTTATAGCGCAAACCCTTTGGCGCACGAGCCGGAGTCCGACGCGAAGAGACCAGGAATCGACGGCCGGGCTTCCCTTGAACGACCGGCGCTCCGGTCGAGCGGACGGACCGAAAATGTGTCGAACCCGCCCCCACTGACGCACCCCGCCACCCCCGGGCGTGCTATATGTCTAGATTATGTCTGGTTTCCTCCTCGCCCGCCGCCAGATCCTGGTGGGGATCGCGGCTTGCGCCGCTCCGGCGATTTGGACTTCCCCGGCGGAGGCGACCATCGCCCGGGCCTTGACCACTCGGCAGCTCGTGCGGGCGAGCGGCAGGGTCGTCCGCGGCACGCCCGTCGAGCGCTTCTCCACCTGGGAGAACGTCCGCGGGCGCAGGCGGATCGTCACCCACACCCGCGTGCTCGTGGACGAAGATCTCGCCCGCCCCCACGACGAGCGCGAGGTGCTGGTGCTCACCTGGGGCGGTCGCGTCGGCGACGTGGCCCAGCTCGCCCACGGGGAAGCGGCGCTCCAGGTCGGGGAAGAGAGCGTGCTCTTCCTCACCGAGGAGCGCGGGGGTGAGCGACGGGTCACCGCGATGGCCCAGGGGCACTATCCCCTCGAGCGCGTGGGCAGCGACCTCGTCCTGCGACGGAGCCCGCAGCTGCCCGAACTGGTCGATCGCAAGGACGCGGCCGTCGATCGGCTCGTGGCGCGGCGCCTCGGCGACGCCAGCCGGCTCATCCAAGAGGCGCTGCGATGAGCGCCTCACCCAGGGCCCCACGCGCGCCCGTCGCGGGGCGATCGCTCCTCGTGGGTGGCCTCTGCGGTCTCGGGGCTCTGCTCGCGGCGACGCCTGCGGCCGCCTTCTGTCGGACGACCACGTGCGTCCCGGGGGAGACCTGTGAGTACGATCCAGCGACGGGCTGCGCGCTGACGGGGCTCCCCCTCGAGTGGAAGCGCCCCTGCGTGTCCTTCGGGGTGCAGCAGGACGCCTCACCGCTGCGCGGCATCAGCTACGACGAGGCCCACGGCATCATCGAGAACGCCTACGCCAACTGGCTCGCGTCGCCCTGCGAAGGAGGCTTGCCCTCGATCGACATCGCCGATTTCGGTCCGATCGCCTGCGCGCAGCCCGAGTACAACCAGGCGGGCCCCAACGCGAACGTGTGGATGTTCCGCGACGACGTCTGGGGCGAGGACGACGGGAGAGGGACAGCGGCCAGCGAGACGCCCAGCGGCACCCTGGCGATCACGATCATCACGTACAACCCGGAGACCGGCGAGATCTTCGACGCGGACGTCGAGATCAACTCCCTGCAGGTGCCCATCACCACGAGCGACACGGACGTGCAGTTCGATCTGGCGTCCATCGTCACCCACGAGGCCGGGCATTTCCTGGGCCTGAGCCACAGCCGCGTCCCCGACTCGACCATGCGCGAGGGGTACCTGCCCGGCACCACGACCCTGCGTCAGCTCTCCGAGGACGATCACGCGGGGATGTGCTCGATTTATCCGCCGGATCGTGAGCTCCCCGCCGGGAACTGTACGCCGCGTCACGGCTTCTCCAGCAGCTGCTACGAGGAGGACACCGGGTGCGCCGTCGCGGCCTCCTCCGCCATCGGGCTCGGGGGAGCGGGGCGCGCAACCTGGTGGGGGCTGCTCGCGGGCCTCGTGGGGCTCGGGGCCCTGAGCCGTCGGCGGGAGCGGGCTCGAGCCGCTCGCTCCTGACGGCTGCGCCAGCGCCCGGCGCCCGCAGGGGGGCCCTGTGCCCCCCAGGCGACGTCGTCGACGACTCAGGTCCTCGGGGGACGTTCGTTCCGACGACGGGCCGCGCTATGCCGCCGGGTGAGCCCGCCGTCGCGCGTCATCCGTGAACGTCCCGCCGCGCCTCATTCCGCGGGGGCCGCTTGCTGCGCTTGGGGCTGCAGCCCGGCGGCCTCGATGAGGTCCATGTCGTCGTTCTGGCCGGGGTTCGGCGTCGTGAGCAGCTTGTCGCCGTAGAAGATGCTGTTCGCCCCCGCGTACAGGCACAGGAGCTGCGCTTCGCGGGAGAGCTCCGTGCGCCCCGCGCTGAGCCGCACCTTGGAGCGGGGCATCATGATGCGCGCCAGGGCGATCATGCGCACGAGCTCCAGGGGCTCGACGGGCGGCAACGACTCGAGGGGCGTCCCCGGCACGCGGACGAGGGCGTTGACGGGAACGCTCTCCGGGTGCGGATCCAGCTTGGCGAGTTCGATGAGCATGGCGCAGCGATCGTCGATCCCCTCCCCCATGCCGATGATGCCGCCGGAGCACACGGTGATGCCCGCCTTCCGCACGTTGCTCAGGGTGGCGAGGCGCTGCTCGAAGTTCCGGGTCGAGATGATCGACTTGTAGAAGTCCTTGGAGGTGTCGAGGTTGTGATTGTAGGCGTCGAGGCCCGCCTCCTTGAGGCGCTGCGCCTGCTCCTCGGTGAGCATGCCCAGGGTCACGCAGGCTTCCATCCCGAGGGACTTCACCCCCTTCACCATCTCGACCACCCGCTCGAAGGCGGGCCCGTCCTTCACCTGACGCCAGGCCGCGCCCATGCAGAACCGCACGGCGCCGTGCTCCTTGGCGCGGCGCGCGGCGTCCATGACCTCCTCCAGCTTGAGCATGGCCTCGCCCTCCACCGCCTGATGGTGGGACGACTGCGGGCAGTAGGCGCAGTCCTCGGGGCACCCGCCGGTCTTCACGCTCAGGAGGGTGCAGAGCTGGACCTCGTCCTTCGGGTGGTGAGCGAGGTGCACGGCGCGAGCGCGATCCACGAGCTCGAAGAGGGGCAGGTCGTGGATGGCGCGAGCCTCGGCGAGGCTCCAGTCATGACGAAGCTGGGACATCCCGGCCGGTTTAGCCGGCGGCGGTTTCCACGTCCATACCGCGTGGTTTCCGGCGAGCGCCCCATGACGATCGTCATTGGCGGCCGCGCGCCGACGGATCCAGCCGGCAGACCGTAGCCCGCGGCTCACCGGCCGCGGCCGCGTCTCCTTACTCTCCGGACACGTGGGGGCAACTCCTCCCGACGTGACGCCTCGGCTAGGCCGGACGCTCGAGGCCCCCGGGAACCTCCCGCACTTGCGTCCTCCGGCTCAGAAGCTCATCGCCGCTCGCGCGGCCTCGATGGACAGGAGCCCCTGCTGGACGAGCTGTTTGATGTGCATCTCGAAGGTCTGCATGCCGTACATCGAGGCGCCGCCGGTCATGAGCTCCTTCAGGGAGGGGTTGCCGGTGGGGCGCTTGATGCTCTCGCGCACGGAGCCGGTCCCGACGAGGACCTCCGCCGCCAGGACCATCCCCTGGCCGTCGCTGCGCGGGAGGAGCCGCTGGGCGATGATCCCTTGGAGGGAGTCCGCGAGCCGCTCCCGGACGTCGGCGCCGCCCCCGGCCAAGGCGATGACGCGGTTCATGGTGCGCGCCACGTCGGGGGTATGGAGGGTGGAGAGGACGAGGTGTCCCGTCTCCGCGGCTTGTAGCGCGATCTCCATGGTGTCCGCGTCGCGGATCTCCCCGACCTGGATGACGTCGGGATCCTGGCGCAGGGCGGCGCGGAGCGCGCCCGCGAAGCTCTGGGTGTCGAAGCCGATCTCCCGCTGGCTGATGGAGCTCTTGCGGTCGGTGTGGATGAACTCGACCGGGTCCTCGATCGTCACGATGTGCCGGGCGAGGTGGGCGTTCATGTGATCGACCATGGCGGCGAGGGTGCTGCTCTTGCCGGTCCCCGCTGCGCCGACGCAGAGCACGAGCCCGCGGTCTTTCTCGGCCAGCGCCCGGCACGCCGCGGGCGCGCCGAGCTCGTCGAGGGTCGGCACGCGCAGGGGGACCACGCGCAGCACGATGGCGAGGCTCGCCCGCTGTCGGTAGACGTTGACGCGGAAGCGACCGACGCCCTCGACCTCGTAGGAGGTGTCGTACTCTTGGAGGCGCGGGAGGTTCGCGAGGATCTCCGGATCCGCGACGATGTGCTGCACCACCGCTTCCGTGTGCTCGGAGCGGAGCGGATCGATGCGGAAGAAGATCAGGTCGTCCCGCACCCGCGCGCCCGGTGGCTGCCCCACCTTCAGGTGGATGTCACGGGCGCCCGCTGCGATCGCCTTCTGCAAGATCTGATGGAAGTAGCCGACCGACGCATACGGGTTGTGCTGGGCTTCGCCCGAAGAAAACATTGCCCCCGGATGTTACCCTCAGGTCGCCCCCCACGGCAGGCGGCGCCCCACCGGAGGCATCCCACCAAGCCCACCAAGACCTACCGAGAGCGGCGGAGGGAGCGCTGCGACGGTCAGCGGGCGGTGCACGGGGGCAGCGAAGCGAGCGCGAAGGGCCGAGGAACGGCGCCGGGAGAGCGCTGCGACGGTCAGCGGGCGGCGCACGGAGGGGTTGCGGAGGCGGGGATCAACGAGGGAGCGGAGTCAGCGAGCGGGCGAGCGGGGCCAGCGACGGAGCGGAGGCAGAGCGACGCCCGCCAGAGCTCGTCGGGGAGAGCGGCGCCACGACGGAGAGCCAGGCAAGGCGGTGCCGGGGGGCTCCGAGAGGGCGAAGTGTGCGAAGGGGCTTGCATCCCCCGAGATGCCTGGGCTAATACGCGGGCCCTTCGTCAAGGGGCCCACGCCCCCGAGGGAGGCGCCCAGGTAGCTCAGTCGGTAGAGCAGGGGATTGAAAATCCCCGTGTCGGCGGTTCGATTCCGTCCCTGGGCACTGCCGAAATCATTGAGTTTTTCTCCTCTTGCTCATCGCTAACTAACACCCTCTCCGGCTCGGGTTTTGGCTCCACCCATCGGATGAGGCGCTCCGGCTCCGGCCCCCAGAATTCTGGGATGGCCATGACGAGCGGAGCCAGCCATGGCCGCCAGGAACGGTCCGGAATCTTTCCGGTGCTCGTTAGATCATCTGACTCGCCCGTGCGGGTCGGCGCCCCATGCCTCCGAACGCCCAGGCGCTAGGACGAGGTTCACGACGGTGACCCACAGCTCGTACGCCCGGATCGCCATGCGCCTCTCGGAGCTCCCGAAAAGCTCCAGCCGGGTCAAGCACCAGTCTCCCGGTCCCGCCGAAAGACATGGCAGCACTGTAGCGCCCGGCACGGCGCCGAAGTTGAAAATGGCACTCGGCGAAATTGCCGAGGCTCGCGGCTCGGCCTGTGGTCGTCCGGGTGGGTCACGGAGCGGGCTTGGGTGAAGCGGGTTCGGGGTGCCCCGGGCGGGACGCGGGTCGGGGTTCCGGGGTGCGACGGGGCGGCGCAGGGGCACCGCTCGGGGCCGGACGCACCGCATGGCCCCCCTAGACGCGCTACTCCCGACCCGGGCACCATGGTCATCTGATGGCGCGCTCGGAACGAAACCCAAAGCCGTGGCTCGGCGCACTGCTCGGGGGTGTGGTGTTTGCGGCCGTGGCCCACGCGGTGCCCCCCTCGGTGTCCCCTCCTCCCTCAGAGCTCGAGGTCCGAGCGGAGTGCAGCGCGAACGCGGAGAGCGGCTATGTCGTGCTGTTCTTCGAGTCGAGCCAACGCCAGGCCGGGCGCCGGATCCTGAGCATCGGATGTGGGCGCGGGCGGGACTGCACAGCGGCTGCACTCAGAGTCCCGCCAGATGGCGTGCTGAGATT
>JAAZAA010000179.1 GCA_012514535.1 Myxococcales bacterium | reverse complement strand
GGACGAGGCCCTGTGCGTCGACGAGGTGGTCACCGTGCCCGTGCAGGTGAACGGAAAGGTGCGCGGGCGGGTGGAGCTCCACCGGGAAGCGGACGAAGCCACCGCCCGCGAGGCGGCTCTGGCGGACGAGGCCGTCCAGAAAGCCACCGCGGGCAAGACCGTGCGCAAGGTGGTCTACGTGCCCGGACGCATCCTCAACCTGATCGTCGGTTGAGGGAGGCGGGCTCGCTCGGGGAGCGCTCGCGCGGGCCGCACCTCCCGGCTCGCGTGGGGTTGCTCCCGTCGAACCGCAGCCTCCACGACGCACGTCCGCGCTGGCTTTTCCGGCCCCTCCGCCGCAAAGGTCGTGAACGGATGGAGCGGTGTGGACAAGCTGTTGTTTCCCGTGAAAGCAAGGAGCCCACGCGTGCCCCCGCGAGCGTGCCCCGATCCCTCGAATTTACCACGGATCGGCCAGCCCTGTCGCGGCCTCCGGGCGCCCCGGCCAGCGCCGCGCCGCTCTGTGGATAAACCCACGTGATCCCGGCACCCCTGCTCCCGTGTCACGTACTTTGGTCGCGTCCTCGAGGTCCACGCGGCCGCCCTGCGCACTCCAAGTACGGATGAGCTCGAGAGCATCGCGGCGCCGTTTCCATTCGTGGGGCCGTTGCCGTTTCCTCCTGCAGCGCGACGCCGACGTGGTCGCCCTCCACGGCCGCGCCCGCCTTTGTTGGCGACGATCGTCCGACCCGCTGCGGCGCGGGGGAGACGGTCCGCTGCCCCCGCGTTTCCCAGGCCCGGCAGGAAGTGTGTGGCGCGCCCGGATCGCCGGCGCGCAGGGCGGGGCGCGGGGCGCCGGCGACGGGGAAGCCGTCGACGCCCCGTCGAAACGGCGCCGTCCGTAGGTCCGCCCGCGCCGAGCGGCCCCTCAGAGGCCGATGGCCTTCTTGAAGCGCTTCGCGTCCGCGAACATGTCCACGTTGGCGAACACGTACGTCGCGATCTGATCGCCACCTTCGCTGGCGATCTCGGCGAGCTTCTCGATGGCGGGATCCTCGTAGCGGCTCTTCCGCCCCGCCGGTCCCGGCAGCCGGTAGTAGGCCCGCGGCTTCGTGGAGAGCCCGTGCTGGAGGGGGTCCCGGGAGGCGAGGGTGTCGGTCTCCTCCGCGAGGGCCTCCGCCTCGTCGGGTTTCCAGGCAGGCACCTCGAACACCACGGTCGGGTAGGTCTCCCGGGCGAGCTTCAAGAAGTCTCGCAATGCCGCCTTGTTCGCCCGACTGGCGGAGAATTCGGGGGAAGCGGCGAAGACGGCGGTCTTCGCGCTCAGCTCCTGGGCCACCCCAGCGAGCGTCTCCAAAGCCGTATCGAGCGCCTTGCCAGGCCGGAAGTCCTCCTGGGCGATCTGGCGGGGACCCAGCAGCGCAAACTCGAAGCCCTCGGGCGCCTCACGTCGCCAGCGACGTACCGTGCCCGGTCCGGGCACGGCGAGATGCGTCTCCTGAATCTCCACGAACAGGTACTCCTTGAAGTACCGTGTGGCAGGAACGGCGAATCCGGCGCAACCCACGGTGATCATCGCGGGCGCAACCTTATCACAGGGCTCTCAGCGAAGCAGGGGGGCAAGGTGCGATTTCGACTGGTGTTTGTGTGGAGGAGGCGCCTCCGCGGGCACATGAGGGCCCAGGCGAGGTCGTGCGGGGACGCGATCCCCGCCGATTCTCGGCGAACCGACGGACGGGGGCGGACGGAGCCGCCCCCGCGAAGCCGAGGTCACTCGAACCAGCCGCACTCCGCCTGGCAACCGAACCCGGCGATGTCGTCCGCCTCGATCGCGCAGGACGCCAAGGCGCGGGTCACGGTGGTCACCTCGCCGGTCGAGCAGGTGGAGGCTCCGCAGCTCTCCGCGCAGTCCTTGACGTCCACCTCCGTGCCCAGGAACGCGCCGTCCGCGACCAACGAGTCGAAGCAGTCGAACATGCACTCGATTTCCCCGCCGTAGTCCCCTTCGCCAAACCCATCCCAGCCGCACACGCTGTGGGGCACGATCGCGTGGCACTCGGCGAACTCGTCCGCGCAGCTCGCCTTGACGCAGGCCCAGCAGTCGTCGTCGTCATCGCTGGGGTCGGTGGACGCCAGGGTTCCCTCGACGTCGCCGCCGTCGTGGCAATCGAAGCTGGGCTCGATGGTCCCCCCGCTGCCGCCGGTGTTGTCCCCGCCGGTGTTGTCCCCGCCGGAGCCGTTGCCGCCGGTGGACGTCCCGCCCGTGCTCTGGTCTCCGCCGGTGCCCTCGCCGCCTGCGCCTCCAGTCCCACCATCCTTACCGCCGGAGGGTTGTCCCCCGTTGGGATCTCCGTCCGTGCTCGTCGTGACGGTACAGGCGCCCGTCGCCAGGGTCATTCCCACCCCCAGGAGGGCGATGGTGCCCAGCTTGATGAGCAGCGAACCAGCGGAGGTGCGAGCGGTGAGGGGGGTACGCCAAGTCATGTTCAGCTCCTGAAGGTAAAACGGTTCGACCGAGGTCGGGAAGGATCCTCCGCCCTCGAGGCCGCCAAGCGTCTGGCGGGTGGGGAGCATTGTTGCATCCTCCGTGCCGCTATCCCAGATCCGATCGCGGCCCCGCGGGCTGTGGGGGGTTACGTAGCGGTTTCCATGGGCCTTCCTCCTCTCGGTGCTCACGGCGGGGTCAACGGGGTGGGGCGACGTAGGGACGTGGGACGGAGCTGAACACCGACGTTCGCGGGGCACCCCCTGATCGTCATGTCGCGGTCCGGCCGCGTCGGGCGAGGGAACATGCGACGGAGCACGCCTCCCGGGAGGGCGCGGCGGCTCCCGGGCAGCTGGATGTCCCTCGGTGCGGTCTTACACTCTTCAAATGTCGCTCGTCAGGTCAAATGCCGCTCGTCAGGATGGGGCGAAGGGATCGGGAGCAGGCGGACCGGGAGCAGGTCGAGGGAACCGGATGAATCGGGAGCAATTCTTTGAACGTCTCTGGCAGGACTTCGTCGTCATGGCGCCCCAGGCGGCGGCCCTGCGGGACCGGCTCTCGGCCACCGGCGAGCCGGTGGAGAACGACCATGTCGCCTTCCGCACGCTCGCTCGTCCCGCGTTGGGCATCGAGGCCCTCGAGCGACGGCTGCTCGGGTTCGGCTATCGGATCCTGACGGACTATGCGTTCCCGGAGAAGAAGCTGCGGGCTCGCGCCTACGTGCTCGAGGGGGCACCGCGGATCTTCCTGAGTGAGCTCCTCGTCGACGAGCTGTCCCCCGCCGCGCGGCGAATTCTGGAGGGGATCGCCGCGGAGGCCAGGGGGCGTGTCCCCGAGGGGCCCGAGGTCTTCTGGGCGGGGCGGCTGTGGGCACCGATCCCGTTCGCGGAGTACGAGCTGCTGGCCGCGGAGAGCGAGTACGGGGCGTGGCTCGCGGCGCTCGGGCTGCGCCCGAATCACTTCACCGTGAGCATCAACGCCCTGCGACGCTTGCGCACCGTGGAGGCGGTGCTCGAGTTCGTCGAGCAGGCCGGGTACCGCATCAACACGTCCGGCGGGCGGGTGAAGGGCTCGCCCGCGCAGCTCCTCGAGCAGGGCTCGACCCTCGCCGACCGCATGGAGGTGGAGTTCGCGGGCGGTGAGCGCCAGGTGATCCCCACCTGCTACTACGAGTTCGCCCTCCGCCACCGGGACGCACGCGGGCGCCTGTACGAGGGCTTCGTGCCCGCGAGCGCAGACAAGATCTTCGAGAGCACGGATCGAACCCGGTAAGCGGGGCCCGTGCGTTGGGTTCCGGTGCGCCGGGGGTGAGCGGGGTCCTGTGAGCGGGGCCCTGTGAGCGGGGTCCTGTGAGTTGGCGGCCCGTCAGGGCGTCCGCTCCGGCGGATCGGCGGCGTTCGCGACGGCGGGGAGCAGCTCGGCGGCCCCGCCCCGGCGCCGGAACGCGAGGAACAGGCTCGCCGCGCTCAGGAGCCACCAGGGGGCGGTGCCCCAGAGCCGGAACGGGGTGGGCAGCTCGAGCCAGGCGACGTCCTCGGCCAGGGTCGCCTGCTCGAAGGTGCCCGTGTGGCTCATGACGCGCCCGACGGGATCCACGATGGCGCTCACGCCGCTGTTCGTGGAGCGCACGAAGAAGCGCCGCTGCTCGACGGCCCGCAGCTTCGACAGGGCCATGTGCTGCCAGGGCTCGACGGTGTCACCGAACCAGGCGTCGTTCGTGAGGTTCACGAGCAGGTGGGCGTCCCCCTGGTTCATGATCCGATTCACGAAGCTGGGGATGATGTCTTCGTAGCAGATGAAGGTGGCGATCTTCCGATCACCGAGGGCGAGGGGCTCGAAGGAGGTCCCGGGGCTGAACTTGCCCGAGTGGGGGGACCACTCGTAGAGCACCGGGAAACGGTCGCCGAAGGGCAGGTACTCGCCGAAGGCGAGCAAGAACTGCTTGTCGTAGCGGCCGACCACGCGCCCCTTCCGATCCGTCAGGAGCGCCGAGTTGAACAGCACGTACTTGCGCGCGTCGGGGACCTCCCGCACCAGCACCGCGCCGATGATGGCCGGCACCCCGAGGCGCCGGGTGACGAGGCGCCGGTAATACTCGTCCGCGTCGTCTTCCCGCGCCGCGCCCGCGACGGACGTCTCACTCCAGACGACGAGATCGACCTTCTCGTTCCGGCGCAGGTGACGAGTGAGCTCCACGTGACGCCGGAGGCCCTCCTCGCGGTCGTTGCGCTTCTCCAGCAGGCCCATGTTCGCCTGGACGAGGCCCACGCGCACCTTCTCCGCGGTGGCCACGTGGGCGTCGATCTGGCCGATCCGCACGACCCCGTAGAGGGAGGACACCGCCGGCACCAGGGCGAGCGCGCCCACCTTGGCCCAGCGCCGCGGAGCGCGTGAACGGGCCTGCCAGGCGAACCAGGCCTCCGCGACGGCCCAGTTGCAGGCCACGAGGGGGAGCGCCACGGCGAGCGGGCCCCCGAGCTCGGCGAGCTGCAGGAGCGGGGGCACCTGATGCACGGTGGCCGCGAAGGTGAAGGGGAAGAGCAGGGGGAAGAGGGTCTCGCTGGCGACGAAGGCCAGGGCGAAGGCGAGCCCCGCGCCCCATCCCTGACGGTGACCGCGGGTCGCGAGCCAGCCGAGCAAGGCGAAGCAGCCGGCCTGGTACGCGCACAGGATCAGCGCGAACAGCGCGCAGAGGGCCAAAGGAAAGCCGCTGAAGGTCTCGAGCATCCCCAGCAGCCAGTAGAAGCCGAGCACGCTGGCCACGAGCCCCATGATCCAGCCCAGGAGGGCGCCCCGGCGCGGAGCCTGCCCGCGCAGGGCGATCATCGCTGGCGCCAGGGCCACGAAGGCCAGGGGCCAGAGATCCGCCCCGGGGAACGCCAAGAAGTAGAGCAGTCCCGACAGGGCGCAGAGGCCGGCGGCGGGACGAAGGCCGAGCGGTTCGCGCTCGGAGGCGGGCAGAGCGGTGTCCACGGACCTCAGGGCTTCAGGATCTTGTTCACCTTCGCCACGAGTTCCTCGATCTTGAAAGGCTTCGTGACGTAGTGGCGGGCACCGGACTGGATGCCCTTGATGACGTCGAGGGGACCGTCCTTCGCCGTCAGGAAGATGATCGGGACGTGATTCAGGCCGGGGAGCTCGCGGATCCTGCGCGCGGCGTCCAGGCCGTCCACCCCGGGCATCATGATGTCCAGGAGCAGGAGCTGGGGCGCCTTCTCCGTCGCGAGCTGGATCGCCTCGAGGCCGTTCGTCGCCACCGTCACGGCGTAGTCCGTCCCGAGGACGCGGTGGAGCAGACGCGCGATGTCCGCGTCGTCTTCGGCGACCAGGATGCGCTTGCGGGCGCTGGGGGGGAGGGGTGGGGTGCCGCTCACTTGTCTCGTTGGATCAGATGGAACCCGAAGGAGGTCTCGACGACGTCGCTGACCTCGCCGGGGCGCAGCGCCAGCGCGGCGTCCGCGAAAGGCTTCACGAAGGTCTTCGCGGGGACGGTCCCCAAGCTCCCGCGGCTCACCTTGGTGGTCCGGTCGTCGGACTCCGCCAGGGCGAGCGCGCCGAAGTCCTCCCCCGCGCGGAGCCGGGCGAGGAGCTCGCCTGCGCGCTTCCGCGCCGCGTCCTTGGTGCGGGTGGCGGTGCTCCGCTCGGCGCCCGCGTAGGCGACGAGGATGTGGGAGGTGGTGATCAGGCGCTCGGCGTCCGCCGCGACCTCCGGCGCGGTGGCGCTCGTCGGCGTCGACGCCTGCGCCGCCGTCGGCGGTTTGGCGCGGGCCTGCGCCGTCTCTTTGGAGGTGGGCTCCGTCAGGCAGGTGCAGCCCGCGAGCGCGAGGACGCACGCGCCCGTCGACGTCAGCGAGGCCAGGCCGGAGGGGAGGCGCATGGGCCACCTAGTAGGGCCAAGCCTGGCGATGTTCAAGCCCGCACCCCCCACGCCCGAGGGCCCCGCGAGGGGCTGACCACGACTGATTGACCCGGGCTCTTGCCACGGAGCGGCCCACGGGGAATACATAGGTCCTCGATGCCCCGCGTGCTCCACATCGAAGATGACCCCGCGAACCGCCTCCTGGTTCGCAAGCTGCTGACCCCGGCAGGGTTCGATGTGGTGGACGCCTCGGACGGCCTGGAGGGGATCCGCAAGGCGACCGAGGGACAGTTCGATCTCGTCCTCGTCGACATCGCCATCCCGGGACTCGACGGCTACGAGGTGACCTTGCGCCTGCGCGCGGAGGAGCGGCTGAAGGGGGTGCCCATCGTCGCCATCACGGCGGAGGGCAACCGGAACGCGAGCTTGGCGGTGGGGTGTGACGGCTACCTCCAGAAGCCGATCGACGCTCGCACCTTCGTCGACACGGTCTTCGGCTACATCAACGGCGTCCGGGAGCGGATGCCTCCGGACCAGAGCGGTGAGCAGCTGCGGCTCCAATCGCAGCGGATCGTGGTCCATCTCGAACAAAAGGTGGCGGAGCTCAGCGAGGCGAACCGCCGCCTGGTGGAGCTGGATCAGGCGCGCAAGGAGTTCTACCGGAACATCTCCCACGAGCTGTCCACCCCGATGACCCCCATCGTGGGGTACTGCAAGTTGCTCATCGATCAGGAGCTCGGGCCCTTGTCGACGCCGCAGATCAAGGCGCTCAAGGCCATGGATGACTGCGTGCAGCGGCTGCGCGGGCTCATCGACAACCTCCTCGACGTCACGGGGATGGAGACCGGGCGCATGCGGTTCGCCAACCGCGACTACGATCTGGTGGAGGTCGTGGCGGCCTCCGTGCAGCAGGCGGGGGCGGGCATGCAGCAGAAGAAGCTGAACCTCTTCACGGATCTCCCCAAGCTCGGCACCTTGGCGGGCTTCGGGGATCCCCTGCGGGTGCGTCGCGCCGTCGACCAGCTCATCGACAACGCCGTCAAGTTCACTCCGCCCCAGGGCAAGGTGGGGATCCGCGCTCGTCGGCTGGCCTCCGGGCACTTCGAGGTGTGCGTCGCCGATTCGGGGCCGGGCGTGCCCCGGGAGAAGATGGATCGCCTGTTCGAGCCCTTCTATCAGGTGGACGGCTCACCCACGCGCGCCTTCGGGGGGACGGGCGTCGGCCTGGCCATCGTGCGTGGCGTCGCTCTGGGCCATGGCGGGGACGCCCGCGTCGTCTCTCCCGCGGGTGAGGAGATCGTCGGGGAGCGCTTCGACGGCTCCGCCTTCTACCTCGTCCTCGCCGAGCGAGCCCCCGACTCGCGAGTCGCCTGATCCGAGGGGCGCGGGCCATGCCGCAGAGCTCTTGGATCTATCTGGATTGGAACGCGACCACGCCTCCCCACCCCGCGGTGGTGGCGGCCATGGAGCGCGCCGCCGTGCGGGCCTGGGCCAACCCCGCGAGCGTGCACGGAGCGGGGCGCGCCGCCCGCGACGAGCTCGAGGGCGCTCGAGAGGTCCTCGCGGCCCTGCTCTCGTTCCATCCCCGGGATCTGGTGTTCACCTCCAGCGGGACGGAGGCGAACAACCTGGCCCTGCACGCCGCCCCCGCGCTGGTGACCAGCGCCCTCGAGCACCCCTCCGTCGTCGCGGTGGCCCGGGAGCTCGAAGCACGGGGCACCCCGGTGCGCTGGCTCCCGGTGGGGGAGTCGGGGGCCATCGACCCCGCCGCCGTCGCCAAGGCGCTCGCCGCCTTGGCGAGAGAGGGCGCGGCGGCGGCAGGAGCGCCCGTCGTGGCGGTCATGGCGGCGAACCACGAGACCGGGGTGATCCAGCCCCTCGCGCCCATCGCCGAGGAGGTGCGGGCGGCGGGAGCCCGGCTCCACGTGGACGCGGTGCAGCTCCTCGGTCGGGGTGCCCTCGACGTCCTCGAGGTCGCCGACACGGTGAGCGTCGCCGCCCACAAGCTCCGGGGGCCGAAGGGGATCGGGGCTCTGCTCTGGCGTCCCGGGCATCCGCCGCGCCCGCTGCTCAGGGGGGGCGCTCAGGAGCGGGGCCTCCGGCCCGGGACCCAGGACGCCGTGGCCGCCGCGGGCTTCCGGGCTGCCCTCGAGCGCTGTGGGGAGTCGACGGCCGCCTACGCGCGGCAGCGTCCCCTGCGCGACGCCCTCGAGCTCGAGCTGGCGCCCTGGGTCGCGCGCAACGGGAGCGAGCCTCGGCTGCCCCACGTGTCGAACCTGTCCGTGCGCGGGTGGCGGGGCGACGAGGTGGTCGCCGCCCTGGACCTGCGCGGGATCCTGGTGTCGAGCGGGAGCGCTTGCAGCGCGGGGACCACCGAGCCGTCTCCGGTCATCACGGCGATGGTCGGTCGCGCGAGGGCAGGGGAGGCGGTCCGGATCAGCCTCGGCGAGGACACCCAGGAGGACGAGATCCGGCAGGCCCTGAGCGCCTTCCGGGACCTGCTCGGTGCCTCGGAGGAAAAGAGAGAATTTCCCTGAGGTGTTTCTCCATCTCTCTGGAGAAGGTCGAGACATGGTCCATAACGACTCGACTTCATTCGGGAATTCTGTTGTCGGACCTGGCGTTGCCCCCGATCCATTGAATGGAATCTCGGGGGGCACCTACATCATGCCTGTTCAGTAAGTGGGCCGACGCTGCCCCCGCGCTCGCGTGTTGGGGGCCAAGTTCGCGTTTTCGTTAGACAATCCAGCTCGGCGCCGCCGCCGTGGCGGGCGACGCCATTTCGCCGCGGGGCACCTCCCCCCCGTCCCCGGCCGCGGCTGCACTGCGCCGCGGGCGCCGCCTCCTCCTCCGGCGACGTCTTCGCTTCCGCCCTGTGCTGCGGGCGAGGTCGCGTCGTGGCCCGCGGGCTCCGCGTTAGGTCGTGGCCGTCACGCGCTGGATCGTGGTCGCGTAGAGGGCGATGCCCGCCGCCACGGAGGCGTTGAGGGATTGCACCGCGCCGGGGGCGACGAGGCGGACCAGCTCCGTGCAGGAGCGACGCACCGCCTTCCCCATCCCGGTGTGCTCACTGCCGATCACCAGGACGATCGGGCCGGTGAGGTCCAGCTCATGCAGGGCGCGCGGGGCCTCCGGCGCGAGGCCGATCACGGAGATCCCCCGAGCGCTCGCGTCCCGCAGGGCGTTCGGCAGAGAGCTCACGCGGCAGAGGGTGGCGTGCTCGATGGCCCCCGCGGAGGCCCGGAAGGTGGCGGGGGTGAGGGGAGCAGAGGCGTTCTCCGGCCAGAGGATGGGGGACGGCCCCAGCGCCACGGCGCTCCGGATCACGGCGCCGAAGTTTTGGGGATCGACGATGCCGTCGAGGGCGACGGCGCTGAGGTCGGTCCGCTCCCAGAGCGTCGCGGCGTCCGTGAAGCGGAGCGGCGGAGCCCAGGCGGCGACCCCCTGGTGCAAGGTGCCTCCGCTCAGGCGCTCGAGCTCGGCGCGGGGGACCCGAGAGACCGTGGCCCCCTGATCCCGAGCGAAACGTTCGACGGCGGCGGTTCGGGGCCCGGGGCGCTCCTCGATGAGGACCTGGCCGAGCCGGCTGCCGTGCACACGGATGGCCTCCCGGACCGGCTGCTGACCCAGGACGAGGCGGGGTGTGGTGGTGCGGGTCACGCGCTCGTGATCTCCTCGAGGATGTTCCGAGCGGCCAGGGCGGGCCGAGCGGCGTCCCGGATCGGGCGCCCCACCACGAGGAGTGACGATCCTTGCCGGATCGCCTCCGCGGGGGTGCCCACGCGCTTCTGATCCCCCACGTCGCCTCCCGCGGGGCGAATCCCCGGAGTGACGAGCACCAGCTCGGGCCCGACCACCTCACGGAGCCGCCCCACCTCGGTGGAGGAGCACACCAAGCCCCCGAGGCCATGGGCCTTCGCGAGGCGCGCCAGACGCTCCGCCTGGTCGGCGGGATCGGCTTGCACCCCGACGGCTTCGAGGTCCGCGCGGTCGAGGGACGTGAGCACCGTGACCCCGAGCACGCACAGCCCGGTGCCTTCGGCTTCCGCCCGTCGCGCCGCGGCTTCGAGCATCCCCGGGCCGCCGCTGCAGTGCACGGTCAGATAGCGCACGCCGAGCTGGCACGCGCTGGCGACGGCGCGCTCGACGGTCTTGGTGATGTCGTGGAGCTTGAGATCCAAGAAGACGTCGCAGCCGAGGCTCCCGAGCTCCCGCACCGCGGCCGGACCTTCGCGCACGAACAGCTCCAGCCCCACCTTCAGCACGCCCACGTAGGGAGCCACCTCGTCCGCGCCGCGGCGCGCTTCTTCCAGCGTCGGGTAATCGAGGGCGTAAGCGAGGCGCGCGCGGGCGCCCGTCGGGGCGGCCTGGGGAGGGGGCGAGTCGGAGCTCATGGTGGGCGCCTTCATACACCAAAATCGCCGACGCCCCGCCACGGAGGGTTCCGTCGGGGCGTCGATGGGTTGGTTTCGTCGCGCGGCGTCAGTCGACGCAGAGGGGATCGCCGGGGGCGCAGGCGGATCGGGAGGGCGCCGGCTTGCTCGCCGGGGCCGGGCGCGGCGACGACGAACGCGACGGGGAAGAAGCGGTCGCCGGCTTACCCACGTACTTGGCGGCCTCCGCGGCCTTCTTGCGCGCTTCCTCGAGATCCTTCTCGAGGGCCAGGCGCTGCGCCTCGCTCATCGACTCGTTGTTCTTCAGGGTCTCCTCGAGCTTCCTCACCTGCGCGTCCGCCTCGGACTTCACGCGCTCGGCTTCGGCCATCAGGAGCGCCTTCTCCTTCTCGGCCTTCTCCTGAGCGTTCTTGAAGGCCACGCCGCCGCCGACGGCACCGACGAGCAGCACCGCCACCGCAGCGCCCACGGCCATCTTCAGCTTCTTCTTGCCTTGATCGGCTTGCAGGGCCGCGAGGCGCTGCTCGTGCTCCTGCTGGCGAGCGAGAGCCTCCATGCGAGCCCGGTGCTCGGCCTCTTGCTGCGCCTTGGCGATCTCCGCTTGCTTGATCGCCTCCAAGCGCGCCTCTTCTTCACGCTTGCGGAGCTCTTCCTGGCGACGACGCTCTTCCTCTTCCTGAATGCGTCGCTCTTCTGCCTCTCGCTTGGCCCGCGCCTCCGCCTCCTGGCGTTCGCGCTCGGCCTGCTCACGGGCGGCCCTCTCGCTTTCTTCTTCGTGAATCCGCTCTTCCTCCAGGTTCATGAGCTCCTGGAGAGAGAAGAGCACGGAGCTTTCGTTCTTTTCGGCCATGGCGTGGTTCGGTGGTGCGGTCGGAAAACCGAAGGGGCAGCGCTGGTGTCCCTGGGGACACCGAGACGGTCAGAGGCGAATATCAACCGTAGTGTAAGAACGTCAAGCGAGGAAAGCCGTGAGGCACCCGACAAGCGTCAAATCTAGCGGACGAATTGGGTGGAGCGACATCTCGGTAGCGCATTCATGGCGGAGCACCCCAAGGCCGGGGGTCTGTGCGTCTGCGGCGAGGGAGGTGAACCGCGGTGGGTGTGGGTGGGGGTGGGGGTGGGCTGGCGATGGAAGGGCGCAGCTGATCTCTCGCTGTCTCTAATCTCTCTTCGGAGTGAGGCGTCCGCGGCGGGGCCTTCGAGGGATGGACAGCGCTGATGCCGTAGAGTTCCCGCCTCGACGAAACGCGACCGCCACGAGGTGCGCACGCTCAGGGGGGGCTGGTGCGCTGTTCGTGAGCTCCATGCGCAGCGAGCGCTCGTTGGAGGCTCGTCGGAGGTTCGTCGGAGCTTGACGTCTCGGAGGGAGCACCCCTACCGGCGGCGGTGTCCGCTCTTCAGCTGCTCACGGCTCCTGGTCGAGGTGGCATCGTCCTGACGTCGTGCTCCGTCGGGACTCAATGATGCGCTCGTTCGTCGGTCCCTCGGCCGGTGACCCCGGGCGAGCAAAAGCCGCGGGACCCGAAATCGGCGTGCCGCGCAGCGGTAAAAGGCCTGGGGATGCGGAGCAGGGGCTTGTGTGGCGTCGGCGCTGGCCGAACCAAGGTGTCGCTGGCCGAACCACGGTCCGGCTCGTGGGGGCGCGCCGTCGAGCCGTGCTG
>JAAZAA010000030.1 GCA_012514535.1 Myxococcales bacterium | reverse complement strand
TGTGCGAAAGCATTTCCACTCGAGCCCTTCCTCGGTAAAGAGGTCGTATGCCTCGTACTGCGCCCGCGCCGAACATGGTCGCGATCCCCGGCATGAATCCTGGGACCTTCGTAGCGGGCGGCGGTGGTGATGGGGGCGGGGGCAGCGGCGGGAAGGGGGGAGGGCGCGGCAGAGGCGGCGCCGGTGGCGGGAGCAGCGGGCGCGAGGACGCGCGCGGGGGCGGCAAGGAAGCGCCCGATCCAAGTCGATATCCTGTGTGCGGGAGCAAGTCCCATCCGGTCGACGTGGTCACCGGGCGGGCCTACACGCACCCGATCGAAGATTTCTCCCTCGGGGGACCGTTGCCGCTGGTGTTCCGGCGGGTGTGCAGCTCGAAGATCTACAATCGGGATTTGGGGCTCGGTCCGAGCTGGGCGCACACCCTCGGGTGGCGGCTGAAGGTCGACCGACGCGCGGTGCGCGTCTTCACGGAGCAGGGCACCGTCCTCGACATGCCCATCCCGCGCCCCGGCGAGACGGTCACGGGACCCTGGGGTTGGCGGCTGCGTCGAGACAGCGATCGGCAGTGGTCTCTCGACACCGACGAGGCCGGCCTCTGGCGGCATTTTCATGCCGTCGATGGCGAGCTGCCCTGGTGCTTCCTCACCGCGATCGAGGACCGGAACCACAATCGCATCGAGCTCGGCTACCATCAACAACAGCTCACGACCGTCCAGGACAGCGCCGGGCGCCTCATTCAGGTGCGGTGCGATGCGCAGGGGCGGCTCGAGTCGATGACCGCCGTCGTCGAGGGCGCCGCGTACCCGCTCGTCAGCTATCGCTACGACGACCGCGGCTGCCTCGTCGAGGTCATCGACGCGGATGGGTTCGCGAGTCGCTACGAGTACGACGAGCGCGGGCGCATGATCCGGGACACCGATCGCACCGGGCTGGCGTTCCACTTCGTCTATGATCAGAGCGGCCGCTGCGTCGAGTCCTGGGGGGCCTACCCGGGGCGCAAGGACCCGAGCTTGGTGGACGACGTCCCGGACGTCTTGGCGGACGGGGTGACGCCCGCGAAGGGCGTGCACCACTGCGTGTTCGAGTATTGGCCTGACGGGGGCTCTCAGGTCTGCGACTCCACCACGTCGAGCCTGTTCGAGGGGAACGCTCGCGGCACCGTCGAGCAGTGGTGTGACGGCCCGAACGTCTGGAACTATTCCTACGACGACGAGGGGTTCCTCGTACGGCAGGAAGATCCCATGGGCGGGATCACCCAGTTCGAGCGGGACGAGCGGGGGCGACTGCTGGCCGTCACCGATCCTTTGGGGCGTCGTACACAGGTCCGGCGAGACGCATCGGGCTTGCCCGTGCACGTGGTGGATCCGGAAGGCGCCGAGACGCGCGTGTCGCGGGATTTACGCGGCAACATCGAGACCATCCAGGACGCCGCGGAGGGGCTCACCAGTTTCCGCCGCGACGAGCGGGGCCTCATCGTCGAGGCCCGCCACGCCAACGGTGGCGTCTCCAGCTTCACCTACGACGCCGCTGGCAATCTGATTTCGCGCCGGGACCCGAGCGGCGCCGAGTGGCGCTACGCGTACGACGCCCTCGGGCGACGCACCGCAGTGATCGACCCTCTTGGTGCGGAGACGCGTTACCGCTACTCGGCCCGCGGCGATCTGACCGAGCTCCGGGACGCCAGCGGCGGCGTGACCCGCTACACCTACGATGGGGAGCGCCGTGTCACGGAGATCGTCGACCCGGGAGGGCGGACCACGCGCTTCGAGTGGGGCGGATACCACCGCCTCTGCGCCCGCACCGACGCCAACGGCAACACCGTGCGGCTCGGCTACAACCGGGAGGGCGAGCTCGTCCAGGTGGTGAACGAGCAGGGGCAGGTTCATCAGTTCGAGTACGACCTCACCGGGCGCCTCATCGGCGAACAGACATTCGATGGGCGCAGGCTCCACTATCGACTGGATGGATGTGGGCGACCTGTGAGGCTCTCCTCGCCGAGCAGCCCTCAGGCCGTCGAATACGAGTACGACCTCGCGGGCCAGCTGATCCGCCGGATCTTCCCCGCAGATGGGCCGGAGGAGTTCTCCTACGACGGCCGGGGCGCGCTCGTCTCCGCCAAGAACGCTGCCGGGGAGTTTCGCTTCGAGCGAGACGCCGTCGGGCGGGTGATCCGGGAAGTCCAGGTGCTCGCGCCGGAGCTCCTCGACCCGGAGCTGGGTGACGCGGAGCTGACCCTCACGGCTACCTACGATGCCCTCGGCAACCGCAAGAGCCGGCAAACCTCGCTGGGGCACAGCGAGGCGATCGAGCGGGATCTCAGCGGCCGCCGCACGCGCACCGTGTTGGATGGCAGCGTCGAGCTCTCGCACCAGAGTGATCTCTTGGGCCGCGAAATCGTCCGGGAGCTCCCCGGGGGCGCCGCGCTGCAGAGCGAGTTCGACGCGCTGGGGCGACTGACGGCGCGGCGCATCCAGGCCCCGGGCCACGCTCTGGCGCGCGCGGCGGGGGAGCCGGAGTGGCTCACGGACCCGGGCACGCTCACCTACGGCAAGCGCTACGAGTACGATCGCTCGAGCGAGCTGGTGGCGGTCTGGGATCGTCATCGGGGGCCCACCCGCTACGAGTACGACCGCGTCGGGCAGCTGCTCGCCTCGCTCCCGAGCAACGACAACACCGAGGCGACGTCGAGCGGCGCGCCGCCGCCTGCATCCGCCCCCGCCCCCGCCTCCGAGGAGCGCTTCAGCTACGACGCCGCCGGCAACCTCTACGACGCCGCGGGGCGCGAGTACGACGCAGGCAACCAGCTACTGCGCCGCGGCAACGTGGACTACTGCTGGAACGCGGACGGCCAGCTCTGGGAGAAACATCGGCACACGCCTTTCGGCGTCGAGGTGACGCGCTATCTCTGGAACGACGCGGGCCAGCTGCGCACGGTGGAGCTCCCCGATGGTCGCACGGTGAGCTTCGCCTACGACCCGTTTGCGCGGCGCGTGCACAAGCGGGTGGAGGCGCCCCCGGACCGCGAGGGGCGTCGCGCCGTGCTCGACACGACGCGGTTCTTCTGGGACGGCCAGCGGCTCGTCCATGAGCTCACGCGGCGAAGTCGCCCCGACCACGCCGGTGCCGCGCCTCGGGTCGCCGCGACGACCGCCGCACAGGGCGACCCCTTCGCCGGTATCGCGTCGCCTGACCCGGCCCAGTCGCCCGTAGAGGCCACG
>JAAZAA010000178.1 GCA_012514535.1 Myxococcales bacterium | reverse complement strand
TGACGTAAACCCGCTCCGATGGCTTGAACTCGGGGCCCTCGAAACGCTAAAGCTGCTTGCCGTGGGTGCAGCGTCCGTCACAGCGCCGTCGGGCTGCTCGGCAGCGCCGCGTCGATCCGCCGTCCCTCGGGCGTGGGGCGGACGTCCCTGTTGGCGCCTGCTCGCTTGCGTCGCGCTGCTCGCAGGGTGCGACGACTCGGAGGCCTCGGAGGAGGCGAGCTCCTCGCCCGGAGGGGAGGCGGCGACCGTCGAGGGCGCGCCCTCGGGGTCCACGGAGGGGAGTTCTGCAGAGCCCACGAGCCTCTCCAGCCTCGTGGTGGATCACGGGGAGCTCGATCAGAAGGCCCCCGAGCGAGCCCCGGGCCTGGCGGCGACGATCGTCGCCGCCACCGTCTACAAGCTCCCGAACACGGACTCCCGCCGCCTGGGATACATCCGGCTCGGCGGGATCGTGCCGCGCGATCCCGATCCCGTGCAGGGCACCGGATGCAAGGGAGATTGGTACCGCGTCTACCCCATGGGCTTCGTCTGCACGGCGGACGCGACCACGGATCTGGACGATCCGGTGGTGCGCGCGGCCTCCCGGCGTCCGGACCTGACGAAGCCGCTGCCCTACGCCTATGGCTTCGTGCGCGCGACCGCGCCCCAGTACCTGCGCATCCCGACCAAGAAGGTCCAACTCGACAGCGAGTTCAAGCTGGAGGAGCACCTCGAGTGGTACGCGAAGAACGCCGCCGAGGTGCAGACCGTGAGCCTCGGGGCGAACGACGTCCCCCTCGACGCGCGGGGCATCGCCCGGCCTGGTTTGTCGCACCCCGAAGGCTTCCGACCGTCGACGTCCCTCAGCAGGAACGAGCTGTTCGGCGGTGCAGGGCCGGACGACCCTCCGCCTTTTTGGCTCGACGGCAACAAGCGGCTCATCCCCAACGTCTCCGACTTCAAGGTCCCGGACTACGCCTGGTTCGCGGATCGGGTGCGACGGAAGACGGGGCTGTCCTTCGTGGGGGCCTTCAACACGAAGGACGAAGATCTCGAGCGCCGCTTCGGCATCACGGTCGATCTCCGGCTCGTGCCCACGACGAAGGTGAAGCCGGACACGGGATCCCCCTTCCACGGCGTCGAGGTGACGGAGGGCATGCACATGCCCTTCGCCTGGGTCCTGTCGGAGAACGCCAACGCCTGGCAGCTCGTGCGGGGCAAGGACGAGGTCCGTCCGGCGGGGCCGGTTCCCCACCGAGCCATCGTACCCCTGTCTGGCAAGGCGCGTATCAAGGCGGGCAAGCGCTACTACCAGACGCTGAAGGACGCGACCCGTTGGCTCAGGGACACGGAGCTGGGCATCGTGCACCAGCCGCAGGACTGGCCCAAGCCCGCGAACGACGGGGAGAAGTGGATCGACATCTCCATCGGCCAGCAGACGCTCGTGCTCTACGAGGGCAAGACCCCGAAGTACGCGACCCTGATCTCGTCGGGGAGGGATCGGTTCGGGGATCCGAAGAAGGATCTCAGCACGCCGCTCGGTGACTTTCGCCTCCAGAGCAAGCACATCGCGGCGATGATGGACTCGGAGGAGAACTCCTCCGTCTCCGGAGGCTCGAAGGGGCGCCAGGGCGGGGGGCTCGACGCCGAGGCGCGCGCCACGATCGCCAGGCTCAAGGAGGCCAAGAAGGCGGGCAAGACGCTCTCGGGCGACGACGCGCGGCGCTGGACGAACATCGAGCGAGGGCGTCACCCGGAGTACGGGGTGACGCGCCGGCGCGGGGCGGCGGGCTTCGAACTCCGGGACGTCCCGTGGATCCTGTACTTCTCGGCGGGCTACGCCATCCACGGCGCCTACTGGCACGACGTGTTCGGGACGCCCAGGAGCCATGGCTGCGTCAACCTGGCCCCGATCGACGCGCGCATCGTGTTCCAATGGACGGATCCGCCCGTGCCCGACGGCTGGCACGGGGTGAACATCGGCCCGGACATGGGTGAGGGGACCTGGGTCCACATCCGCAAGTGACGTGGGCTGGCGGTGCCCTCGGCGGGCTACCCGGTGGGGGCAGTCGTTCGCGCGCTCCGCCTCGGGACCTGGCAGGGGTCTCGCG
Source organism: Myxococcales bacterium (assembly GCA_012514535.1). Taxonomy (GTDB): domain Bacteria; phylum Myxococcota_A; class Polyangia; order Polyangiales; family Polyangiaceae; genus NIC37A-2. The sequence goes on along the minus strand of JAAZAA010000178.1, from coordinate 34,481 downwards.
AGCTGGCAGGGTCTCGCGAGCTGGCGGGCGCTGCGCTTGCGGTGCGCACCACCCCGATGCGACAACGCTCGGCGGACGGCTCGGCTCACTCCGCCCGTCTTCGTCTTCGTCTGTCCGTTCGAGCGGCGCGAGCGCGCCGAGGGACCCCCTGATGAACCTACGTCGATCGATCTGTTGTCTCGCGTTGCTGGCGCTGGGCGTCGCTTGCAAGAAGAAGGACGCCCCCCAGGCGGGAGCCGAGGCCGCGCCCTCCACGTCCACGACCGTGGCGGCGGCCCTCGGGGCCAAGCAGCAGAGCCACGGGCGCGCGCACCTGCCCGAGGGCTGCGACCTGGTGGTGACCGTCGACTGGCAACGGCTCCGCGCGATGAAGAGCATGAAGGCGGACATCGAGGCGGGCCTCACCGATCTGATGGATCCCAACGGGAGGGACGCCGCCAAGAAGGTCGCCGAGTTCCTCGAGAAGGCGGACATCGATCCGCGGAAGGATCCGAGCGACGTCGCCGTGTGCCTGTGGCGGTTCGAGCAGTTCGAGCAGGGCAGCTCCCCGGGTTTCGTCGCGATCGTGGGAGGCAACTTCCGGCCCGGCGCCGCCATCGACGCCCTCGACACCGTGTCGGAGCGGATCCGAGCCGTCGTGCAGCAGGTCGGCGCTCTGGGGACGGATGGCCCCTCCGCGGAGGTCGAACGACTCGAGATCGGCGGGGTCAAAGCTCTCCTGGACAAGGACACCGGCATGCTCATCGCCCAGGCGAAGGACGGCGCCTTCGTGGTGGGCAACGATCGCGAGGGCTTCGAGAAGGCGCTCACCCCGGGCTCGGCCCACACGACTTACACGCTGAGCCCGGAGCCCGCGGGCCTGGCCCTGACGAAGTCGGGCGCTCCTCTGTTCGCCCGCTCCGCCGTCGGATCGCCGTTCGCGGCGGCGGCGACGTCCTTCGAGGGCGGACACGTGGGCTTCGATGACGAGACGCTGCGCCTGCAGGCGCGCTTCGGTGAGGCGAAGCACGCAGAGCTCCTCAAGAAAGGCATGGAGTCCCTCCTCACTAGCGCGCCTCCTGGCATCGCCGAAGGCGCCAAGATCGAGGTGCAGGACAAGATCGTCTCCATCGAGGTCCCCGTCCCGGAGGACGCGATGGGGAGCGTGCTGCCCTTGCCCGGGACCGTCGCCCCGCGGCCGACCTTCTCGCCCCTGGCTCCCGGGAAGCCCTGAGCCCTGCGGCGCCCTGAGTCCGGGGAACCCCCCGAGCCCGGGGAAACCCCGAGCACCCCGACGGGCGCCCGCGGAGCGCGGCGCCCGGTGCTCTAGGCTTCCGCTTCGAACTCCGCGAGCTCCGTCTCGACGGCCTCCCACTCGGCCATGGTGCGCTCGGCGATCGCGTCGAGCTCCTCCTGACGTCGCTGCAGGGCGGCCACCTCCTCGGGGGAGGTCCTCTCGAAGAACCCCGGCTCGGCGAAGCGCGCGTCGATCTCCGCCTTCTCCTTCTCCGCCGCGTCGATCTCCGCCAGGAGCCGATCCCGCTGCTTGGGCAGCGCCTTGCGGCGGTTCTCGCGGCGCTTGCGCTCCTCCCAGGAGAGCTGTCCGTCCTCGCGCCCCTTGCTCGCCTGGGCCTCCCGCTTGGCCTTGAGGACCACGGCCTCGACGTCCAGATGGTCGTCCCCGTCGCGGGCCAGGTAGTCCTCGTAGGTCCCCGGGAAATCGTGCAGCCCGTCGGCGCGCAGATCGATGATGCGCGTCGCGAGCCGGCCGACGAAATGGCGGTCGTGGGAGACGAACAGGAGCGTGCCCTCGTAGCTCTGCAGCGCCTCTGCCAGGGCGTCGATCGTCTCCAAGTCGAGGTGGTTCGTGGGCTCGTCGAGGATGAGCACGTTGGGGCGCTCCACGGCGATCCGCGCGAAGACCACCCGGGCGGCCTCCCCACCCGAGAGGGTGCTCACCGGTTTGTCGACCTCGCTGCCGCTGAACAACATCCGACCGAGCTGTCCCCGGACGTACGTGGTCGGCTCCATGGGGCAGATCTCCCAGACATACTCGAGGGGTGTGGTCTTCGGATCCGACAGGAGCTCGTGATGATCCTGGGCAAAATAGCTGACCTTGGTGTTGATGCCCCACTCGTAGCTCCCGGAGTCGGGCTGGAGGCGCCCCACCAGGATCTTCAAGAGCGTCGACTTGCCGATGCCGTTGGCACCGATGATGGCCACACGCTCGCCGCGCCGGACCTGGAAGCCCACGCCCTCGAGCACCCGTTTGTCGCCGTAGGCCTTGCTGACGGCCTCGACGGCGAGCACGTCCTTCCCGCTCGGACGCTCTTGCTGAAAGGAGAAGTTGGGCGCCCGCCGGGAGCTCTGGGCGAGCTCGGCCACCTCGATCTTCTCGATTTGCTTGAGACGGCTTTGGGCTTGCCTCGCCTTCGTGGCCTTGGCGCCGAAGCGCTCCACGAAGGCCCGCTTCTGAGCGATCTGCCGCTCGGCGCGGGCGATCTCCGCCTCCTTGCGCTCGCGGGTGCTCGCCTTCTCGACGAGGAACTGCGTGTAGTTGCCCGCGTACTCGGTGATCGTCTCGTAGTCGACGTCGAGGGTGCGGGTCGACACCGCGTCCAAGAAGCGCCGATCGTGAGAGATCACCAGGGCGCAGCCCGCGTACCCCTGGAGGAATCGCTCGAGCCAGCGGATCGACAGGATGTCGAGGTGGTTCGTGGGCTCGTCGAGCAACAGCACGTCGGGGCGCCCGACGAGCACCTGGGCGAGCAGGACGCGGAGCTTGAAGCCGCCGGAGAGGGTCCGCAGGGGTTGCTCCAGGGCCTCCGCGGGGATGCCGAGGCCGACGAGCGTCTCCCGGGCGCGGGACTCCAGGGTGTAGCCGTCGAGGCGCGCGAGGACCTCGTTCAGGCTGGCCATGCGCTCTGCGAGCTCCTCGGCGCCACCCGCCGCGGGTGCCTCGCCGCGGGCCAGGGCGTCGAGCTCCTCGAGGGCAGCGAAGACCTCGGCGTCTCCGCGCATGGCCACGCTGAGGATGCGCTCGTCGTCCGCCGCGAACTGATCCTGACGCAACACCCCCAGCCGCAGCTGCTTCCCAAAGCTGATCGAGCCCGCGTCCGCCGCCTCGTCGCCGGCCAGGATCTTCAGGAAGGTGGTCTTCCCGCTGCCGTTGGCGCCGACGAGCCCGTAGCGGTGCCCGGGGTTGAGCTGCAGCTGCACGCCCTCGAAGAGCGTCTTGGGGCCGTAGTGCTTGGCCAGGCCGGAGACGACGATCATGGGTGTCGGGTGCTACGCCGCCATGGGCTCGCAAGCAAGCGGCGCCAAGCGCCGACACGACGCGCTCCCCGGCCCCAGGCGCCTCAGGGATCGCCGACTTCGATGGGGAGGGGGCTGATCGCGAAGGCGGCGTTGATGATCCCCACGTGGGAGTAGGTCTGGGGGAAGTTGCCGAGCTGCTGGCCCGTGACGGGATCGATGTCCTCGCTGAAGAGCCCCACGTGGTTTCCGTGGCTCAGCATCCGCTGGAAAATATCCTCCGCCTCCTCGACGTGGCCGAGGCGAGCCACCGCCTCCACGTGCCAGAAGCCGCACACCGTGAAGGTGGCGTGGGTGTCGCCGATCCCGTCGTGGTGCCGATAGCGGTGCATCAGGTGGCCGTTGGCGCGCAAGGCGGACTCCAGGGCGCGCAGGTGCCTCTCCGCGCGCGGGTTCCCTTGGCGCAGGTAGCCCAGGTTGATCATCATGAGCAGGGCGGCGTCGGGGTTCTGGGTCTCCGTCGAGTCGCCGTAGAAGCCGCCCTCCTCGTACCAGCACTTCTCCTCGATGGTCTGGCGGGCGCGGCGCGCCACGTCCGTGGCGGCCTGGTAGAGCTCGTCGTCGCGGAGCACCTCGCCGATCCGCGCAGCCACGGAGCCCCCCACCCAGTGGAACAGCAGCGAGAACGTGTGCACGCGGTTGTCGTCGCGGATCTCCCAGATGCCCGCGTCGGGCAGGTGCATGACCTCCGAGATCCGGTGGAGCAACCGCTTCACGAGCGCGGCGGAGTGGGACGTCCGGTACTCCTCGAACCGAAAGTCCAGGAAGAAGGGGGCCATCGCGGCCACCATTTCCCCGTAGGTGTCGTACTGCACCTGGCGATACGCGTCGTTGCCCGCGCGCACCGGACCGTGCCCGCGGTACCCGGCCAGGTGCTCGATGACGCGCTCCTGGATCTCCGCTTCGCCGGAAATCCCGTACACGGGCTGCAGTCGCTCGTGGGAGGAGGCGAGGTTCTTCAGGAAGCCGATGAAGGCTTCCATTTCGTCGAAGTAGCCGAGCCGCCGCAGGGCGCGCAGGGTGAAATAAGCGTCGCGGAGCCAGCAGAAGCGGTAGTCCCAGTTGCGCCCGGAGCCGTGCCACTCCGGCAGGCTGGTGGTCGTCGCGGCGGTGATGGCCCCCGTGTCCTCGTAGAGGTGGAGCTTGAGCGCGAGGGCCGAGCGCACGACCTCCTTCTGGAAGCGTCCGGGGAGGGCGGTGTGCTTGACCCAACGCTCCCAGTAGCGTCGCGTCCGATCGAGGAAGCTCCTGGCCGTCTCCTCCAGGGGCGCCTCGAGCGGCTCGCCCCACGTCATCACGATCCAGGCCTCGTCCTCGAGCAGGAACGGGCGCTCCTCCATGATGTAGTTGAGGGGGACGTTCGTGGTGAGCCGCAGCTGCTGCCCGGGGATCCGCCACTCGAGGTGGTTGGAGGCCATCTGGACGTCCGGTCGCAGGCGGCCGTAGTAGTACGTGGGCTGGCAGCGGACCTGCACCAAGGGATCTCCGTCGAGGCGCCGTAGGCGCCGGACGAGCATGTTCGGCTTGTAGCGGCGCTCGTACTGCTTGAAGCGCGGGGCGAAGTCCACGACCTCGAACTCGCCGCGGTCGGAGGTGAAGCGCGTACGCAGGATGTTCGTATTGGGGACATACTCCTGAAACGACGTGGCGCCCGGGCGCGCGGGCTCGACGGAGAACACACCGCCCTTCTCGTCGTCGAGGAGCGCGCCGAACACCGGGCTCGAATCGAAGCGCGGCCAGCACAACCACACCACCCGCGCGAAGTCGTCGATCAACGCTTGATAAGAGCAGTTCCCGATCAGTGCGAGCTTCACGCAGCCGATGGTACTCCAGCAACCGGCCCCTGTGAATGCAGGGGGCGCTGTGACATAAATGGAGCGGATGGCAAAGAACCGACTCATCGTCGCCTCCGTGCGTCTCCCGGTCACGATGACGCGCGGCGAGCAAGGATGGCAGGTCGCGCACAGCACGGGCGGTCTCGTCACCGCGCTGAGCTCCGTGCTGGAGAGGCAGAAATTCACCTGGCTGGGGTGGCCCGGCGCCTACGTGGACGAGGCCGATCGACGTACGGTGACGCGCGAGCTCGCCAAGCACGGGACCTCCCCCGTCTTCATCGAGCAAGAGCACATGGACCCTTTCTATCAAGGGTTCTCGAACGAGGTGCTCTGGCCGCTCTTCCATAATTTGATGGAGCGCGCCCGCTTCGACCGCAACAACTGGCGCTCTTATCGCACGGTGAACCAGATGTACGCCGACGCGATCGCGAAGATCGCTCGCCCCGGCGACGTCATCTGGATCCACGACTACCAGCTGTGCCTCGTCCCGCAGCTGCTCCGCGCGAAGGGCCTCGGTTGCCCCATCGGCTTTTTCCTCCACATCCCGTTCCCGAGCGCCGAGACGTACCGCACCCTCCCCGTCGCCGAGGATCTGCTGCGCGGGCTCCTCGGCGCGGATCTCCTGGGTTTCCACGCCTACGAGTACGTGAGCAACCTGCGCATGGCCGCGCTGCGCGTGCTGGGCATCGAGTCGGAGCCCGCGGCCCTGCGCCTGCAGTCCCGCGAGGTGCAGCTGGAAGTGATGCCGATCGGCATCGATCCGGGGGAAATCGCCGAGATGCTGCGCACCGCGGAGGCGCGCAAGGAGCTCACGGAGCTCGAGCGCAACTACGCGGGCAAGCGCATCATCGTGGGCGTGGATCGCCTCGACTACACCAAGGGCATCCCGCAGAAGCTCGAGGCCTACGAGGAGTTCCTCCACAACCACCCGGAGTGGCGGGAGAGCACGGTGCTGATCCAGGTGGCAGCGCCGTCGCGGACGGGCGTCGAGGAGTACCAGAACCTCAAGCGCAGCGTCGACGAGCTGGTCGGGCGCATCAACGGGCAGTATTCCACGCCCAACCACACGCCGGTGGTCTACATCAACCAGTCCGTGTCCCGGGACAAGCTCGCGGTTTTGTATCGGGCGGCGGACGTGGCCCTCGTGACGCCGATCCGCGACGGCATGAACCTCGTGGGGTTGGAGTACGTCGCCGCACGCGGACAGCGTGGGGGGACCCTGATCCTCAGCGAGTTCACGGGGGCGGCCCACTGCATGCCCGGCGCACGCCTCGTGAACCCCTTCAACACGAGCCAGGTCGCTACCGTCCTCGGAGACGCTCTGGAGAACGAGGGCCCCAACTTCGAGACCTTCGCCCACATGTCCCGCTTCGTGAACGAGAACACCTCCTTGTTCTGGGCGAAGCGCTTCTTGACCCGGCTCGAGCACCTCTCCGGCGATCCGCACCACGAGGCGAAGCTGCTGCGGATCAACGAGGAGCCGGTCCTCGGCCTCGTCAAGAACGCGAGGTCGCCCCTCGTGTTCCTCGACTACGACGGCACGCTGCGCTCCTACGTGATCAACCCCAAGGAGGCCGTCCCCGACGCGCGCATCCTCAACGTGCTCCAGCGTTTGGCGGAGTACGCCACCGTCTACGTCGTCAGCGGCCGCGATCGCCGGACGCTCGAGGATTGGCTGGGGGGGCTGCCCATCGGGCTCGTGTGCGAGCACGGCCTCTCGATCAAGCCGCCTGGGGGGGAGTGGCAGGATCGGACGAACGTGAGCGGGTCGGCTCTGGCTCGGTTCGTGCGCCCCCTGCTCGAGGATTTCTCCCGGCGCACCCCCGGCAGCGCCATCGAGATGAAGCAGGCGGCCATCGCCTGGCACTACCGCGGCGCCGATCCGGAGTACGGGTCGTTCCAGGCGAAGGAGCTCCTCACGCGCCTGGAGGACTTGCTCAAGCGCCGCCCCTACCGGGTGCTGCGCGGTAACCGCGTGATCGAGGTGCGGCACGAGCACGTCACCAAGGGCAGCGCCGTCGGGCACCTCCTCGATCGTCACCCCGACGCGGATTTCCTCTTCTGCGCGGGCGACGATCGCACGGACGAGGAGATGATGAACGCCATCCCCAAGGCGTGGCGTCCGCGGGCCGTCACGTGCTGGGTGGGGAGTCGCAACGTCACGGCGGACTACTGGCGCGAGTCGGACGCCTCGCTTCTCGGAGAGCTCGAGGCCATGATTAGGATATGGCGACGTGGCAGCGCTCAACCGCCGGCGGCGGGGAAGGGCGGACGCAAGAAGGCGACCGCCAGCGGCCCCGCGCGAGCGAAGAAACGAACCAGCACGACCCAGGCCACCGCCTCGGGGAGAGCCCCGCGCAGCGCTCCCGGTCCGCAGCGTCGGGCGAAGAAGACCCCTTGAAGATGCAGCAGGGACGGGACGAGCTGGCGCCCGCATTCTTCGAGCGGCGGGAAGAGCGGCTGGCCCTGGCGAGGCACCTCGAACGCAACGGCATCCGCGATCGACGCGTGCTGGCCGCGATGGCGAAGGTCCCGCGACACGCCTTCGTTCCCGCCGCCTACGCGGCGAGGGCCTACGAGGATGGGGCGCTGCCCCTCGCGGCGGGCCAGACCATCAGCCAGCCCTTCGTGGTGGCGAGCATGACGGAGCTGGCTCGACTGTCCTCGACGGATCGTTGCCTCGAGATCGGCACCGGGAGCGGCTACCAGGCTGCGATCCTGGCGGAAATCTGCGACTCGGTGTTCAGCATCGAGTACGTCCCCGAGCTCTGCGCCCTCGGGGAGCGGAACCTGCGCGCCCTCGGATACGGCCCCGATCGCGTCCACCTCCGCTGCGGAGATGGCACCCGCGGCTGGCCGGAGGAGGCCCCTTGGGACGCCATCCTGGTGACGGCGGCGCCGCCGGAGGTGCCCATCCCCCTCCTCGAACAGCTCGCCCTGGGCGGTCGCCTCGTCATCCCCGTGGGCGCGCTCGAGGGGCCCCAGCAACTCGAGGTCTGGGAACGTGTCGGCGAGGGGCTGCGCGCGGAGGCCTTCCGGCGCCAGGAGCACTACGGGGTGCGGTTCGTCCCCCTGGTGAGCAGCGCCGCCCCCTCGTGAGCCAGCGGGGAAGCAGGGACCCGGCAGGGATCCCGATGGGGGCGCGCCGTCTGGCCCCGCGTGAGGCGTTCATCGAGCCGTTCGCGAGAACACGCGGCGTGAGCGGAGGGATCACGGATAGGGCCCGGGATCCGCGAGGGTCGTGGTCTCCGGGATCCCCAGCATGAGGTTGAGGTTCTGCACCGCCTGGCCAGCTCCCCCCTTGATCAGGTTGTCGAGCGCGGAGAAGACGGTGACCCCGCCGGGACGCACCACGTAACCCACCTCCGCGTAGCAGGAGCCGGCGACGGCGATCACCTCCGGGAGACGCCCCGCGGGTTCGCGCACGAAGGGCTCGCCCTCGAAGCACGCGCCGAAGGCCTGGCGGAGCGCGCCGTCTACTCCTTGGGAGAGGACCCCGTCGCCGAGGGGGACGAAGGAGGTCGCGAAGATGCCCCGCACGAAGGGACCGGCGACGGGTACGAACTCGATCTGGAGATCCCGCGCGCCCGCGGCGGCGAGGGTGGAGGCCACCTCGGGAGCGTGGGGATGCGTGTGGGGTTTGTAGGTGCGCACGTTCCCGGCCCGGGACGGGTGGTGCGTCGTCGCGGTGGGCTCCTTCCCCGCGCCGCTCGAGCCGGTGATCGCGACCGTGTGCACGGCCCCCGCGAGGAGCCCTGCCCGCGCCAGGGGGAGGAGCCCGAGGGTGATGGTCGTCGCGAAGCAGCCCGGTGAGGAGACGTAGCGCGCGTCGCGCAGGGCGCTCCGATTCAGCTCGGGCAGCCCGTACACGAAGTCGGACAGCAGCTCCGGCAGCGGGTGGGGGCGTCCGTAGAAGCGCTCGAACAGGGCGGGATCCTTCAGCCGGAACGCCCCCGACATGTCGATGATGCGCACGCCCTTGCCGTGCGCGCTGCGCACCACGTCGAAGCTCGCCTCGGGGGGCAGCCCCATGAGGACGAAATCCGCGTCCACCGCGCGCGCGGCGTCGAAGGGCTCGAAGCGGAGGGAGCTGAGTCCCTCGAGGTGGGGGTGGGCGGCGGCGATCGGCTGGCCGAGGTGATCGTCGGCCACCACCCGCACCACCTCCACCGCCGGATGTTGGAGCAGCCGTCGCAGGAGCTCCGCCCCCGCGAACCCGGAGGCCCCGAGGACCGCCACACGCGCGCGCTCAGCCATGCTGCGAGCGTACCGCGTCGCGTCGCGCCCGTCAGATCTCGGGCGTGGGCTCAGCCCGGTGCGGGCTCAGAGCTCCGGTGCGGGGAGCGGGCCGTCCGCGCTGGCGACCTCGAGCTCCTGGCGCGCTTGCCTCTCCCGACGCGCCTCCATCACGCCGTGCGCCACCCCGATGGCGGCGGCCGTACCGACCGCGGTGGCCAGCACCCCAGTGCCCACGGACAGGAGCTTCAGACCGGAGGCGAGCAACACCACGATCAGGGCGGGGCGGATGACGTAGTCGGGCGCGCGCGACGAGAAGCGTGCCCCGAGGAACACGCCGGGCAGGCTGCCGACGAGGATCGAGCCCGTGAGACCGAGCTCGAAATCTCCGAAGAGCAGGTGACCGATGGCCGCGCTGGCCACCAGGGGAACCGCCTGCACCAGATCCGTCCCCACGAGCTCGGAGAGCTTCAGGCGCGGGTAGAGCAGGAGGAGCAGGATCATCATCAGCGAGCCGGAGCCCACGGAGGTGAGGCCGACGACCAGACCGCCGACGATGCCGATGAACAACGTGGGCAACGGCTTCACCTGCAAGGGGATCATGCTGTCGCCCGGCTTCCGGCGGGCCGCCAGGAGGGGGCGGATCACCAAGCCGAACGTGACCGCGAGCAGGGCGAAGCCCAGGGCCAGCTTCACGTGAGCCTGGAGATCCGGTCCTGCGCCGAGCTCCCGTAGGAGGAGGACCCCGAGGAACGCCGTAGGCACGGAGCCGGCCACGAGCCAGCCCACGAGCTTCAGGTTCACGGTGCCCCGTTTCCAGTGGACCGTGCCTCCCACGGGTTTCATGACCATCGCGGCGACGATGTCGCTCGAGACCGCCGTCAGGGGCGGCACTCCGAAGAGCAGCACGAGCAAGGGCGTCATGAGCGCTCCGCCGCCCATCCCCGTGAGGCCGACGACGAAGCCCACTCCTAGCCCGGCCAGGATGACGTAGGGGTCCAGAAGGTCCAACACGGTGCGATAATGCACCTATCCCTATCGCCTTAGTAGAGTTTTTTTCAAGTGCCCGAAATCACGCGATCTTTTCTTGCGAGATCCGCCTCGAATCCCGGAAAAGGGCCGACGCGCCGCCGGTTCTCCGGGCCCCGAGCGCCCGTTCTCCAGGAGCGGCCCCGGACGCCCAGGTGCCGCGCGTCGCCCAGCTCAAGCAACCCAGCTCAAGCAGCCCAGCTCAAGCAACCCAGCTCAAGCAGCCCAGCTCAGTCACTGAGCGGGATGGGGATCCACAGGGTCTTCACGCTCGTCGCCGTGCCGCGACGGCTGTAGCCCGCCAACCCGTAGAGCACGTCCCACCAGTGGCCGTCGGGGGTCTCGCCGTAGCTGAAGAACGGGAACACGTGGAGCTGCCAGTCGAGGCCCGCGCGCTGGCGCTGCTCGCGGTAGTACACGTTGCCCACGAGCTGCGTGACGCTCTCCTCGTCGCTGAAGCGCCAGTACACGGGGAAAGCCACGGTGGCGCGGCTGCGCGGCGAGGCGAAATCCCAGAATACCGGGGGAACGACCAGGTGCGTGTCGCTGCCGTCCCGCCCCACGAAGAAGAGCGGGAGGATGCTGGTGGACCAACCACGCAGGTGCGTGCGATGATTGAAGAAGGGGGTGATCCAGAGGGACCGGCTGATGCCGTGGCGCTTGGAGTGGGCCCAGAACGGCAGGAACGCCGTCGTGTCCTCACGGGGGCTGGTCCGCGTGTAGAGGAAGGGGAACAGGAGCTTCTGATCGAGCCCGATGTCTGGATCACGGTAGTGCCAGAACAGGGGCGTGATCATGTCGAGCTCGGTGCGGCCCCGATGACGCGCGTAGCCCCAGGTGGCGAAGGTGCGCTCTCCGGCGGGGCCCGTCCGGTTCATGAAGAGGGGCGTGATGAGTAAGTTCTCACGGTCGCCCTTGTGTCCGTAATGGAAGAACGGGGCGACGGTCGTGTGGCGCTCGTCCTTGCCCCAGATGCTCCAGTAGAAGGGCAGGAGGTGGAAGATCTCCCTCTTCTCCGTGTGCTCGCGGTAGTAGGGGCCCCAGATGTTGAGCCACGACAGGTCCCGCTCCCGGTAGCGGTAGTAGTGCAGCAGCGGTGGGATGACCTCGTACTGAGAGCCCGCGTCCTGACCGAAGAAGTAGAGGGGCGCGACGCCCACGTCGATGTCCGTCGCCGTGCGTACGTCGCAGCGGTTGCCGCCTTTCCAGCTGCAGAACCCTGGCCCGATCAGGTTGAAGCCGCCCTCCGCGTGGCTCGTGAGCGCGGTCAGCAAGGGCGGGATGATCGTGTAGCCGCCGCCCGGGCGCCGCCCGGTCATGTAGAGGGGCGCGAGCCAGTCGTCGCTCTCCTCGGGGGCGCGGCGATTCACGAAGGGGCCCACGACGGTCGTGCGGTCGTCGGAGATGCGGTCCCGCAGGTTCCAGACGAGGGGGAAGAGCACGTCGTCCGCCCGCTCGGCGCTGCGTCGGTTGTAGTAGAGGCCGCCGAAGAGGGACGCGCGGTCGGGGACCGTGGGATCCGTCAGGGACGGCTTGGTGCGCTCGGCCCAGACGGGGAAGGCGACGCGGTAGCGGTACTCCCCCGCGACCTCGTTGTAGTAGAGGCCGTAGAACTGGCGCTCGGTGTCGCCCACCGTCCCGAAGGTCGCAGGATCGCCGTCGGAGCCGATGCGCGCCCGGGTCTCCTCGGACATCTCGAGGGGGTCCTCCGGGAGGGTGGGCTCGTTGCCCTGGGGCAGGGTGGAGTCGGCGCCGCCCGGAGCAGCGTGGGTCTCCGGGGCGTCGCTCGGCGCCTGTTGCGGGGGCGCCTGGGAAGGTGGAGGACGCCCCATGGGCGCGATCCCGCCGCCGCCGGGGCCGAAGACGTGATCCTGCGCCGCCGTCGGCAGCCCCAGGAGCAAAAGGGCCAGGGCCGGCCCCGCGCCCGCGACGCAGCGAGCGGCCCTCAAGGGCGACTCCCGACGGCGCCAGGGGGCTGAGCGTTCTCGGCAGCGAGGCGCTCGACGGCCTCCTCCGGGGAGAGCTCCTCCTGTTTGTGAGCCGTGAGATCCTTCACCTGGACGATCTTTCGGTCGAGCTCGCTGTCGCCGAACACCAGGCACCAGCGCGCGCCCATGCTGTTGGCTCGCCGGAGCTTGCTCTTCAGGGAGTTGTCTCGCCCGTCGAGCACGACGCGCAGGCCGCGGTCCCGCAGCCGCCGCGCCAGGACGACTCCCTCGAGCGCCGCGTGCTCGCCCAGGGGCGCGACGAAGCAGAGCTCCGGGCGCGCCACCTCGAGCTCCCCGAGGGCGAGCAGGATGCGCTCGAGGCCCATCGCGAAGCCGATGGCGGGGGTCTTGGGCCCACCCAAGGACTCGATCATGCCGTCGTAGCGTCCGCCGCCGAGCAGCGCGTTCTGGGAGCCGAGCTCCCCGGTCTGGGCGGTCAGCTCGAAGCAGGTGCGGGTGTAGTAGTCGAGGCCGCGCACGAGGCGAGGGTCCACGGTGTAGGGGGTGCCGAGGGCGTCCAGCGCCTGCAGGAGCCCACGCCAGTGCGCCTGATCGTCCTCGTCGAGCACGTCGAGCAGCACCGGCGCGCCATCGCTCGCCGCCCGATCCCGCGGGTCCTTGGAGTCGAGGATCCGCAGCGGGTTGTCCGCCAGGCGCTCCTGGGCGTGGGGGCTGAGCTCCGCTCGCTTGGGTTCGAAGAAGGCGCGGAGGCGCTCCCGGTACAGGCTCCGGGCGTTCGGCCCGCCCAGGGAGTTGACGTTGACCTGGACGTTCGGGATGCCCAGGTCGACGAGCATCCGGTAGAGCATGTCGATCATCTCCGCGTCGCACACGGGACCCGGGTTGCCGTACAGCTCGCAGCCCGCCTGGTGGAACTGGCGGTAGCGTCCCCGTTGCGGTTGCTCCGCGCGGAACATCGGCCCGACGTAGTACCAGCGGGTCTCCGGTTCCCGAGCGTGCATCGACTGACCGATGTACACCCGCGCCGCGCTCGGCGTGCCTTCGGGGCGCAGCGCGAGGGTCTCGCCGCTGCGCTCGAGGGTGAACATCTGCTTCTGGACGACCTCGCTGGTCTCTCCCGTCGACTTCTCGAACAGCTCCTTCTGTTCGAGCACGGGCGTGCGCAGCTCCTCGTAGCCGTACGCCTCGACCGTGCGACGGAAGACATGCTCGAGCCGCTGCCACCGCCGGGTCTCGTCGGGGAGGATGTCGTTCATCCCCTTGACGGCGCGTAACTTCATCGGTCTTTCTCGAAAGTTGCGGTGCCTCGCCCTGAATGGCCCGAGGCGCAGGGGGCTTATGCAAAGTCGCGCGCACCGGGTCAAGCAGCCCCGGTCGCGCCGACGAATCGTGCTAAGGGAGCCCGCGTGAACGACCCCCTGGTCCCCGAAGCCCCGCCAGGGCGAGCCGCTGCCGTCGACTTGGGGACCACCCGCGTGGGCGTCGCGGTGGCGGACGAGCTCGGCTGGTTGGCGCACCCCCGCCCCTTCCTCGACGGGCGCAACCGGAGGGGGCTGCTCCAAGAGTTACGGAAGCTCGCGGCCTCGGAGAAGATCGACCACTTCCTCGTGGGCCTGCCCCGTCACCTCGACGGAAAGGAAGGGCCGGCGGCGCGGCGCGCCCGCCAGTTCGCCGCGGAGCTGGCCCAGACCACTGGGTGCTCCGTGGAGCTGGTGGACGAGCGCCTCTCCACCGTGGAAGCCCAGGCCCGCCTCCACGAGACGGGCCTCGACGTGCGCAGATCCAGGAGCCGCATCGACAGCGCGGCGGCGGCGATCCTGCTCCAGAGCTGGCTCGATGCCCGTCGGGGCGCCGACGGAGGCTCCCCGTGAGCTCGCGCTCGAGGGCACCTCGGGCCTCCCGGAACGCCCTCACCAGGCGCACGGCCGAGATGGAGGGGGCGGGGCGCCGATCCGCAGCGCGGAGGAGCGGGGGCAGGAAGGTCGAGCGGGCGGCCCGGGGGCGAGGTGCTTCTGGCCGGAGCGGAGGCGCGGGGCGGGGCCGCCCGGGAGGCGATCGTCGGGGCTCGTGGCTGAAGATCGGCCTCCTCGGCCTGCTGGCGGGTGTGCTCTCGGTGTCCGGACTCCTCGTCTGGTCGCTCCTGCCGGGCAGCGCGGGAGAAGAGGGGGGGGGATCCGTCGTGATCTGGCTGGACGGATCGGACAAGGGGCAGGCGGTGGAGCGCCTCGCGGAGGCGGGGCTCGTCCAGAGCCCCCGGCTGATGCGCCTGTACTTGAGCGTTCTCCTGCCGGGGGTCGAGCTCGACGCCGGCGAGCACCTCCTTCGCCGCGGGCTCAGCCCGCGGGAGCTGAGCGCCCGCCTCGCACGGCTGCCGGGACGTTCTTCGACGCGAGTGGCCCTGCCGGAGGGCTGGCACCGGCGCAAGATCGCCGAGCGGCTCGAGAGATCGGAGGTGTGCCTCGCGGACGCCTTCGTCGAGGCGAGCGAGCGGGCGGAGCTCCTCACGGCGCTGGACGTCGCCGGGCCGAGCGCCGAGGGCTATCTGTTCCCAGCCACGTACGAGCTGGCCCACAACACGCCGCCCGAGGACGTCGTCCGGCGCATGGTGAAGGAGACCCGCAAGCGGCTCACCAAGCTGTTCGCCAAACATCCGGGCGCCCTGGAGCGGCTACGCGCCTCCCACGGCTTCGGGGAGCGCGAGGTGCTCACCCTCGCGTCCATCGTGGAGAAGGAGACCGGACACGGGGAGGAGCGCCCCCTCGTGGCGAGCGTCTTCTTGAATCGCCTGGCGGCGACGGACGGAGAGACCCGGGGCAGGCTCCAGAGCGATCCCACGGCGGTCTACGGCTGCCTCTACGAGCCGTCCCTCGCTCCCTCCTGCGCGGCCTTCGAGGGCCGTGTCCTCCCCGCGATGCTGCGGGATCCGGCCAACCGCTACAACACCTACCGCCACGCTGGCCTGCCACCGGGTCCCATCGCCAACCCGGGGCTCGAGGCGGTGGAGGCGGTCCTCGCCCCCGCGCAGTCCGACTACCTGTTCTTCGTCGCGGACGGCGCCGGCAGGCACACCTTCAGCCGGACCTTCGAGGAACACCAGCGGGCGGTGAGCCGCCTCCGCGCTCTGCGCACCGCGGGTTCTCCGGGCCTCGACACGGAGCCGCGATGACCTGGAAATCCTCTGCGCGGGCTGGCTCCGGCGTGCTAAGGGGAAGCCGCCCCGGGGGTCACCCCTCCAGGGCACATTGGTTTTTGGCCGCCCGTCATGACGGGCTCGCTCCAACCCTCGTCCCCCCACCCAGCAGATGACACCTTTCGAACAGGCGGTGCGCACCGTCCGATTCCTCTCCGTGGACGCCGTCGAGAAGGCAGGCAGCGGCCACCCAGGCACCCCCATGGCCTTGGCCGGGATCACGGTCGATCTGTTCACGCGCTACCTCCGCTACAACCCCGAGGATCCCGCCTGGCCCAACCGCGACCGCTTCGTGCTGTCCTGCGGACACGCGTCGATGCTCCTGTACAGCGTGCTCCACCTGGCGGGCTACGACGTCAGCGTCGACGACCTGAAAGCCTTCCGGCAGTACGAGTCGAAGACCCCGGGGCACCCCGAGTACAGCCACACCCCCGGAGTCGAGACCACCACCGGCCCCCTCGGGCAGGGGCTCGGCAACGCGGTGGGCATGGCCCTCGCCGCCAAGCTCGCCGGGGAGCGCGTCAACCACGCCGATGCGTCCCTCATCGACTACCGCGTGTTCGTGCTCGCGTCGGACGGGGACATCATGGAGGGGGTCGCGGGGGAGGCCGCGAGCCTCGCCGGGCACCTGAAGCTCGACAACCTCGTCGTCGTCTACGACGCCAACCAGATCACCATCGACGGCGCCACGGATCTGAGCTTCTCCGAGGACGTCGCGGGCCGGTTCGAGAGCCTCGGTTGGCAGGTGTGGCACGTGGACGGGCACGCGCCGGAGGAGGTCCGCCGCGCCCTCGACGCGGCCGTCGCCGCCGAGCGCCCGGCCCTGATCGTCGCCCGCACGCACATCGGCTACGGCTCCCCGAACAAGCAGGACAGCGCCGCCGCCCACGGGGCCGCCCTCGGAGCGGACGAGGTGCGCGCCACCAAGGAAGCCGCGGGCTGGCCCCTGGAGCCCACCTTCCACGTCCCCGCCGAGGCCTACGAGCCCTTCCGCGCCTGGCGAGCGGAGAACCAGCGCGCCTACGACGCCTGGCAGAAAAAAGTCCAAGGATTGCAAGGTGATACTCTGCAATCCTTCAAGGCGCTCCTCAACCGTGAGGTGCCCGCGGATCTGCTCGAGCAGCTCATCGCCGCGCGCAGCACGAAGGCCGACGCGACCCGCGGTCACGCCGGTCACATCCAGCAGAAGGTCGCCGAGCTCGTGCCTGGACTGGTGGGCGGGTCCGCGGATCTCGCCGGGAGCGTGAAGACGACCATCAAGGGTGGGGGCGACATCGGACCGGGTGCCTTCGGCGGGCGCAACTTCCACTTCGGGGTCCGCGAGCACGGGATGGGCGCGATCCTCAACGGGCTCGCCCTCTCGGGGCTGTTCGTGCCCTACGGGTCAACCTTCCTCATCTTCAGCGACTACATGCGGCCGCCGATGCGCCTCGCGGCCCTGATGCGCCAGCAGGTGGTCTACGTCTTCAGCCACGACTCCATCTATCTGGGCGAGGACGGACCGACCCATCAGCCCGTCGAGCAGCTGTGGTCCCTCCGCCTGGTCCCGAACCTGGACGTGGTGCGCCCCGCGGACTCCCTCGAGTGCGCGGCGGCCTGGACCCACGCCCTGTCTCGGCGTGATGGCCCCACGGTCCTCTCCTTGACGCGTCACACGGTGCCCGAGCTGCCGCGGCCCGCGGACTTCGATCCGCGACAGATGCTCGACGGGGCCTACGTGCTCGCCGAGGCGGCGGATCCGACCCTCGTGCTCATCGCCACCGGCAGCGAAGTGTCGGTGGCCCTGGAGGCGAAGGCGCTCCTGGAGCGGGCGGAGCTCGGAGCGCGGGCGCAGCGGGTGCGGGTGGTCTCGATGCCCTGCGTGGAGGCGTTCCTGCGCCTCCCTCCGGAGAAGAAGAACGCCGTGCTCCCCCCCGGGGTCCGTCGGGCGACCTTCGAAATCGGCGTCACGACGCCGTGGCGCGCGATCGCCGGGCTCGACGGGATCTGCATCGGGCTCGATCGCTTCGGTGCCTCCGCGCCGTGGAAGGAGATCGCCACCAGGTTCGGGTTCACGGCGGCGCAGGTAGCCGATCGGATCCTGGAGGAGCTGTCCCCCGCGTCTTGATCGGAGCCTCTCGACGCCCGAGCGGCGAAGGCGCGCGACAGGCCCCCGAGTGAGCCGATCCGCCCACCTGGATCGGATCCTCGCGACGGGATCTTCGACGACTCCCTGACGGCCCTTCCGGGCCTCCTGGATGCGCCCCCCTGCGGGGGCGTGTCCGGGACGGGCGCGACGGAGCACCAAATTCGCGTCCCGGACTCCATTGGCTCGACAGTCGCCCGGTTTTCGTCGAATGTTTCACCGTTCGGCCTGGTTGCGTGTATGGGCAACCGGTCATCATGTGGAGCAGCGCTGCCGTGTCGTCCTTGCCCATCGTCCTGGTTCCTCATCCCCACGTGCGCGTGGACAAGAAGGTGCTCCAGGGGAGCCCCTACGTGGGCGGCTCCCGGGTTCCAGTGCGTCGCCTGTACGCCTTCTATCGTGCGGGCACTCCCGTCGAGCGCATCCTCAAGCGCTACCCCCAGCTTTCCCCCGCCAAGGTGTTCGACGCGCTCGCCTTCGCCCTCGACAACCCGGAGGTCATGGAGGCGGACATGGAACGTGAGGCCGCCCTCCTCGAGCAGAAGGGGGTGCAGCGCCCCAAGCGGCTCACCGGGCTGCAGCAGGTCGAGCTGCCCTTCATGTTCGACGACGACTCGGGGCCCTCGCCGCGCCGCTGATCGCCGATCGTCACCCGACCGATTCGAGCTGCGGATCCGGCGTCCCTGGCGCGGAGCCCGCTCAGGCGCTCCCGATGTCGCGGCGCGCGGCATCCGCGAGATCGGAGATGAGCTCCTGGAGCTCGTCGGGGCGCGGGCCCTCGGCCATCAGACGGAGCTTCGGCTCCGTGCCGCTCCAGCGCACCAGCACGCGCCCCTCCTTGCCGAGCTTCTGCTCGTAGTGCGCGATGCGTGCGGTGAGCATCGCCATGTCGCTCAGGGGACGGCGCGTGGGCAACACCACGCTCTCGAGGAGCTGCGGTACCCGCTGCATCACCTGGGCGAGCTCACCGATGGGGCGCTCCTCCCGCACCATGATCGCGAGCACCTGGAGCGCCGCGACGATGCCATCACCGGTGGTGGCGTGGTCGAGGAAGATCAGGTGCCCGGACTGCTCGCCCCCGAAGGTGAACCCGGAGCGACGCATCTCCTCCACGACGTAACGATCGCCCACCGCGGTCCGCAGCACCCGCCCGCCAGCCGCGTCGAGGGCGCGCTCGAGCCCCATGTTGCTCATGACCGTCGCCACGAGCGTGTTCTTCGCGAGGCGTCCCTGCTGGAGCAGGCGGGTGGCGCACAACGCCATGACGGCGTCCCCGTCCACGATCTGACCGCGCTCGTCGACGATGATCAGGCGGTCGGCGTCGCCGTCGAGGGCGATGCCCAGGTGCGCTTGGCGCTTGAGCACCTCGTGCTGCACGTGCTCCGGGTGGAGGGCGCCGCACTGTCGGTTGATGTTACGACCGTTCGGGCGCACGCCGAGCGGGATCACGTCGGCGCCGAGCTCGGAGAACACCTCCGGGGCCACGCGGTACGCGGCGCCGTGCGCGGCGTCCACGACCACGCGCAGGCCGTTCAAGGTGAGATCGTTGGGGAACGTCGACTTGGCGTAGACGATGTACCGACCCCGAGCGTCGTCGAGCCGCACGGCCTTGCCGATGCCCTCGCCCGTTGGCCCGCGATCGAGCACCGGATCGTCCAGCAGCCGCTCGATCTCGAGCTCCTCCTCGTCGGGGAGCTTGAACCCGTCGGGGCCGAAGATCTTGATGCCGTTGTCGCCGAAGGGGTTGTGGCTGGCGCTGATGACCACGCCGGCGTCGGCCCGCATCGAGTGGGTGAGGTTCGCGACCGCGGGGGTCGGGATGGGGCCGGACACCATGACCCAGCCTCCCATCGCGCAGATGCCGGCGCAGAGGGCCGTCTCGATCATGTACCCGGACAGGCGCGTGTCCTTGCCGATGACGACTCGGGGGTTCTTTCGGGCTCGCTTGCGCGCGACGTGGGTGATGGCGCGGCCGAGGCGCAGCGCCAGCTCGGGGGTCATGGGCGCCACGTTGGCGCGCCCGCGCACGCCGTCGGTTCCAAAGAGCTTACGTTGATTCATGAGAGTGGTCTTCGCTGGCTGGCGCGGTCCGAACCCGCCGGGTGCGCTGCGAGGGGCGCGACGAGCGGCGCGGGCCTCGAAGGCGGCTCCTGCGGCCGGGCCTCCACGGGTCAGTCCCGGAAGTTGACGAACTGCAGGTCGAGGTCGAGCTTCTCCGCTCCTCGGAGCATCTGGATCACTTCCTGGAGGTCGTCACGCTTCTTGCCCGAGACCCGCACGGAGTCCTCCTGGATGGCCGCCTGGACCTTGAGCTTGGCGTCCTTGATCAGCTTGACGATCTCCTTGGCCTTCTCCGTCTCGATGCCCTCCTTCACCCGCACCTCCAGCTTGAAGGAGCTGCGCGGTCCCTTCTCGGGCTCGCCCGCGTCGAGGTGCTTCAAGCTCACCTTGCGGCGGATCAGCTTCGTCTGGAGCACGTCGAGGATGGCCTTCGTGCGCTCCTCGGTGTTGGCGCGGAGCACGATCAGCTTGTCCTTGAGCTCGATCTCCGCGCCCGTCCCCTTGAAGTCGAAGCGCTGACCCACCTCCTGCTCGGCCTGGTTGACCGCGTTCTTCACCTCGGACCAGTCCACCTTGGAAACCACGTCGAACGAAGGCATTGTCGAGTTCCTCCTCCCTGGCGAACGCAGAGCGCGGGCGCCCCGCGTCGGCCACTCACAGGTCGATGGCGGGGTCCATCGGGAGCCCCAGCAGGTGTCCTCGGGCCGCCCCCACGAGGAACGTCGACCCGGTGACCACGACGAGGCCGCGCGGCCCCACGAGCTCCCGGGCCCGCTCCAGGGCGCTGGGCACGTCGGGGGCGATCTCGCCCGAGAGGACGGCCGTCAGCTCGGCGGGATCCACCGCCCGGCTGATGGGGGGCGCCACATAGACCCTGTGGCCTGCCACGGGCTCGAGGCGCTGCAGCATCGCCCGGTAGTTCTTGCCCCGGATCGCCCCGAAGACGAGGGCGATTTCCCGCCGTGACTCGATGTCGCCGAGGGCACCCGGGTCGAGCCCGTGGGAGAGGGCCACCGCGCCGTCGGGGTTGTGCGCGCAGTCGAGCAGGGTGAGCTCCTCGCCGTCCCGGTGCAGTAGCTCATTGCGGCCGGGCCACTCCGTCGCCTCGATGCCGGCGCTCAGCTGGGCCGCCGTGAGGCCGAGGGCGCGCCCGGCGGTCACCGCGACGGCCAGGTTCGTCCCCACCATGGCCACGCGAGGGTAGGCGAGGGGAGCTCCCGGAACGGGCTCGGGGCTCCCCAAGGGCACGAGCTCCGCCCCCACCTCCTCGATCCGGTCCTGGATCACGGCGAGGGCCTCCGGGTGGAGCCGGCCGAGCACGACCTTCGATCCCGCCTTGATGATCCCCGCCTTCTCCGCAGCGATCTTGCCGAGGCTGTCTCCGAGCTCGGTCTTGTGATCGAAGGCGATCCGGGTGATCGCGGCCACGGCCGGCGCCGGGATGACGTTCGTCGCGTCGAGGCGCCCCCCGAGGCCGACCTCGAGCACCGCGATGTCCACGCCCGCGTCCCGGAAGAGGAGGAAGGCCGCCAGGGTCGCGGTCTCGAAGAAGCTGAGGTCCGGCGCCGCGTCCATGACGCGGTGGATCGCCTCGGCGAGACGATCGTCGGGGACCGGCTGTCCGTCGATGCGGATCCGCTCGGAGAAGCGGCACAGGTGCGGCGAGGTGTACAGGCCCGCCCGCTGCCCCGACTCCCGCAGCATCGCCGCAAGGAAGGCGCACACGGTGCCCTTGCCGTTCGTCCCCGCGACGTGCACCGCCCGGAAGGCGCGCTCGGGGTGATCGAAATGGGCGCAGGCGGCCTCCATGCGCTCGAGGCCGAGGTCACGCCCCCGCCCGGCGAGGCCGTACAGCCGCCGAATCGCCTCTTCGTAGGCGGTCACGTGGACGCTCCCGTCTTCGGGACCCGGCGGCTCGAGGGGGCAGGAGGAACCGCACCTCCGGCAAGGATCGAGAGGATCACGCTCAGCTTCTGCTTCATCTCGGCCCGGGGCACGATGGTGTCGACCATGCCGTGCTCGAGCAGGAACGCCGAGCGTTGAAAGCCCTCGGGGAGCTTGGTGCGGATGGTGTTCTCGATCACCCGCGGTCCCGCGAAGCCGATGAGCGCGTTGGGCTCGACGACGTTCACGTCTCCCAGAAACGCCGTGCTGGCGGCGACGCCGCCGGTGGTGGGGTGCAAACAAATGCTGATGAAGGGCCGGCGCACCTCTCGGAAGCGCCGCAGGGCGGCCACCGTCTTGGCCATCTGCATCAAGCTGAGGATGCCCTCCTGCATGCGCGCTCCGCCGGAGGCGTGCAGCAGCAGCACCGGGAGCCGCTCGCTCGTGGCCCGCTCGAAGAGGCGGGTGATGCGCTCACCGACCACCGAGCCCATGCTGCCCCCCATGAACTTGAAGACGAAGCACCCGTACCCCACCGGGTGCCCGTCGAGGAGGGCGCGGCCCACCTCGATCCCTTCACCTCGGCGCGTCGCCGCCTGAGCGGCCCGGACCCGATCCTGGTAGGACTTGCCGTCGAAGAACTGTAGCGGGTCCGCGGGGCTGATGTGCTCGTCGAAGCGCTCGAGCTTCGCGTCGTCCAGGAGCAACCGCCGCCAGTCGTCCGGGGACATCGGGTGGTGGTAGCCGCACTCCGGACACACGTGCCAGCGCTGGCGCATCTCCTCGGCGGTGTTCACGGCACCGCAGCCGGTGCACTTCTGGAAGAGGCCCTTGCCGAAGGACTTCTTCTCGCTCTCGTGGGATTGCGCAGGGGTTTTTGAAGGGAACGCCAACGGGAGCCTCTCGGAGTGCGTCGCAGACGCTTTGGTGGGGCGATTTTCTACCGCGGATCAGCCTGGAGGCGCCAGCCCCCCGGCGCCTTCATCGCCGGACGCCCACACACCGGCGGCCCCTTGTGCGTCCTCTGTGTTCCAGGCAACACTCCTCGCCGCAATGGGAGACACGGATTCCGGCTTGCTCCCGCCAGGTAACCTGGGCGCCCGCCTGATCGGGCGCGACGCTCAGCTGGAGCACCTGCGCGAGGCTTATCGCCAGACTGCCTCCACCCGGAGCGTGCGTGCGGTCACCCTGATTGGGGCCAACGGCTCGGGCAAGAGCCGCCTCATCCACGAGCTCCTGGTGGAGCTCCCACGCCCCGAAGAGGGGGGCCCTCGGGTGTACGTCGCCCACGCGCGCCGTCAGGGGCTGAGCTACGGCGTGTTCAGCAGCCTGCTGAAGACCCGCTTCGGCCTCACCGAGGATCTCGACCCCGAGCAGGCCCGGGAGCGGCTGAGCGCCGAGGTGGCCGAGGTCCTCGGCGATCGCAAGGTGGGGGACGTCTGCTTCTTCCTGGGCCAGCTGGTGGGTCTCGCGTTCCCCGAGAGCCCGCTCACGGAGGCCGCGACGGAGGATCCCGGCCAGGTGCGGGCCCTGCGCCGCGCCCTGGTGCGGCGCTTCCTCGAGGCCGACGCGGCGCGGCACCCGGTCGTGCTCGTCTTCGACGACCTGCAGTTCGCCGATGGCGACTCCCTCGATCTGCTGGGGGCCCTGGTCGCCCAGCTGAACGGCCCGCTCCTGGTGGTGTGCGCCGCGGGCCGGGAGCTGCTGAGCTCCCAGGAAGACTGGGCGACCCTGGGGGGCGACCGTCACACGGTGATCGAGCTCGGTCCGCTGCCACCGACGACCGCCAGCGAAATGATCCGCCACCTGCTGCGGCGCTGCGAAGGGGGCGTGCCGGAGGCCCTCGTGGACGCGGGGGTGCGGGCTGCTGCGGGCAACCCGGGACAGCTGGCGCAGATGGTGCGCGCCTACCACGACGCGGGGGTGCTGGAGGAGGTGGCCGAGTCGGGGGGCTGGCGGGTCAACCTGGACCGGCTGAACACGGTGCGGCTGCCGATGTCCGTGGAGGACGCGGTCGCCATCCGGATCTCGGCGCTGAACCCTCAGGAGCGCCGGGTGCTCGAGCACGCCGCGGCGATGGGCAGCGTGTTCTGGCTCGGGGGGCTCGTCGCCCTGAACCGCATGGATCGCGAGCTGCCCGAGCTCTGGTCGAAGGATCACGAGGTGGACCTGACCCGGCTGCGGGAGGTGCTCCGGCAGCTCGTGGAGCGGGACTACCTGGTCGAGCTCGAGGACGCGGTCTTCTCCGACGAGAAGGAGTACTCGTTCAAGCACAACTTCGAGCGTGAGAAGATCTCCGCGCTCACGAGCGCCGCGGCGAAGCGGCGCTACCACCAGACCATCGCCGACTGGCTCGCCCAGAAGACGGGCGCCCGCTCCCAGGAGGAGTACGTGGCGATGCTCGCCCAGCACCTGGAGCGCGCCGGATCGCTGACGCGCTCGGCGTTCACGTTCCTGGACGCCGCGGACATCGCCCGCAAGAGCTTCGCCACGCGCAAGGCCCACGAGTACTACACCAAGGGGCTCACCCTGCTCGGCGACGACGACGCGCGGCGCCGCATCGACGCCCTGCACAACCACGGGGACGTGCTCTGTCTGCTCGGCAAGACCGACGAGGCGCTGGAGGCGTTCCGGCAGATGCTCGGCATCGCCTATCGCCTCAACCTGCAGGGCAAGGGGGGCGCCGCCCACAACCGCATCGGGCGGCTCTATCGGGAGACGGGGTTCCTCGACGAGGCGCAGCAGCACCTGGAGGCGGGTCTCGAGCTGTTCGAGCGGGTCCAGGACCAGCGCGGCGTCGCCGCGAGTCGCGACGACATCGGGCGGCTGCTGTGGGTGCGCGGCGACTACGACGCGGCCTTGAAGGAGCTGCGCATCGCCCTCGACATGCGTAAGGAGCTCGGGGACCGACGCTCCATCGCCCTCAGCCTCAACAACATCGGCCTGGTGTGGGCCGACCACGGGCGCCCCACGAACGCCAAGGAGGCCCTGGAGGCGTCCCTCCAGATCCGCCGCGAGATCGGCGATCCCGTGGGCATCTCCGAGAGCCTGAACACGCTGGGCGAGCTGTCCATCGACCAGAACCAGTTCGAGCAGGCCCTCGCGTACTTCCGGGAGTCCCACCAGGTCGCCGTGGAGATCGGCGAGCGCACCCGCATCGCCGCGGGGCTCACCAACATCGGAGAGACCCTGCAGCGCCTCGGGCAGGGGGACGAGGCCATCCAGATGTTGGAGCAGGCGGTGGCCTTGAGCAGCGAGCTCGGCGACAAGCTCCAGCTCGCGGAGGCGAAGCGCGGCCTGGCCAAGTCCTACCTGCTGCGGGGCGATCTGAAGCGCGCCCGCTCCCACATCAAGGAGGCGGTGGATCTGTTCGGACAGGTGCGCAGCAAGGCGCACCTCGCGATCGCCCTCCGTACCCTCGGCGAGATCACGGGCGCCGGCGCCTGGGGCGGCAAACACGAGACGCGGGCCGTGGAGTACTTCATGCGCTCCATCGCCGTCGGTAAGGAGATCGGCAACGAGATCGAGGTCGCCCGCAGCTACCTCGCCTTCTCGAAGTACGTCACCGCCTCGGCGATCTACCAGACGAACCCGGACATCCAGCGGGAAGCCGCGAAGCTCCGCTCGATGGCGGCGGAGATCTTCGAGCGGCATCGCATCCCGGCGGCCATGTCCTGAGACGGCGGCGAAGGAGCGCGATGACGGCAGGAGAGCGGCTGTTCGGCGACATGAGTGAGCCCGTGCACGCCTACGCCCTGGGCGTGGTGGCGGCGGCCGGGCGCGATCGGCAGGGGACCCTGGAGGTGCGCCTGGAGGAGGACGACGCGCCCCTCCTCGATCTGCTCCGGCCCCGCAGCGCCCAGGAGCCCCTGGCCTACGAGCTGCGCCGGGGCAGGGTGTACGTCGCTGCACCCGCCAGCGCCCTCGCCGCCGGTTGGCTCGCGGCCGCGCCGGGGGACACGGGGCGCCTGGAGTTCCCCACCTTGCGGCGGGAGCTCGGCTGGGCCTTCGTTCGGGGGCTCTTCGACGCCAGCGGGCACGTGAGCTCGCCGCGACGCCCGGTGCTGCGCGTCCGCCTGCAGCGGCCCGGAGCTCGTCTGCTCGAGGGGCTGCTCGAGTTCCTCGCCCTCGGCCCGGACCGCGTGGGCAAACGCTGGCTCCACTGGAGCGGGCACAACGCCCTCGATCTGCTGGGGCACCTCTACGAACCCTGTGCGGCGGCGACCGGCTCCGCGACCGGCTCCGCCACGCCGGGCACCAGCGCGCCGGGCACCAGCGCACCGGACGCCACGGCGCCCTGCCGCGCGAAACCCTTCGCCCGGTATCTCGCGTGGGCGCAGCGGGTGCCTCCCTTCCAGGCGGGTCCCCACGTCGCCGGGCCCATCCGCTGGACCGCGGTCCACCCCGACGCTCGCCCGCCCTTCAAGCAGCGCATCACGGACTCGGGCTACGACCTGACCCTCCTCTACGAGAAAAAGCGGGTCGGCGCCTGCGTCCTCTACGGTACGGGGCTCGTGATCGAGCCGCCCTACGGCTGGTACCTCGACGTGGTGCCGCGCAGCTCGATCATCAAGAGCGGATACCTGCTGGCGAACAACGTGGGCGTGATCGACCGCGGCTACCGCGGCGAGATCCTCGTGCCCCTCATCAAGGTGGATCCGGAGGCCCCCGACCTGGAGCTCCCGGCGCGGGTCGTGCAGATGGTGCCTCGGCCCATCGTGCACCTGGGCCTCGAGCGGATCGAGGCGAGCGGATCGAGCCACCGCGGCAGCGGGGGGTTCGGCTCGACGGGCAGCTGACCGCGCGGCGACGTCCGCCGGCCCACGCGCCGCGGCAGGCGATCGGTGGGCGATCGGTGAGCGACCAGACGGCGTCCTTTCTTCGTCTCAGTATCGCGCCAGAAACTCCGCGACGGCGGCCCGGACCTGGTCCCGCTCCACGTCCCGGGTGAGCACGTGGCGGGAGCGAGGCAGGACGCGCACCTGCACGTCCGTGGTCCCCAGCCGCTCCGCGACGCGCCAGGCGTTGGAGACGGGGCAGGTCCGATCCAAGGCGCCGTGGAGCACGAGGGTGGGGCAGGTGACGCGGTGGAGCTCGGCGCGCAGGCGCTTCCCGGCTCTCTGCACGTCGATGGCGCCCCCGACGGGTTGGCTCGGGTAGGTGGTGTGATCGCGCCGGGTCTCCGGATCGCCGAGATCCGTCCCGAATTTGGGAAATCCGAAATCCGGGAGCTTCAGGGCATCCACCAGGCTGAGCACCAGGCCCGGAAAGGGCCGGGCGAGCCACAGGGCGTTGCCGAGGAGCACGAGCCCGACCACGCGCCCCGCCGCGCCCGTCTCGGACCCAGTACCGTCGGAACCAGTACCGTCGAGCACGGCGCCGCCCTTCGCGCCCCGGGCAGCGCCGTTTCCTGTCGAGGCGCCGCTCGCGTCTTCTTCACTGGCGGCGCCATTCCCCCGCCGAAGGTGGCGCAACAGAAGCTCGATGGCGACGAGGCTCCCCAGGGAGAGCCCCGCCAGCACGACGGGCCCCCGCGCCGTCAGCTCCTCGAAGAGCGGCTCCACGCTCGCCACCCAGTCGTCGAAGCGCAGCGGCGCGAGATCCGCCGGAGACGTCCCGTGCCCCGCGAGCAGCGGCGCGTGGGCGGCCAAGCCCCGGGAGGCCGCCGCGCTGCAGACCACGGCCACTTCGCGGGGGACGCCGCAGAAGCCGTGGATCGCGAGGACCGTCGGCGTGCGCCCGGGCACGTGGATCGGCGCCGGATCGGGCGCTCCGATCAGACCTCCGCGGCGGTACGTCATCCGATCGGCGACGTCGCGCAGAGCGGCCCATTTCCCGGAAGCCCGTTTCCCCGAAGCCTGTTCCCCCCGAGCCCGGCCCTCGGCAGGGCAGCCCCCCACGGGGCGAGCGCCCGGCGAGGCCTCGGTCATCCCTCGAGCGCCCCTCGTCCGCGAGCGCGATCGTCGAGGTCCCGGCGCCGGGCCCCGCTGGCGCCGAGCGCTCGGCGAAGCATCACTGCTCCCCCCGCTGGATCTTGTAGCCGCGGATCTTCTTGTGGAGGTTGGTGCGCTCGATGCCGAGGACGACGGCGGCGCGTGTGATGTTCCAGTCGAACTCCCGCAGGGTCTCGAGGATGTAGCCGCGCTCGGCCATCTCCCGGTACTTGCGGAGGGTCGGGCGCTCGCCCTCGGCGCCGCTCGGCGGCAGGGACGTCGCCGTCGTGGGCTCCTCCACCTCCTCGTCGAAGGGGCTCGAGTGGGGGTCCTCCGGCAGATCGGCGACGGTGATCTCCTCACCGCTGAGGATGGCCGCCCGCTCCACGACGTTCTTGAGCTCCCGCACGTTGCCGGGCCAGCGCCGTCGCTCCAGGGCCTCGTACACGTCCGGGCGGATGACCTTCGAGCGCAGGCCGTTCTCCCTGCAGAACTGCTGCACGAAGGCGTCCGACAGCAGCCGGATGTCCTCGCCCCGCGCCCGCAGCTCCGGCACCTGGAGGGGGAACACGTTGAGCCGGAAGAACAGGTCTTCCCGGAAGGCCCCCTCCTGCACCGCCCGATCCAGATCCTTGTTGGTGGCCGCGAGCACCCGCACGTCGACGTGCACCGCGCGCTCGGACCCCACGCGCACCAGCTCGCCGTTCTGCAGCACGCGCAGCACCTTCGCCTGGGCGGCGAGATCCATGTCGCCGATCTCGTCCAGGAACAACGTGCCCCCGTGGGCCTGCTCGAAGAAGCCGCGCTTGCGCGCTTGCGCTCCGGTGAAGGAGCCCTTCTCGTGGCCGAACAGCTCGCTCTCGATGAGCTCCCGGGGGATGGCCGCGCAGTTCACCTTCACGAAGGGCGCCTCGCAGCGAGGGCTCAGGCGGTGGATGGCCCGACTCACCAGCTCCTTGCCCGTGCCGCTGGGCCCGGTGATGAGGACGTTGGCCTTGGTGGGCGCGACCTTGTCGATGGCCGCGTACAACTTCTGCATCGGCGCGCTGGTGCCGATCATCTCGTAGCGCGCCTCGACCTCCGCCCGCAGCTGCTCCACGCGCCGCGACAGCCGCGCCGTGCGGATGCAGTTGCTCACGCTGACGAGCACGCGCTCGCGGTTCAGGGGCTTCTCGAAGAAATCGCTCGCCCCGAGCTTGATGGCCGCGACGGCGTCGTGGACCGTGGCGTGGCCGCTGATCACCACCACGGGGACGTCCCGGGTGGCCTCGTCCAGGCGCAGCTTCTCGAGGGCCTCGAGCCCGCTCATGCCCGGCAGCTTGAGGTCGAAGAGGATGAGATCGACCCCGGGCTCCGTCTCCGAGAGCAGCCGGAACGCGTCCTCGGCGGAGCCGGCCTCCAGCACCCGGTATCCCTCGCCCGTGAGCACCAGCTCGAGGGTGCGCCGAATGTTGCGCTCGTCGTCGACGACCAGGACCGTCGGCGCGAGGGCTTCGAGGGGATCGGGAGAGCTCGGCGGGCGAGGAGCGGAGGACGCGTTTTCCAAGGCGCTGTATTCCAAGGCGCAGGGAAGGTCGGGGAAGAACGTGGCGGAGCCGACCGGGAACGCTACTCCGAGGGCTCGCTGGCGTCAGCCCCCATTCGCTTCTGGGCCACGGGCTCCCCGAGCCGCGCGAGAAAGCGCCGAGCGGGCACGGTGAACGGGGACTCGGAGTACAGGTTCAGCACCGCGTGGAGGGCGCGCCGCGCCCGCTCTTCGTCGCCCCGCTTCAGGTGGATCTCCGCCAGCAGGACGAGGGCTTCCGGCTCGAGCCCGGTCTCCTGGAAGTTGGAGAGGGCATACTCGGTCCGGGCGGCGGCCGCATCAAACTCGCCGCGCCCCAGGTAGTACCGCGCGACGTAGAGCTCGTAGCGGACGAGCATGCCCTTCGCCCACTGGAGCATGTAGTCGAGCTCGACCCGCTCGGGATAGTTCGGGTAGTCCCGCAGGAAGGTCCGCAGGCTCTCGTGCAGATCGCGGACGCTGGTGAGGTCCCGCTCCTCGAGGGGCGGCAGGAAAGCCGAGGCGCCGCTCGACTGGAACTGGCACAGGACGATCCGGTAGCGGGCGTAGGGGACCTCCGGATCGTTCGGGTAGTCCCGCACGAAGTCGCGGTAGGCGGTGATCGCCTCCGGGAAGCTCTCCTGCCGGAAATGGGCGTCGGCGATGCGCAGCTGGGCGAGGCGCGCGTACTGCGTGCCCGCGTACTGCCGCTTCACCTCTTCCATGAGCGGGATCACCGTCACCCAGTCGCGATCGTAGAAGGCCTCGAGGGCCTCCTCGTAGGCCGCGCGGGCGTGCTCTGCGTACTCCGCGGCGGTCTGGGGTTGCCGCTGTTCGCCGGCGCAACCCAGCGCCGAAACGCTCGCTCCCAGGACGCCAACCAGGAAGAGGGCCGTCCAGCCCCCGCGCCTCGAAACGCCTACGCGCCCCCTCTCACGCTCACCCAGCGCTCCGGGAGCGGGCGGGAGCGGGCGGCCGAGCCGACGGCGGGCGAGGAGAGATCGACGAGGCGAGCGCACGGAGGGGCCTTACAGTTCGGAGGGGACGGGAGCAAGCCCGGAGCGACGGATGGCGCGGCCACCGGCACCGCGAACAGAGGGGGAACAGCGGGGCGGACGGGGCCGCGGACGGGCGGCGGACGGGGCCGCGGAGGGCCCGCGGACGGCCCGCCAGGGAGGCCCTCTCACCGCTCCGGGGGCTTTGGCAACGGTCGTCCTTGGTGATAGCTTGCGGACCCGCTCGGGGTGGGCCGTCCGTCAGGGACGACCAGCTCACCTGCGGCATGGCCGCTCCAGAGCACCTCCGCAACGCGGGGGCAGGCGCGAGCCGAAGCTCCCGGAGCGTGGCAAGGTCCTCCTCGGGAGTGCCTCCCGGGGATTCGTCCTCGGGCGCCACCTCCCTCGGAGGATCTTCGCTCCTTCGCTCGCGCCATCTTCCGAACCATTCGACTCCGTTCGAGGGCCGCCTCGCCGCGACCCCACCATTCCCCACTTCCTCGAAAGCCATGGAAAAAGTCCCGATGACGCCCCGCGGGGCGCAGCTGATGCGCGAAGAGCTCAGCCGCCTCAAGGAGGAACGACCGAAGATCTCCCGCGAGATCGGCATCGCCCGCGAGCACGGCGATCTCAGTGAGAACGCCGAGTACCACGCCGCGAAGGAGCGGCAGGGCATGGTCGAGGCCCGCATCAAGGACCTGGAGGACAAGCTCGCCCGCGCGGAGATCATCGACCCGAGCAAGCTGAGCGGCGACAAGGTCCGCTTCGGCGCCACGGTGTCCCTCCTGAACCTCGACACGGACGAGGAGGTCCGTTACCAGATCGTGGGCGCCGACGAGGCGGACATCGATCAGGGCAGGATCTCCATCTCCGCCCCCCTCGCGCGAGCCCTGATCGGCAAGTCGGTGGGCGACGAGGTGCAGGTCCAGCTGCCCGCTGGCGTGCGCCATTACGAAGTGAGCGCCGTCGACTACGACTGACCCGTGACCCGACAGCCCCACGAGCGGCAGAGGCGGCTCCATCTCGGAGAACGGCTCGCTCTGGCCCTCCTCGCAGCCTGGAGCTTGCTCGCCCTGGAGCTGGCCGTGGTGGCCTGGGGGACCCGCGCGCGGATCACGAGCATCTGGGAGCTCCAGCACGGAGCCATCGGCCTCACGCCGGCCTGGGTGCTCGTGGGCGCCGCCGGGGCGCTGCTCGGTTGGCTCTTGCTCGAGCTCCTCGCGGCGCCCACCTGGCGTCGCCGGGCGGTGCTGGCCCTCGGCTGGGCGCTCTGGGGCGGAGCCATCGGCTGGGGCGTGGGCGGGGGGCGCCACCTGGCGGCCCCCGAGCAGCGCTGGGGATTCGCGGGGCTGGTGGCGCTGCTGGCAGCGGCGGCGGCCTTGGCGGCGGCGCCCGGCACCGCGCGGGCCCTCCGCTGGGCGCGGGAGACTCGGCGCCGCAGGATCCTCTGGAGCCTCGGGGTCGCCCTGGTGGTGGCCCTCGTGCAGCTGGCCAACCTATACATTCTACCACGGCTTTACCCCGCGTTCCACGCTGGCCTCTCGAGCCTCGCCCTGGCGCTCGCGGCGCTCGGCTGGGCGGTCTGGTTCCCCTCGCAGAGCACCTCGCAGAGCGACGGCGCGAGCCGGAGGTGGACACTGGGCCGCTGGACGTTCTCCCGAGCCGCGGCCGGGATCGCCGTCGCGGTGGGGATGGTGGCGGTGGCGGCGCTGGCCCTGGTGCCCGGCGCCCGATCCGTGAGCGGCTTCGACAACCTCCGCTGGATCCTCCTGGAGCACGCGCCCACCCTCCGCTGGGGGGTGCGCCTCGCGGCGACGGTGGCGCCTCCTCCTCCGAACCGCTGCCAGGACGCGTCCTGCGAAGAGCTCCCGAGCGTGAGCGCGGCGACCCCGGGGGGACCGACCCTCGACTGGTCCGGGCGCGACATCGTGCTCATCACCGTGGACGCCCTGCGCGCGGATCGGCTCGGAGCGACCCGCGGCGGGCGTCCGTTGACCCCCGAGCTCGACGCCCTCGCGCGAGAAGGGGTCGTCTTCGAGGCGGCCTACGCCGCCACCCCGCACACCTCCTACTCACTGACCTCCCTGATGACGGGCAAGTACATGCGCCCGTTGCTGCTCCAGGGAGCCGGAGAGGACTCGGACACCTGGGCGGGCCTGCTCCGCACCTACGGTTATCGAACCGCTGCCTTCTATCCTCCCGCGGTGTTCTTCATCGACACCGCGCGCTTCCGCCGCTTCGAGGAGTCCCGCCTCGACTTCGAGTACACGAAGGTCGAGTTCGCCGAGGGCGAGAAGCGCCTCGGGCAGATCCGCGACTACCTCGCGCAGCAGCCCCCCGAGCAGCGGCTCTTCCTCTGGCTGCACCTCTTCGGCCCCCACGAGCCCTACGAGGCCCAGCCCGGGTACGACTTCGGGGCGCGCGACGTGGACCGCTACGACTCGGAGGTCGCCTTCGCCGACCACACGGTGGGGGAGCTCGTGCGCATGGTGCGGGCGCGCAGCCCCCGAGCCGTGATCGTCGTGACCGCCGATCACGGCGAGGAGTTCGGGGAGCACGGCGGTCGCTATCACGGCACCACCGTCTACGAGGAGCAGGTGCGGGTGCCCCTCGTCGTCGTCGCCCCCGGAGACGTGGTCCCTGGACGCGTCTCCCGACCGGTGCAGACCATCGATCTGCTCCCCACGGTGCTGAGCGCCCTCGGGGTGCCCCCGCAGCCGCGCATCCGCGGCCGAGACTTGAGCCCGCTCCTGGCGCGCCGGACTCCGAGGGAGGGAGCCGCGGCTCCGGACGGGAGCGCCGCGCCGCCGCCCGCCGGGGAAGAGAGCGGGGAGGGGAGCCCGAAGGGGAACGCGCAGGACGAGGGCCTCGCCGTCGCCGAGACGGAGGACTACGCGCTCCTCGCGGAGGGCACCTTCCGCCTGATCTGCGAGCGCCGGGTCGGCGCCTGCCAGCTGTTCGACCTCGCCACGGATCCCGCGCAGCGCGTGGACGTGTCCGGCAGGCACCCGGAGCGCTTCCGGCGCATGCGGGAGCGCTCCCGGCAGCTGGCGGCCTCCCACGGGGAGTTCGAGTCCCGGGGCCTGCGGGCGGAGGGCAGGGGGTGGCCTGCGCCGATCCTGCGGGGGATCTCCGGCGACGGGGACGCTGCCCCCGATCTGTCGGAGCTCCTCGACGACGCGGACCCCGCCATCCGTCGGAAATCCGCCGAGCTCCTGTTCGAGCTCCAGCGACCGGAGACGGCTGGCTCCCTGCGCCTGTCCCTCACCCGCGACGAAGATCCCGAGGTGCGCCGCTGGGCCGCCCTCGCCTTGACGCGCTTGGGGGAGGGGGCGCCCCTCGTCTACGAGCTGGTGCAGGACGGAGAGCCTCCCGTCCGCCGTCTGGCGGCCCTCGCCCTCGCGGAGACGGGGGACGCCCGCGGAGAGCGCGAGCTCTTGGCTTGGTGGAACGACGCCGCGGCCCGGGACTTCGAGCGCTCCCGGCAGCTGCTCCGCGCCTTCGCCAAGATCCGCTCCGAGGCGGCGGTCGCGCCCCTCGTGGGGAGCTTGGGGGACGTGCGGTTGCGCCCCGACATCGCCCGGACGCTCGCGGCCATCGGCGACAAGGACGCCCGTTGGTTCCTCGTGCGCGCGCTGATGAACGAGCGCTACCAGAGCGCTCGCAGCGCCCTCGTGGAGGCGATCGTCGCCCTCGGCGGGAAGGGGGACCTCGTGATCCCGTTGGTCCGCTTCCTGGGCGTCCCCGATCCGCTCCAGGACGGGCTCGCCCACGCGCAGAAGGCAGACATCCTCCACCACATCGGTGGGCCCAAGCGCGAGCAGCTCCGGCGCGTCCGCTCCCTCGCCAACTCGGGGGTGGTGACGCACCTGAACGTGCCGCCGGGAGGGAACGGCACGGGCGTGCGGCTGGTGGTGCGGGCTCGCGCGCGGGGCTCCGAAGGGGGCGTCATCTACCTCCAGAGAGGCACCGAGCCCCCTCCGAGCAACTCGAAGGATTCGAAGGTAAGGTTCCGATATCGCCCAACAATCGAACGTGAGAAAGCACTTGAAGTGCGCATCCCGCCCACCCAGCACGGAGCCGGCGGGAGTGGCGTCGGGGCGGAGGGCGCCACCGAGGTGGCGGTCACCCTGCCCGACGCCTGGCGAGCCCGGCCCGGGCACCCGTTCCCCCTCGCGCTGTTCGCGGATCAGAACGTCGAGGTCGAGGCCCTCGCCCTCGTTCCCCTGGCCGACGAGCTCCCGCCTCCACCACCGGAGCCATGGCAGCCAAAATGAGGTGACGAGGGGCTTGTCGCCAACCGCGTCGCTGGTGGTATAGAGGCGCCGGTGACCGAGCAGGAGAAACAAACGCGTCGCGCCCGCCGCACCCGCGAGCAGGCACGTCAAGCACTCCCCACGTCGAACG
>JAAZAA010000029.1 GCA_012514535.1 Myxococcales bacterium | reverse complement strand
GTCCGCGGATCCTTCGGGCCGGCGACGGCCCTGCCCGGCATGTACACGCGCGAGGCGTTCACGAAGTACGTCGCGCCCGCCCTGAGCGGGTTGACGGAGCGGCTCGAAGGGGCGGAGCTGAGCGCCGCCGATCACGACGACCTGCTCGCGTGGATCGGTGGTCACCTGGACGCCTACGCCGAGCGGTACTTCGAGGCGTTGCGGTCCTACCTGCTCTCCGTGCGCTTCGCCCCCGTCAACCTGGCGGCCACGAAAGCGGCGCTCACGGAGCTCGCCGCGCCGGGCTCCTGGTTCACCGAGCTCGTCGGCACCGTGGCCCGCCACGCGGACCTGCCTCTGGAAGGGGTGCAGGCGCCTGGACTCGAGAGCGCCCTGCGCCCCTTCGCCGGCCTCGTCGAGGTCACCCAGAGCAAAGGGCTGGAGCAGTACGGCAAGCTGCTCCTCGCCCTCTTGGCCGAGGCAGAGGGAGCCGAGGCCGCGGCGAGCGACGGCCGCGCGGGCGGGAAGCAGCTCGCCGAGGCCCTGGGCGTGCTCACGGCGCTGCAGCAGGGGGCCAACCTGGACGTGGGCCGTTGGCTCGACGGGGAGCAGATCGTCGGTGAGTGGCGACGCCCCTTCGAGCTCCCCGTCAATGCCCTGCGGAGCCAGGCGCTGCTCGAGCTCGAGCGCTCCTGGCAGAGGGAGATCGTGCGCCCCGCGGCGGCCCTCTTGCGGCGCTATCCCTTCTCCAGCGCGGCGTCGCCGGACCTGAGCACATCCGTCGAGGAGGTCGCTCAGGAGTTCGCCCCGAAGGGTCGGCTCTGGACGACGGTGGAGGACCTGCTCGCGTCCGTCGTGGTGTCCAGCCGCGGACGGACGGTGCATCAGCGACGGCGCTGGTCCATGCGGTCCGGTCTTCCCGAACCCGAAGGGCTCCTCGACTACCTGAACGCGGCGGAGCGGCTCACGACACTCTTCTGGCTCGACGACGGGGAGCAGCGCCCCCTCGCCGTGGCCTTGACGCCCCTGGAGCTGCCGAGCGGGACCATCGGGGAGCCGCTCCTCGCGCTCGCCTATCTCTCCCTCGCGGGCGTCGGCATGCACTCGTTCAATCAGGTCTCCGACGAGACCATCCTGGAGGTGCCCTGGTGGTCACGCGAACCCTCCACCCTGTCCGTGGAGGTGCTCGACGAGCACGCCAGCGAGGTGAAGGCCTACTACGAGGCTGCGTCGATGCCCGGTCCGTGGAGCTTCTTGAAGCTCCTGGACAGCGGCTGCGCTCCCCGCCGCGGGGACACGGTGTGCACGGAGCTCGCCTGGCCCGTGAAGAAGCTCCCGGGGCACCCGCTCGTGAAGTTCGAGCTGGCCGGAGACGTGAGCGACGTCTTCCGCGAGCTGGCTCGGTTGGCGGAGCGAAAGGAGGTTCCATGAGGTGCTCTGCCGGGATCCTGTGCAGGGCGCTCCTGTGCAGGGCGCTCCTGTGCAGGGCGCTCCTGTGCAGGGCGCTCCTGTTCGGTGTCGGCGCCTTGGCCGTGAGCTGTGGTGGGTCGACTCCGTCTCCGGGCCCGGCGCCGCTCTCCGCCGTGCGCGTCGAGGTCGTGGCGCACCCCACGGCCAACCACGGGCGCAGCGTGCGGATGCTGGTGCGCGAGATCGACGGTCCCACGACGTTCCTGACGGACGAGTACGGCGCGATGGTGCGCCTCGCCACGCAACCGGACGAGAGTGTCCTCGCCGATCGCTTCCTCCGTCCGGGCACCACGCTGGACCTCCAGGTGACCCCCCATCCAGAGAAGAGCCTCGCCGTTTACGTGTTCTTCTCGACGCCCCACGCGACGAAATGGAAGGCCCGCCTCCGCGACGGACGAACCACCGTACGGCTCGAGGTGCTGGAGAACGCCGTGGAGGTCCGATGAAACGCGTTGCGCCGGGAAGCGCGGCGGGAGAGCCGGAGCGGCAGTACGGCGACGTGCCATGGGTCACCCTTCTGCGCCCTGGCGAGTTCGCGTCGTTCTTGGAGCTGCGGACCGCGGTGGCCGCGGAGAGCAGTCATCTCGAGACGGAGCCAGGCGAACTCGAAGAGACGGCTTGTGTGTCACATTCGTTGCTCGAGGCCTTGGGAGCCAACCCGTCGTCTGCCGTCTTCGTGGCGCGGAGGACCGAGGGGCT
>JAAZAA010000177.1 GCA_012514535.1 Myxococcales bacterium | reverse complement strand
GGCGTCCTCGGCCTCGAAGTCGATCGCCGGCTCGAGGCGGTGCCCGAAGCCGTCGATGTTCACCGCGTAGGCGTCGAGGTTCTGGCGCAGCGCGTTCGAGTGCTCGACCAGCAGGCAGAGCGCCTCCGGGTCGTAGGGCGGCTCGAGCGCCCCTGCCGACGAGAAGAGCGTCGTCGACTCGCCGGCCTCGCGGCTCGCCGCGTCGGCGACATCGCGCCCAACGACGACGGCCTTGAGGATCGCCTGCAGGCGCGCGTGCGCCTGGTCTGCCGCGGCGCCCTCGTTCACGCCGGGTCCTCGACGTAGGCGACGAGCCCGGTCGGCGTGAACGAGATCGCCCGGTCACGCGGGTACCCCGCGTCAGCGAGCGCCCGCTTCGCGGCCGGCAGCAGCCCGTCCAGCGTCGGCGCCTCGACGGCCAGCGTCGGCCCGGGGCGCGGCGGCCCGGCGGGCTTGTCCTTCGAGAGCAGGAAGACCTTGAGGTCGTGGCGGTGCGGCATGCGGCGGCTCCGGCGAGGGGCCGAGGACGGCCTCGTTCACCGGAGTAGAGCCGCGGGCGGGCGGGGAGTGGGACGGCGGGTGGTCGCGCGGGTTGTCGTCCCCCTGGCAGGCCTCACAGCCTGCGGAGCCGCTGAAGCCCCGCCGCGGTGGCGAGCGATGGGTATCGCTCGTGGAGATCGTCGAGCCGAAGAGGGTCGTGGTCTGGCGGTGCCCCGTCGAGGAAGGAGTCTCCCCAGTCGCATCGATGGTTGGACTCGACGTAGACGAGGAAGGTCCCATCGCTCCGAGCGAACAGCTCCATCCAGCGCACGCCCGACTGATCCTCGGTGCGGTCCTCGGCGAGTAGCCTCGCCTCGAACTCGACGGTCTCCTTCGCGACCGCGATGTCTGCGCGGTGAGACCAGAGGACACCAACCTCGCGCCGGTGAACGGGGACCCCACGCCCGGAGCCCAGCGGCTCTTGGAAGTCGGCCGGCTTGTGCTCGGGGGCATACCCGTTTGCACGATAGGCCCACCACTCGTCGCGGTGCCGGCGAAGCTCGCTTGGCGAGTACTTCGTCCCCAGCGGATGCCGCGGGTTGTAGTGTCCGGCCTCGCCGTGACACTTCGAGCACAGAACGATCGCGTTCTCGAGCGTGTTCGGGCCCCCGTCGGCCTCCTGCACGATGTGATGCACGTTGACGTCCCGCCCGGCCGCCTGGTGGCACACGCAGCAGTGGCGCGCTGACCGGACGAGCGCTTCTTCGCGTATGTCCGCGGGGAACGGCATTGGTCTCCTCTACATCTTCGCCAGCGGGTGATGCCGCAGCAGGGCCGTCACCTCGACGTCCGCGGTCTCCTGGTCAGGCGCCCGCGGCGAGCTGTTGGTCGCCCGGATCGTTGGGGAGGATGGGCTGCTCGAAGAGGCTCCGCAGCCGAACGCCCATGGCGTCCAGGATGCGGCTCGCGCGTTCGACGGTGACGCCGTGGTACTCGTTTCGCTCGTCCCGAGAGACCTGCGACTCGTGGACACCGAGGCGCGCGGCGAGCTCCCTCTGCGTCAGGCCTCGCGCGATGCGCAGGGCGACCAGGGCGTGACCGAGGCCGTGGAGGTTGAGCAGCTCTCCGATGTCACCGCGCTTCAGGCGCTCGTAGCTCTGCACCTCCTCCTCGAGCTGGAGGTGGAACGAGCGGAGCGGATCCAGCGCGCGCTTCAACTCCTCGTCGTCGAGCCCCATCCCCGCCAGGCGGGTGCGGTGCTCGTCCAGTCGCTGTCGCTCCTCCTCAAGGCGAGAGAGGGCTTCCTGATACTCAGCTTCGTTGCGGATCATGGTGCTCCTCCGATCTTGATGATCCCTCGGGGTCGTCCGTCCCGCCTCGACATGCGGAAGGCCGACGGGAACTCGAGGTCGTTGCCGTACTTGTCCTTGATCCCGCAGAGCTGGCCGAAGTGCGGGTACAGCTCGACCCGGTAGCGGTGCCACATGGGTAGCTGAGCCTTGGGCGACCCGCGGTACGGGCGGCGCGAGGCCGGATCCCAGGTCCACACCTTGAAGGGGTCCAGACGGTTGAGTTCGCGCTCGAGGGTCCCCGAAACGAGCATTCGCATGTCGCAGACGAAGTAGCCGTCAATGTCGTTCGGGTGCTCCTTGTCTTCGGCGAAGGACCCGTCGACGAAGATCTCGTGGACGCCCACCGCTCACAGCTGGCGGACCATCACCTCGAGGTTGTCGACGAGGCGGGCTCGCCACAGGGCGTCCCAGTGCGGTGCGCCCGCGCTGGGACCAACGACGAGCACGCTCGCGCGGAGCTGCTCGAACGTCAGCTCATAGTCTCCGGCCGGGAGCAGGCCATGTTCGTCGAAGTCCGGGAGCATCGTCCTCTCACACGAGCGCGGGTGGCCACCGGCGGCCACACCCATAAGCTAGAGCGACTTGACGATAATGTCAAGCTAGACGTATTCATCATGCGGCCGAGTGGATGCGACGGAGAATGTCGCCACGTTGCCTGCATGTGGCTGCACTTCCCGACAGCGCCGGGACGCAGAGAGCGCCCCCCCGTGGCCGAGCTGTCGCCGTGGAGCGCGCTCACCCGATCACCCGCACCCCCACCTCCGCCTCAGCGCCCCGGGGCCATCCCGCGCTCCTTCTGGCACGCGAGCACGAT
>JAAZAA010000176.1 GCA_012514535.1 Myxococcales bacterium | reverse complement strand
TCGCCGTCCGCCTCGCCGTCCGCCTCGCCGTCCGCGAGGCTCAGAGCCATGTCCAGGGAGGCCATGACGTTGGCTCGCGCCGGGTGGGCGACGCGCTCGATCCGGACGCGGCCCCTGTCGAGCTGCAGCAACCCGGCGAGGGCCTCCGTACCCTCCAAGTGCTGGCCGCCGCCCTGCGCCGGCCGCGCCAGGGCGCCGACGACCAAGCCGTCCGCCAGATCGAGCTCCACCTCGAGCAGCGGGGTGCTCACGGTGACCCGGAGCCCTGCGGGCACGGCGCCGAGCGCGCGCAGGGTCCGCGCTGGCCCGATGGTCTCCAGCTGGGCTTCGAAGGGCTCCGACGCCTCCGCCTTCGTTCGAAGCTCTCGCTCCGGCTCCGTGAGGCGCTTCAGGGCCGTCGCGAGCGAGTCACTCACCGCGCTGTCACTCACCGCGCTGTCACTCACCGCGCTGTCACTCACCGCGCTGTCGCTCCACAGCTCCGACCATTCGGCCAGCAGCAGGGAGGTCCAGCGGAGGCGCACGTCCCGTTGCATGCGCCGCACGAGGGCGTAGCCGGTCGCTTGCAGCTGCGCCTCGCCGACCAGCAGCACCGCCGGATCGGCCGCGCGCATGCGCGCCATGCGCACGTCGTTGGGGTCGAGGTCCGTGACGAGCACGTCGGCGCCCCGGCTGCGCAGGTCGTGGGCGATGGCCTCGGAGCGCCCGGGATCGTCGTCGGCGAGGACTACTCGAAGACCGAGCAGCTCTGCTGTGGGCGCCATGGCGCGCGGATCAAGCGGCCAGGCCGCAGCACTTCTTGAACTTTTTCCCGCTTCCGCACGTGCACGGGTCGTTCCGACCGACCTTCGGGCCCTCCCGGCGCACGGGGGGACCGGCGATCTGCTCCCCATCCACGAAGAACCAGGTGTCGTCCTGACGGCGGAAGGTGGCTCGTTCGCGGTGCTCGAGCTGCGCTCCCTTGAGGCGGTAGCGGGCGACGAACTCGATCGTCCCCTGGAACTCCTCGGGCGTTCCTCCCTGCACGCTGAGCAGCTCGAAGCCGAGCCACTCCGACTGCTTCGCCCACTGCTCGGTGCTCTCGCGATCCACCTGGTGCACCGTGTCGGGATCGTGGGTCTTCAGGATGTAGTCCACGTCGCCTTGGGTGAAGGCGGTGTACCGGGAGCGCATGAGCTCCTCGGCGCTGCGAGGCTTCTTCTGCCCCGCGAGGAAGGGACCACAGCAGGTCTCGAGGGATTCGCCTTTTCCGCAGGGACACGTCACGTCGATGGTTCTCCGAGAGAGGAAATGCCGCCGCTCGACGGCTGGCTCAGCGTTCTCCGAGCGCGGCGACGAGTTGCCCGTGAATGCCACCGAACGCGCCGTTCGACAAGACCGCGATGGTGTCGCCTGGCTCGGCCACGCTCACCAGGAGCTGCACGATGCCGTCGAGGCTCTCGAAGGCGACGGCCTCCTTGCCGCGCTCGCGCAGGGTGTCCGCCAGCGCGCGGGTGTCGAGCTTCTCGTCGTCGGGGAGCTCCGGGCGGCCTACGGGCGCCAGCAGCACCCGGTCAGCGGCGTCGAACGCTTTCCCATAGGCCTCCTGGTGGATGCGGCGGCAAGCAGTGGCGCTCCGGGGCTCGAAGAGCGCAATGAGCTGCCCCTGGGGATGGCGGGTCCGCAGCGCGGAGAGGGTCTCGGCGACCGCCGTGGGGTGGTGGGCGAAGTCGTCGTAGACGGCGACTCCGCCGGGGGTCCCCAAGAGCTCCTGCCGTCGCTTCACGCCCCCGAAACTCGCCAGTGGGCGCGCCAGCTGGTGGACGGGGACGCCATAACCCTGGGCGGCGACGGCGAGGGCGGCGGTGGCGTTGGCGACGTTGTGTCGGCCCGGGAGGGGAGACGCGAAACGCCCGGCTGCCACGCCCCCCGCATACAGATCGAAGCTGGTGCCGCTCGCGTCCGAGCCCGCCGGGGCGGCCCACCAATGGGGCGCCTGACCGTGCGTGTCCTCCCCCTCCAGGGCGTACCAAGCGATCGGCGCACGGGAGCGTAGCGCGACCTCGACCACCGCGGGATCTCCCGCGTGCGCCACCAACAATCCGTCCTCCGGTAGCCCCTCGACGAAGCGGACGAAGGCGTCGCGGTAGCTCTCGAAGGTGGGGTAGATGTCGATGTGATCGTGCTCGAGGGACGTGATGATGGCGACCTCGGCGCCGTAGTGGAGGAACTTCGCGGTCTTCTCGAAGAAGGCGGTGTCGTACTCGTCTCCCTCGAGGACGAAGGGCGTGCGGCGCGCGATCTGCGACTGCCCGTGGACGGTGGCGAGCTTGCGGGGCCCTGCCGATCGGAAGCCGCGCCCCAAACTTTGGGGAACGCCGCCGATGAGGAACCCGGGGGCGAGGCCCGCGCGGTCCAGCAGGTGCGCACACAGAGCGCTGACGGTGGTCTTGCCGTGGGTCCCCGCGACCACCAGGGGGCTCGTGTTGGGGAGGGCGAAACGACGCAGGGCGTCGGCGATGTGGAGGAGCTCGTAGCCGCGGCGCTGCGCTGCGACCACCTCCGGGTTGTCTCGCCGACACACGTTGCCGACGATCACCAGATCGGGCTTCGCCCGCTCGATGTGGGCGTCATCGAAGCCCTGGAAGCATTGGACGCCCCACTCGCGCAGGGCCGGCCCCATGGGCGGATAGAACGCCGTGTCACTGCCGGTGACCGTGTGCCCGAGCTCGACCAGCAGCCCGGCCAGCGATCCCATGCCCGTCCCTGAGACCGCGATGACGTGGATGCGCATGGGGCTTTCATAACCCGCGGCCCAGGGCCTCGCGAGCCCCCGTTGGCCACTGATTGAGCGACCTGCTAGCGTCGTTTGTCCCTGCAATGAAGATCAGCGAGGCACTTCAACGCTCAGAGCCGGCTTTCTCCTTCGAGTTTTTCCCGCCCAAGGACCCGGAGGGGGTCGAGGGACTGTTTCAGACGATCTCCGAGCTCAAAGCCTACGAGCCCACCTACGTCTCGGTGACCTATGGCGCCATGGGGTCCACACGCGGCCTGACGGTGGAGCTCGT
The DNA here is from genome assembly GCA_012514535.1 of Myxococcales bacterium. Taxonomy (GTDB): domain Bacteria; phylum Myxococcota_A; class Polyangia; order Polyangiales; family Polyangiaceae; genus NIC37A-2. The sequence goes on along the minus strand of JAAZAA010000176.1, from coordinate 4,143 downwards.
GCGCCGCATCAAGCAGGAGGTGGGCATCGAGGCCATGGCCCACCTCACCTGCGTCAACTCGACGCGTGAGGAGATCGACGCGGTGCTCCAGGACCTCCGCGCGGGGGGCATCGAGAACGTGCTGCCCCTGCGGGGGGATCCACCCCGCGGTGAGACGACGTTCAAGCGACCAGAGGGGGGCTTCGCCTATGCCTCGGAGCTCGTGGCGTTCATCCGGGAGCGCTACGACTTCTGCCTCGCGGGAGCGTGCTACCCGGAGACCCACCCCGAGGCCCCGAGCCCGGAGGCAGATCTCCAGCACCTCAAGGAGAAGGTGGACGCGGGGGCGGACTTCCTCATCACGCAGCTGTTCTTCGACAATGAGGACTACTTCGCGTTCGTCGAGCGCGCTCGCAACGCGGGGATCCACTGTCCGATCATCGCGGGGATCATGCCGATCACCAACGTGGGGCAGGTCAAGAGGTTCACTCAGCTGTGCGGGACGAGGATCCCGGCGCCGCTCTTGGCGCGCCTCGAGGCCGCCGAGGGCGACGCCCAGGCCGTGCGCGCCATCGGCTCCGAACACGCGAGCCAGCAGTGCCGCGGTCTGCTCGAGCGGGGGGTCCCTGGGATTCATTTCTATACGCTCAACCGCTCCACCGCGACGCGCGACATCCTCGACTATCTGCGGGCGGAGGGCATCGCCCCGCCCACGTCGTCGCGGCAGGTGACAGGGGCGCGGGGCGTCGCCGCCGGCTGACGTCGGCCGACCTCGATTTTCCGCCGCCCACGCACCTCAAAGCTCCGAGCCGCGCCGATGCGCCAGTGCATCGCGCTGGCGGGCGGCTCCACGCGGATCCGCCCGCCATGGACGCCCTCGAGATGGCACCACGTGCACAGGGACGTGAGGTTCTCGAGGTCGTCGCCACCTCCCTGTGAACGAAACTTCAGGTGGTGGGGGTGCACGTCGTGTCGCGAGCACACCGGGGACGAACAGGTGAAGGCGTCGCGTCGGTACACGTGTGCGTATTTCACGTCGGCGAGCAGCGTGGGCGCCCACACCTCGAGGAAGTGTCGGCAACAGAACTCGAGGAAGTCGCCTCGGTGCTGCCGTCGAAAGAGCCGCTCGAGAGCTCGGAACTCCACCAGGGTGTCCCGCTCGAGCCGCAGGCGCAGCCGGACCTCGCCCTTGCGTCGCTGCGCCGGGGGACACGTCTTCGGCTCGCGACGGACATCCGGCTCTCCGAGGCCGCCCGGAAATGCCCCCAGAAAAACCTGCGAGAGCTCTCCACGGAGCCGGAGCCAGGCGCGCCCGGCGACGGACATCCGGCTCACCCTGTCGTCCGCTCGTCTGTCGTTTCTGTCGTTTGCGCCGACACCAACCGCTCCTGCGCCGTCCTCGCCGGCACCGTCGGCGCCGGCGCTCCCCGCGCCGGCACTCCCCGCGCCGGCACCCCCCGCGCCGGCACCCCCCGCGCTCGCGTCAACCGCCGCTCCATCATTTGCGTCACTTTCGTGAAGCAGGTTGCCCGACTTCACTCGGCCTTCGAGGGCGAGCACGCGCCGCACGGTGTCCTCGGAGGGCGGCGCAGGGGGAAGCCCGAACTGCTGCTCGCCCAGCTCTGCTGCGCGCACCTCCTCCCGCAGATGCTTGCAGGTGCGCTCCCGAGCGCGCTCCACCCACGACCTCTCGCTCGCCTCGTCGCGCACCACCCGCAGGACGAGCAAGGCCGCCTCCAAGCCGATTTCGCCCTGAAGGAATGCGGCCTGCACCGCGGCTCGCTCCGTGAGTCGTCGCGCCAAGGCACGTCGCGCCTTCCACTGGCTGTAGCTGCAGCCCATGCGCTCGCGCACATAGTGCGCCTCACTGGCGAACCCCAGACGCCGCCACGCCTCCGCCCGGGACAACAAATCGGCCAACACTCCGAGCTCCACGTCCCGCCGCCCGAGCGCGAGACTCAGCAGTCGAACTCGTTCATCGAGCTCCACGACAGTCGCTCCACCCAGATCCTCCCCGGCGGTCTCCGTCGTTTCGATGCCGTCGATGGTCGGCAACACGGGTCGGTGAGCGTCACAGCGCCGCTCCGCCTCGTCCCGCCACTCGTCGAGCAAGCGCACGTAGGTGCCCCACCTCTCCACGGCGCCTTCGTCGAGGGGCGCCTCCCCCTCGAGGGCGGTGCGCGCCTCCGCCAACAGCGCCAACACGAAGTGCTCCGTGCCGCGTGTGGTCCACGGACAATCGCTGACGCTGCGCTCGTAGACGCCGCGTGCGCACGCCAACCACCAGGCCGTCTCCGTTCGCACGGTGATCGTCAAGGTATGGTCCGGCAAACGCACGAGGAACGGATGCAGGTTCGACGCGCCCCACGAGCCGCTCTGCGCGTCGCTTTTCGGCGCGAACCCTGCGGCGTCCTTCGGTGCGAGCCGCGCGTTGTCCTTTGGCTCGAGCCCTGGCACGTCCCGAGACACGGCCGAGGAAACGCCCGCCGCGCCCTCTTCCGCTCGGCGCACCATCGCCGCGAGCGCGCGCACCGTGCACGTCTGCGCCCTCTCGAGCCATAGCTTCTCCGCCGCCTCGAGCACTCCCTCCGCGAGCGCCGAACGAGCCGAGACGTACGGCTGCAACCCACGCAGTGCCCACCCCAGAGCGCTCCACGTGACGAGTCCGCGCAGGGTGGCGGCGCGCAGCGCGGTGAAAGACGTGAGCGCACGAGCCAGACGGGTCGCCTCCCGCGCCCAGGTCCCCCCGCGTTGACAGCGCTCCGCGACGTAGGCCCCGAGGGAAGAGAACCCGAGCGCATGATGAGCGCCTCGTGAGTCGACCTGCGCCAACGCCTCCCCGAGCAGCAACCGCAACGCCCCCGCACCCCGCGCCAACGCTGCCGCCCGCGCGTCCCATTCCCCCAGCTGCTCCCACGCTCCCCGCACAGCCATGACAGCCTCGAATGTCGCCCGGCACTGAACAGATGTCAAGCAATTTCGAACACCCGCGTTCACCCGCAGATGCCTTTTCGTCCAGGTGGGCCGACCGCCCGGACGTCCTTCGGGGCGGCGCAGCGGCGCAAGCGACTGCCTTCGGGGCGGCGCGGACGGCGCTCTCGGGACGGCGCTCTCGGGACGGCGCGGATGATGGGGTCACAGCTACCTTTCGTCCGTCGTTCGATTCCCGTTGCGTCCCGCAGGCGCCGCAGATGGGCGCGCGTCACAGGATTCCCGTTGCGTCCCGCAGACGCCGCAGATGGGCGCGCGTCACGGGGTTCACACAGCGTCCCACCTGCGCCGCAGCTTGGCGCGCGTCGCTCGATTCAAAGGAGAGAGTCGCATCCGTCGACGATCGGTCGACGTCACTCGATTCACCTGGTGCAACGCCGTCGCCAACGATCGGCGCGCGTCGCTCGATTCCCGTGTTGCCCCGCGCACTTCGCAGGGACGTGAGCACCGGAGCGCAGCTGTCGACGAGCAGCGGAAACGAAGCCTCCTGGTCCGTTCAGATACCGGCGATGCTGCTACTGGACCGGGCTCCAAAGGTCTTTGTTGTCCGCGAGAAGCTCGTTGAGCAGGTCCCTGTAGAAGTTCCCGTCGATGCGTTGCATGCGCTCCTTCCACGGCTTGTGCTTGTTCAGCCACAACGGGTTGAGCTTGATGCCCACGTGCCCCGCGCGCCTGCAGGGGCGACGCTCGCGTTGTGGCCATAGTCCCAGTCCGCGATCAGCTCGCTGTCTTCTCCGAAGGGAAAGCGCTGTAGGAAGTGCTTGAGTGACAGGCGGTGCATCTTGCAGCCGTTCATGAACTGAGCAGAGTCTTTGCGCAAGTTGGTGCTCAGGCCTTGTTCTTCGGCGTTCAAGAAGCGGTAGAAGTTGTAGAAGTAGCTGTTCTTCTGGTTGCCCGGGTTTGTTTGAACTTCCCCCCGGAACACGGACAGGTTGATTATGCCGCCTCCTGATGGAGACGGGAACGAATTTCGAACTCGATGGGGCTGCTGAAGCCGAGGGTCGAGTGGAGACGCTCGGGGTTGTAGAAGTCGTCGATGTATCCGCTCACGACCCGCGTGGTGTCGTGGAGGTCGGCGAAGGTGCGCCCCTGCACGCACTCGTGCTCGAGGCTCGCGAAGAAGCTCTCGGCCACGGCGTTGTCCCAGCAATCGCCTTTGCGGCTCATGCTGCG
>JAAZAA010000175.1 GCA_012514535.1 Myxococcales bacterium | reverse complement strand
GGCCGCCAGCGCAGGCCGCCAGCGCAGGCCGCCAGCGCAGGCCGCCAGGGCCGCCGCCGGGCCAGGCTCGCCGCCGGGCCAGGCTCGCTGGGTCCCGGGGCAGCGCTCAGAGGCAGCGCCCCGGCTCCGGCGCCACCGGGCGCTCCGTGGTGCTCGTGGTAACGTGGGAGGTGATGGTGGTGCATCCGGTCGCGTGCCTGAAGGACAACTACGCTTACCTGATTCACGAAGAGGGGCGGGAGGAGTGCGTCGTGGTGGATCCGAGCGAGCCGGGCCCCGTGCGCGAGGCTCTGCGGCGGCTCGGGCTCCGTCTCGTCGCGATCCTGAACACCCACCACCACCGGGACCACGTGGGAGGCAACTCGGCCCTCGTCGAGGAGCTGGGGCCGCTCCCCGTCTACGGACACCGCAGCGACCGAGGGCGCATCCCCGAGCTCACCGAGGAGCTCGAGCACGACGACGAGTTCGAGGTCGCTGGCCTGTCCTTCCGCGTGCTCCACGTCCCGGGCCACACCCTGGGCGCGATCGCCTACGTGGGGGACGGCAGGGCCTTCACGGGGGACACACTCTTCGCGGCGGGCTGCGGTCGCCTCTTCGAGGGCACGGCGGCGCAGCTCTACGAGTCCCTCAACGAGCGCCTCGGCGGGCTCCCGGACGAGACGCTGCTGTACTTCGGGCACGAGTACACGGAGGCCAACCTGCGCTTCGCCGCCTTCGTCGAGCCGGAGAACCTCGACGTGAGCGACAAGCAGGCCCTCGTGGGCGAGCTGCGGAGCCAGGGCATGACGACGACGCCCACGACGCTCGCGGACGAGCGGGCGACGAACCCGTTCCTGCGCTGCGATCGGGTGGAGGTGAGGCAGGCGGTCCACCTGGACCTCGAGGCGTCCCCCGCCGAGGTCTTCGGGCGCCTGCGCCGGGCCAAAGACGAATTCTGAGCCGCGCGAGCCCGACGAAGGCACCTCTTGGAGGGGGGGGACACCTGCACCGTCGCGGAGAGGCACGCACCGCCGAGATGCGCCCGCACGGGAGGGCGCAGCGGAGGGGAGCGACGTGTTAGAGCGGCTCCGTGGCGGTGGCGGAGCTCGCGATCAGCCGGAGGAGGTCCCCGAGGGTCGCGCTGCGCTCCACCCGGAAACGCACCCCGGCGCGGACCCCGCCGTGAGCCGCCCACGTCACCCAGGCGATTTCCCCGTCGAGCTCCACCGATGGGTCCCCCCAGAACCGCACGCTCACGGGCTCACCGAGCCGGACGGGCTGGGAGAGGCTGAGGGCGGCTCCGCCCAGGCCGAGGTTCTCGACGCGCCCCTGGGACTCGAGCTTGCGGTGGCGCATGCGCACCGTCGCCGCGCACTGGACCTCGTACCTCTCGTGCGCGCGGAAGTGGTCCCAGCGGGGCATGGGCGCAGGTTACCACGGGATTTTCGCGATTCGTCGTGGCTCCGCTAGGATACGGCCGCTTGACGTGCCGGGAGAGCTGCGCGCACGTGCCGGAGAACTGACAATGGCCCAAAACACCCGCAAAGATCCGCGCGCCAAGGTGCTGACGATGACCGTCCGCTACCGGAGCGCGACCATCGACGAGTTCATCGAGCACCACTCGTACGATGTGAGCCGGGGTGGCATGTTCATCAAGACCCCCTCCCCGTTCCCCGCAGGGACCCTGCTCAAGTTCGAGGTGAAGATCGCCGAGGATCAGAAGGTGATGCAGGGGGTGGGCCGCGTTGTCTGGAAGCGGGATCAGGCCTCGGCGGGGCCCGATCGCCCGGGCGGGATGGGGGTGAAGTTCATCAAGATCGACGAGGAGTCCCGAGGGGTCATCGAGAAGCTCCTCGCCTCCCGAGGGCCCGACTCCGCGAGCGCCTACGATACGGGCGGAGACGAGACCGTCGCTCGCAGCGAGCCCCCCGCCGAGCCCGTCCCCCCGCCCGTGGCGGGGCCCAGCGCCAAGGAGCTCCTGGAGGAGGCCCTGCGGGAGACGGGCGCGAAGAGCTCGGAGCACCCCGGCGCCGCGCCCTCGGCTCCGCCGGCGGGAGAGGAGGCTCCAGGAGAGACCGGACCGAGCGCCGCGCCCGCCGCGGAAGCCCCCGCCGGGACCCCTTCGGGGGCGCCCGAGAGTCTGGAGACCGCACCCACGGTGGAGCAGCCCGCGGCGGATTCTTCCGAGAGCGCGGCCGAGGCATCCCCGTCGGAGCCGGCGCCTCCCCAGGCAGCTGCTCCCGAGGCAGCGTCGCCTGGCGCCGGGGGCTCGACCGGTGAGCCAGAACGGCCAGCCAAGAAGGGGCCGACCGAGGAGGCGCCCCGAGAGGAGCGTCGGGTAGCCCCCGCACGAGCCGCCGAGTCCGCGCCGCCCGGTCAGAGGCGCTCGAGTCGCGCTCCCGCGCCGGAGCTGCCGGAAGAGGAGAAGTCCGGCGCTGGACGAGTCCTGGGCTTCGTCCTGGTCGCGGCGGCGATCGCCGCGGGGATCTACTTCCTCACTCAGCAAGACTCCGGGGTGCCGCCCGAACCGGCCCCGCGGGCGCCCGTCCAGAGCGAGGAGCGCGGCGCCGAGCCACCGAGCGCTCCGGGGGACAGCCCCGAAGGGGCGGAGCCGCCGCCCGCGGACGTGGCCCCCGAAGGGGGAGACACGGAAGATCCCGGGCCGCCCGACGCGCCCGCTCAGCCGCCCGCCAGCCCGGCTCCAGGGGGCGAGGCTCCCGCCGGATCCAAGGCTGCTCCCCAGACGGCTCCCGCGCCTCCACCCGCGGCGCGACCCGCCCCGAAACCGGCCGCACCGGCTCCAAAGCCGGCCCAGTCGACGCCGCCAGCGTCCCAGCCGAAGGCGCCCTCCGCGGACCCCGCGCCCGCACCCGCCGCGCCGGAGAGCCCCCCCGCCGCGCCCACCACGCCTCCGTCGGAGTCCGATCCGGCTCCGAAGCCCACCTCCCAGCCGCCCACGGAGCAGACCTCCCAGGTGCCGGCGCCCCCACCTGCACCTTCACCGACCCCGCCTCCGCCGGTCCCCCCGGTCCCGCCGAGCCCTCCCGAGCCTGAGAGCCCCTGATCCCCCGGAGGGGGTCCGAGCGGGTGCAAAGCGGCCCGGGGACTGCGATGCTGGGCCATCGAGGCAGAAAGGTCCCTCGGGTGGGGCCGCTGCTGGTTGACGAAGGACGGACGATGACAGCGGGAGCCATACGGCACCAGTCGACGACGGACCGGCGGAGCGAACGCCAGCGTTGCAGCGCCGGTCCGTGCGGCGGCCGTCCATCGAGCGTCCTCCGGAGGCGTGGGGCAGCGATGGGAAGGGGCCTGTGACCGGCGACTCCCTGCTGGGAACCGTCCTCGCGGAGCGTTATCGGCTCGACGCCCTGCTCGGCGAAGGGGGGATGGGCAAGGTGTACGCCGCCCAGCACGTGCTCATGCGCAAGCGCCTGGCGGTGAAGGTGCTGCACCGGCAGCTCACCCAGGTGCCCGAGGTGGTGCAGAGGTTCGAGCGCGAGGCCCTCGCCGCTGCTCACATCGATCACCCGAACGTCGCCGCCGCGACGGATTTCGGGAAGTTGGCGGACGGGTCGGTCTACCTCGTGCTCGAGTTCGTCGAGGGACGCTCCCTCCGGGACGAGATCGCCGAGGGACCTCTGCCGCCGCGACGAGCGCTCCACATCGCGCGTCAGATCGCCTCCGCGCTCCAGGCGGCGCACCAGCTCTCGATCGTGCACCGGGATCTGAAGCCCGAGAACGTGATGCTCGTGGAGAAGGCGGGCGATCGGGACTGCGTGAAGGTCCTCGACTTCGGGATCGCCAAGGTGCCCATCGCCGCGGAGGGGGACGGCGCAGGGGAGAAGCCGATCACGAAGGCGGGCATGATCTACGGCACACCCGAGTACATGGCCCCCGAGCAGGCCCTCGGGCAGCCCGTGGATGGGCGCGCGGATCTCTACGGCTTGGGGGTGATCCTCTACGAGATGCTGAGCGGCGTGCGGCCGTTCACTGGCAAGAGCCAGGTGGGCATCCTGGGACAACAGCTGACGCAGGCTCCGCCGAGCTTCGCCCAGCGGGCTCCGGGGACCGACATCCCGCCCGCCGTCGAGGCCTTCGTGCTCGGACTGCTCGCTCGGGAAGCGGACGATCGCTGTCCCAGCGCGACCCAGGCGCTGGCCACCCTCGAGCTCCTGCTGGGCGCCCCTCAGGAGGAGCGTCTCTTCACGCAGTTCGGGGGCTCGCCAGCGGGCGTGGTGGCGGAGGGGAGCTCCTTCGCGCTGCGCCCCGAGGAGCTGTCCGCGCTGGGTGGGGACTCTTCGAGAGCTTACGGGTCGGGGGAGGCACGGGGAGCCCTCGGCAGCCATCCCGGAGTCGTCGTCTCGGCGGGGACGGGCGGAGGCGAGCGGGGAGACCCCGTGCTGCGGCCCGTGCCCCCTCCGGGACCGCTCCCGGGAGCTCCGGGGGCGGTCGGCGCTCCCGGTCCGGCCGCGGCTCCCCCGTTGGCACCCGCGACGGGCGGCGGGGGCCGCATCACGTCGGAGCTGCGCCGGGTCGCGCGCTATCTCGAGACCAGCGGCGACGCGGTGCCGAAGAAGCTGCGCGCGCTGGTCGGCCACCGCTCGGGCGGGGTGCTGCTCGGGCTCTCGGGCTTGGGTGCGGTGGCTTTGTTGGGGGCGATCGCCCTG
>JAAZAA010000174.1 GCA_012514535.1 Myxococcales bacterium | reverse complement strand
TACGAGATCCTCGAGGCGTCCCTCAACGAGGAGCAGGGCAACGCCGACAACGGCCTCGTGCCCGCCTGGTGCGACGGCTATGGCAACCCCACCAGCCAGTCGAGCGGTCACCCGATCCACTTCCAGTTCGACTCGTGCCGCACCCCGTTCCGCATCGGACAGGACTGGTGCTGGCACGGCGAGCCGCGAGCCAAGGACTATCTGGCGAAGATCACGTCTTTCTACGAGGAGGTGGGGCTCGAGAACATCATCGACGGCTACGATCTCGACGGCACGCCGCGACCGGAGTTCTCCGTGGACGGGAGCCGCGCCGCTGCCTTCGTCGGACCGGCGGGCGTGGGCGCGATGTACGACGCGGCCCACCAGGAGTTCGTCGATGGGGCCTACGAGGATCTGTACACCCCGGATCGTCTCATCGTCGGAGACGCCAACCACGTCAACGACGGCAGCATCTATTACAATACGTCCTGGCGGGTGCTGTCTCTGCTGATGATGGACGGCACGTTCCGCGACTACACCCTGCGGTGAGCAGGGCGGCCCGCCCGGAGCTCGCCCGAGCACGGCGGGCCGAGCACGGCGGGCCAAGCACCGCGGGCCGATCACCGCGGGCCGATCAACGCGGGCGGAGCACGGCGGGCCGAGCACGACGAACGGAGCTCGACGAACCGAGCGACGGGCTGGCTGAGTCGGCGGGGCCGAGCCCGTTCGCCGAAGGGCGTGCCGTCCTCACGGACGACAGGGACGACTGGAGGGCGAGGCTCGCGGACCACCGCGAGCTCGGCGACGGCCGGCCGGTGGCGGCGTCGTCGACGGCCGACGGGCGGACGACTCGTGACCACGCTGCGGCCCCTCGGGTACGGCGGGCGGGCTCTGGGCGGGCTCGCTCACCGAGTGCTACCGTCCCGGACATGCAGCCCGTGTTGTCCCGGGAGCAGGTGCGGTCGTTCGATCGGCGCGCCATCGAAGCGGGGGTACCCGGCGTCGTCCTCATGGAGAACGCCGGACGAGGCGCCGCGGAGGTGGCGCTGACGTTGCTCGAGGCGAGCGGGGCGTCGCCGCGTCGGGTCCTGGTGTTGTGCGGGGGCGGCAACAACGGAGGCGACGGGTACGTCGTCGCCCGGCGACTGCGGACGGCGGGGATCGAGGTCGAGGTGCTCAGCGCGATCCCGCCGGACGGCTTGCGCGGCGACGCGCTCCTCGCGGCGCGCGCCTGGGCGGCGGTGAACTCCGGCGGGCTCCCCACGGCGCCCGATCTCCCCGCGCTGCGTGAGGCCCTCGCTGGCGTGGATCTGGTCGTGGACGCCCTGCTCGGGACGGGCGCGAATCGACCCGTGAGCGAGCCGTTGGCGAGCTGGATCGAGGCGGTGAACGCCGCCGGGCCTCGCGTCCTGGCGCTGGACGTGCCCTCGGGGCTCGACGCGGATACGGGCGCCGTGCTCGGGGTCGCGGTGCGTGCGGACGCCACCGTGACCTTCGCCTACCCCAAGCGGGGACTCTTCGGCTCCGCCGGTCACGAGCTCGCGGGAGAGATCTTCGTGGCGGACATCGGCGTGCCGCAGGAGGCCTTCCGGGCGGACGCCGACGGGGCGCCGGCGGCCTTCCTCTTGGAGGACGTCGACGTGAGCGCCGCGCTGCGCCCCCGCGCCGTGTCGGCGCACAAAGGTCAGTCGGGGCGGGTGGTGCTCGTCGCCGGGAGCCCGGGGAAGATCGGCGCGGCGCGACTGGCTGCCCGCGGCGCCCTCCGCGCGGGAGCCGGGCTGGTCACGGTGGCGACGTGGCCGGAGGCGGCGGCGCAGCTCGAGGGGGGCGTTCACGAAGAGATGACGGCGCGGATCGATCCGGCGCAGCCCTCCGCCGTCTTCGACCAGACGAGCCCCGACGTCGTCGCCGTGGGGCCGGGGCTCGGGCTCGACGACGCCGCCTGGCGGGTGCTCGAGGCCGTCCTCGCGCGGAGTGAGCCCGTCGTGCTGGACGCGGACGCCCTGCACTTGCTGGCCGTGCGTGGAGGCGGCGAGGGGAGCCTGGGACCGGGGCCGCGCGTCCTCACGCCCCATCCGGGAGAAGCGGCGCGCTTGCTCGGCGTCGGCGCGGCGGACGTCGAGGCGGACCGCTTCGGCGCCGTCCGCGCGTTGTGCACTCGCTTCGGCGCGACGGTGGTGCTCAAGGGATCGCGGACCCTGATCGCCACCCCCGCCGAGGTGACGCGGATCTCCCCTTGGGGCAGCCCGGTGTTGGCGACGGGAGGGACCGGCGACGTCCTGACCGGGGTCGTGGCGGCCCTCCTGGTGCACCACGCGCCCCTGGAGGCGGCTTGTCTCGGCGTCGCGGTGCACGGGCTGGCGGGAGAGCTGCGGGCTGCTCGGGGAGGGCTCGATCGCGGCGTGCTGGCGCGGGAGGTCGCGGATGGGGTGCCCCGCGCGCTCGGCGCGCTCCTCGCGGCGCGGCGCGGGCCATCGGAGGCGCCATCGGAGGCGCCAGCGAGCTTCGGGCGACGTTGCCGTTCTGGCTCGGGGAGGCCCGGGGCGGTTGCCAGATTGACACGCCGCCCCCGCGGGTGACGCGGGCCGGCGGGCGGCGAAGGCGGTTTTTTCGCGGGTTCGGCGGCGGGAGCGAGTTCCCAGGAGGCTGGCACGAAGCTTGCGATGGAGGCGGGAGTCAGTCCTCGCTCGGACGTCGCCTCAGGAGCCAGCCATGTCCTCCCTCACCTCGTCACAGCACACGTTTCGTCGGGATCTCGCCGCCAGCGGCCAGATGCTGCGGCGCCGCGCGCTCGCCCTCACCCGCAACGCCCAGCAGGTCGACGATCTCGTGCAGGACACGATGGAGCGGGCCTTGCGCTTCGAGCGCTCCTACGAACCGGGCTCGAACTTCGCCGCTTGGCTGACGCGCATCCTCCACAACGCCTTCATGAGCCAGTGCCGGCGGCGCGGCATCGAGCGGCGCGTCCTGCAGCGCATCGCGTTGATGGAGCGGGGCGAGCGGCAGGCGCCCCTGCAGCCGTGGCTCTCGCCGAAGCTGGAGCAGGCGCTGGACGAGCTCCCCGAGAAGATCGGCAGCGTCGTGCGGCTCGTGGATCTCCACGACATGACCTACGGCGAAGCGGCGGGGCTGCTCGAGGTGCCCGTGGGGACCGTGATGAGCCGGCTCCATCGGGGCCGCAAGCGCCTGGCGAGCAGCCTGGCGGAGCCGCCGCGGGCGCGCGGCGAGGGCTCCGTCGCCTACGCCGCCTGAGCCTCGGAGCGCCCCCTGCCGCGCGGCGCACCTCAGCGATCGATGAGCGTGACGTGGCCGGCGTGGACGGCGCGCTCTTCGCCCGCGCGATCGCAGAGCCGCAGAGCTCCCTCCGCCGTGATGCCCGCCGCGATCCCCTCGAGCTCGTCGACGCGCACGGAGCGCCCGCGGAGGGCGTCCGCCTCGCTCAGCTCGGGCAAGAACGACTCGAGCCCGTCGCGGAGGAAGCGCTCGTAACGCGCCTGGAGACTGCCCAGGAGCTCTGCCAGGATCTCCTCGAAGGCCAGCGTCGGTGTGTCGTCCACCAAGTCGTCCACCTCCGGGCTCGTCCTTGGGTCGACGTCGAGGCCCGCCTCTCGGGGAACCTCGCGCGGGGGCGCGGGCGCCCTCGAGGAGGAGCGACGCGGGCGCAGCTCTCGGGCCAGGGAGGTGGCCTGCCCCATGAGCTCCTCCGGGAACACGAGGGTGTGCACGTTGAGCCCGATGCCGACGATCGCGGCGCTCACCTCGTCGCCGCGGAGACGGCTCTCCACGAGCACCCCAGCGATCTTGCGGGCGCCCACCCAGACGTCGTTGGGCCACTTGAGGAGCACGGGGGGCGCGTGCAGGGCCAGGGCGGCGCCGAGGCGTTGGGCGACCACCTCGCGCACGGCGAGCCCGACGACGAGGGGCAGGGAGTGCACCTTCGCGGCAGGGAGCCGAGGCCGGAGCAGCACCGAGAAGGTGAGGTTGTCCCCCGCGGCGGCCCACCACGGGTTGCCGCGCCGGCCGCGCCCCTGGGTCTGCTCGCGGGCCACGTAGACGGCGCCCTCGGTCGCCCCGGCGCGCTCCGCCGTGAGCGCGAGGTCGTTCGTGGAGGTCGTCGTCGGGACGGCGACGAGGGGCTCACCCCAGCCGCAGCCCTGGGCGCCGAGGGCCCGATGAAAGCGCGCTGGATCGAACCACGGCGTCCCGGAGATCACCCAGCGACCCCGATGAGCTCGAGGGCGAGGGAGATGTCCGCCGCCGGGGCGGAGTGCGTGAGCGCTCCCACGCTGATCACGTCGACGCCCAGCTGGGCGAGCCGGGTGACGCGGTCGAGCCCGACGTTCCCGGACACCTCGAGGAGGGCGCGCCCCGCTGTCCGCTGCACCGCTTCGGCGGTGCGCGCGTCGTCGAAGTTGTCGAGCATGATGATCTCGACGCCGAGCCGGAGGGCTTCGTCGAGCTGCTCCAGATCCGTCACCTCGACCTCGATGCGGCTGGTGTGAGGGGCCCGTGAGCGGGCGCGCTCGACCGCGGGCTCGATGCCCCCCGCTGCGGCGATGTGGTTGTCCTTGATCATCACCGCCGAGCCGAGGCTGTCGCGGTGGTTGTGTCCGCCGCCCATGCGCACGGCGTAGCGCTCGAAGGCGCGCAGGCCGGGGGTGGTCTTGCGGGTGTCTGCTACGCGGGTCCGCGCGCCCGGCGGGAGCGCGTCGACGAAGCGCCGAGTGAGGCTCGCGATCCCGCTGAGGCGTTGCGCGAAGTTGAGGGCGGTGCGCTCGGCCAGGAGCAGCGAGCGGGCGCTGCCTTCCACCCGCCACAGCTCGGTCCCCGCGTCGACGCGCGTGCCCTCGTCCACGAGCCGCTCGACGCGGACCCCGGGATCGATCGCGTAGAAGGCGCGAGCGAAGACGTCGCCGCCGCACGCCACGAGGGGAGACTTGGCGATGGCGCGCCCCACCGCCGCGGCGTCGGGAGGGACGACGGAGTCCGTCGTCACGTCACCGCCAGCGAGGTCCTCGTCGAGGGCCCGGCGCACGACCTCGTCGAGCAGATGCCTGGGAATCACGGCAGGAGACCGTAGCCACGCCCCAGAAACGACGCAAAGAGGTTGCAGCTCGCGTGGTAGAGCACTCCCGCCCCGATGCCTCCGGTGCGCGCGCGCAGCCAGCCGAAGGCGAGGGACGGGAAGAAGACGGCGAGGCGGGCGGGCTCGGGGACCGTCGCCAGGTGGCCGAGGGCGAACACCGCGCTCGTCACCACCACGGCCCAGCCGAGGGGCGCTCCGAGGACGCGATGCCGTGGCGGCCACCGCTCCTCGAGGGAGGTCTGGAGATAGCCGCGGAAGAACGCCTCTTCGGGCAGAGCGATCACCAGCAGCTGACCGAGGGCCTCGTCGAGGAGCCGCCAGTCGACGGTCGGCGTGAAGGCGCCCTCGGCGCCGTACCAGAACACGAACCCGAGCCAGAACGGAGGCAGGGTGATCAGGGCGAGGGCCGCGGCGTAGCCGAGGGCGCGGAGGGTCGCGCGGGCGAGGCGCGGGCCGCTCAGCGGCTCCCGATCCAGGAGGCCTCCCAAAGACAGGCCCCAGCGCGCCGCGCTGTCGGCTTCGGGGGACGCCGGATCGACGGGGTCGGCGGCGGGGTCAGCGACGGAGTTGGCGGAGGAGTCGGCCGCGTTCGTGGGGCCGGCCGACGGAGGCTCGCGGAGGGTGAGCGCGTAGGTGGCGACGAGGAACCAGAGACCCACCGCGGTGGCGGAGTACGCCGGCGGGAGCAGATAGGACAGAGCGGCGGCGCAGCACGAGACCACCAGGGCCACCCCCAAGGGGTTCTCTCGCAAACGGAACTTTCCAAATGTGGTCATGGCCCTGTCGGGGTGGCTCCCGTGAGCACGACGCCCGGGGGCGCCCCGCTTTCCATCCCTGGAAGAAATCGAGCTTTCGAGCCCGCCGGGGACTAGGTAATGTCTCGCGGCGCGAAGTTAGCGGAAGTGGACCCCGTTTGGCGCATCGTGTGGAACTTGGCTGCCCCTGAGGGCTGCTGGCGCGAGCGAGACAGCGGGGTCTTTCCACGGAGGACTCATGCTCGAGGCGAATCGACCGAACTTTGAACCCCGCCCCCCGGCACCCCCCACGTCTGGGCCCCACCTCGGCGAAAGTCCGCGCGAGCAGGTGCTCGCGGCGCAATGGCCTCCGCCCGATGACGGGCCCGCCAGCTTCGGCGGCGGCCTCGCCGGCGGCATCCCGGGGGGTGGCGGCGGCTTCGACGGGGGCGATGGGGACTTCAAGAAGGGCGGCAAGGCGAAGCTCATCGCCATCGCCGCGCTCGTGGTGGCTCTGGGAGCGGGCGCCGTGTTCGCCTTGAGCGGCTCCGGCGATGAGGAAGCCCTCACGATCGATCAGGCCGCCGAGCACATGAAGAACATCTTCGTGCTCCCGAAGAACGAGCAGGCCGAGCAGTGGCGCATCTGGGCGAGCAAGCCGGGCGACACGGGCGGGATCACGGAGATCAAGCAAGAGGCCCTCAAGCAGCTGGCGTGGGCGCGGGACGAGCAAGGGGTGGCCCTCGCCATCCAGGCCTTGAAGTCCCCGGAGCCGAAGCTGCAGAGCATGGCCGCGACGGCCCTCGCTCACTACGGCTCGCCGGCGGCGGACAGCGCCAAGCCCGCGCTGCTCGAGGCGCTGAAGGTGGCGGGCGCCGGCGCGAAGCCGCAGATCGCCTGGGCCCTCGTCATCCTCGGCGAGCAGGCCGCCTTCGAGGAGATCATGGCCATCTACCGCAGGGGCGAGCTGTCGACGGTGCAGCGCCTCGGCGGCGGGGTCGCCTTCGATCCGAACAAGCTGACCGAGATGGTCCCCCTGGAGCGGCTCGCGGAGCTCGCCGGCGACGAGAGCCCCTCGGTGCGTCAGCTGGTGGCCACGGTGTTGTCGCGCAACGCCGAGCCGAAGTGGACGGAGACGCTCATCAAGCTCCTCGACGATCCCGAGCACGACGTCGCGCGGCAGGCGGCGCCGGGCCTCGGCAAGATCGGTGACAAGGCGTCCCGCGAGCCCCTGATCGCGAAGCTCAGGGACGCGGACAAGGACTCCCGCGAGAAGTACCTCCAGGCGCTCCGGGACGGCGTGGGCGGCATCGGCCTCGTGCTGGCGCTGTATGCGGTGGACGAGTCGGACCCGCAGACGAACTGGTACCGCAAGAAGCAGATCTTCGGGCTCATCGACGAGCTGAACGATCCGCGGGCGGGCAACGCGCTGTACGAGTACCTCCAGGTGGAGAAGCACATCCACTACCAGACGCGCGCGGCGTCCGCGTTGGCCGCGATCGGCGACCTGCGCGCCGTGCCGATGCTGGCGAAGCGTCTGCGCATGGATCCGCTGAAGATCTACAGCGACCAGTACGACTGGGAGATGGCGCTCAAGCGCGACGACGCCGAGCGCCGCGAGGCGGCGCGCATGATCGCCGATCTGGCGGTGCTGCACCCCGACAAGCGAGCGCAGATCGCCGAGCAGGCCGAGGACGCGGTCATCTTCTGGATCCACGAGATGCCGAGCCCCCACGCCAACGGCCTGCGCGCCCTGGCGGCGATGGGTTCCCAGAAGGACATCGAGGCCCTCCGCAAGTGGGCCAACCCGCAGGTCCCGCTCCCCAAGGAGGGACAGCAGCCGCCCATGCCCGAGGAGTGGGTCATCGCCCAGAGCGCGCTGCGCTACGTCGGCATGATGAAGGACCAGAAGTCCTGGCCCGTGTTGCTCGACATGCTGAAGAAGAAGCCGAGCAACCTGAACATCTCCAACGACGCCATGTATCAGGGCGGGCTGGCGATCCTCGGCATGTCCCTGAACGCCATCGGCAAGGGAGCCGCGGACGGTCTGTCCGAGTGGGGTGACCCGAAGGCCTTCGGACCGCTGCTCGAGTTCATCGAGGACTCCTCGCAGAACGAGAACGCGCGGGAGAGCGCCTGCGCGGCCCTGGCCTGGGTGGCGACGCCCGAAAACTTCCTGACGATCGCGGAGAAGATCCAGCAGTACGAGGGGCAGAACCCCCCCGACGCGTTCCGGCGCAAGTGCCTGCTCGAGGCCCTGATCCAGCGCCCCGTGCCGGGCACGGCCTCCGCGCTCCTCACGCTCCTGAACCGGGATCAGGCGCTCGAGACCCGCAACCAGGTGGCGCGCGCCATCGCCAAGAGCGGGATCGACGCGGACACCGAGGCGAAGCTCTTCGAGCTGGCCAAGGACGAGAACCTCCTGAACGACGCCGCGCTGGCGTTGATCCTGGGGGGCAGCCCCTCGGCGGCGGCGCGGGCCGTGGCCTTCTACGCCGACAAGCCCCAGGTGGCCCTCGAGGAGCTGCAGGACCTGTGGTTCAAGAGCTTCGGCTACTGGTCGAAGGCGGACTTGGATACGGGCGTGCTGTTCAAGTACGTGGACAACGCCGTGGCGATCTCCCGCGTCGAGATCAAGCAGACGCCCCAGGAGTGGGCGCCCGTCCTGCTGGAGAAGCAGTTCGACAACCTGATCTTCGACAACGGGCCGCACTCGTTCACCCGCGTGGTGCTGCGCAAGCGGCTCTACGACATGGCGCGGGGCTCCGACGCCGAGAAGCGGGCGGGCGCCATCCGCACCCTGCTCTTCATGAAGGAGCAGGGGGCTCTGCTCGCGCTCCGGGACGAGGAGGGCGAGACGGGTAAGCTGGCGGGCGAGGCCCACTTCCAGCTCATGAACCCGAAGCTCGTGAGCGGCGTGAAGGTGCCGGAGACGGCGAGCAAGTGACGGACGACGGGGCAGACCGCGGTCGCGGGACGCCCCGCCGCAGACCGTTCGGAGGGATGAGGGTCGCCGTGGCGGCCCTCGTCGCCATTTCCGTGGGGGGCGCCTGCGGTGGCTCGAAGCGCGGGACGCTGACCGGGAAGAGCGACGGCGTGCGCGGGCCGACGGAGCAGCGCGACCAGATGGGAGGGAGCGCCCCCGTGCTCGACGGGCCCTGTGTCCCGACGGGACCGGAGCTGTGTTTCAACGCCCTCGACGACAACTGCAACGGCCTGCTGGACGAAGGCTGCGGGGTGCGGGCGGGCCTCGTGCACTTCATGGCGGCGTGGGCGGAGCCCGACGTCGACGTCGATCTCCACGTGACCGACCCGGGCGGTGAGGTGGCCGAGGTGGGGCATGTGAGTGGATGTGGACTGACCAAGGTGCAGGATTGCCCGGGAGACCAGCACCTCTGCCACGGTCAGAACTACGAGAGCGTCTACCTCGATGGTGACGAGCCCGTCGCCGGGGAGTATCGCGTCGCGGTGCGGCTCGACGCCCTGGGCTCTGCGGAGCCCCCGATCACCGTACGGATCGGGGCTCGGCTCGGGGGCAGTGCTTACAATCGGGTCGTGCAGCTGACCCACGAGGAGGACGAGCAGGTCCTCACCTTTCGGCTCGGCGGAGATTTCGGCGCGGAAGGTTTGGGGGTACGTTCTTCTTCACGTGGGACAGGTACTCGGTAAGGTCACGAAGGCGGTCGACGACGAGCGTGGCCCGGACGTGCTGCACCGGATCTCCGTGCCGGCCGGGTGGCTCTCCGAGGGGGCGGCGATCGACGTCGAGCTCCCCCGCCACCTGAGCTGCGCGCGCTGCGAGGGGGGAGGGTGCGACGCGTGTCAGCGTTCCGGCGCGCTGACCCTGCGCGAGCGGGACGAAGCCCCGGAGGTCGTGTCGGTGACCCTGCCCGTCAGCGAGGTGGGGGACGTCGTGCTGCGCATCCCCGACGCAGGGGGCTTGCCGCCTCCGGATCGACCCTACGGGCGTGGGCTCCTCTTGCTGCGTGTCTCGGTCGCGGACGCTCCCAGCGCGGGGGTGGTCCGATCGCTCGCGCAGGAGCGGCCGTTGACCATCTCGCCGGAGGAGCGGCGCGAGCTGATTCGGCGCAGCGTGCTCGTGGCCGTTGGCCTCACCGTGTTGTTCGTAGTGCTGCTCTGGCTCGCGGGATGGCTGTGACCCCGAGCCGGTCTTCGTCAAGGAACACGAAACGATGAATCCGTGGGTGATGGCGGGCGTCCTGGTGGGCCTCGTTGGTTTGTTCGTGTGGAGCGCGCGCCGGCGTTGGGCGTTGCTCCGGCTGGGCGCGCCGACGTGGGAGTCGCGGGTGGATCGCATCCCGGAGCGGCTGGCCACGCTTTGGACGTTCGGGCTCTACCAGAAGAAGATGCGGTACTACTTCTGGGCGGGCATCGGGCACCAGCTGATCTTCCTGGGGTTCGTCGTGCTGCTGCTGCGCACCCTGGTGCTCTGGGGGCGCGGGTTCGATCCGTCGTTCAACCTGTGGATCCTGGCGCCGGACGGCGGCTTGGGGGGCTTCTACGCGTTCCTCAAGGACGTCTTCGCCACCCTCGTGCTCATCGGTACGAGCATCTTCGTCTACTACCGGGTGATCCGCCCGCAGCGGCGGATGGCCTTGGGGCTCGAGGGGCTGCTCATCCTCGGCATCATCGCCACCATGATGATCGCCGATCTCATCTACGACGGCGCCATCACGGTACTGAACCACCGTTACGCGGAGCTGTGCGCCGCCGGAGCCGCGTCGTCGAGCTGCGACACCGCGGCCGCCATGATCGCCCCCCTCGGCGCGGCCGAGGGCCCCCTGACCTGGCATCTCTATCCGGAGCCCGCGAGCGGGGTGTTCGCGTCGTTGCTGGCGGGCGCGAGGCTCGACACGCTGATCGGGCTGGGGCAGCTCGGTTTCTGGACGCACGCGATCCTCGTGCTCGTCTTCCTGAACATCCTCCCCTACTCGAAGCACTTCCACATCATCACGGCGCTGCCGAACATCTTCCTCTCCGACCTCCAGCGCCCCGGGCGGCTGCGTCCCCTCGCCAAGGACACGGAGGAGCTCATGGGCCTCGTGGAGAAGGCGAGCGAGAGCGAGGACATGGGGGCCGCGCGCATCGGCTACGCGCGCATCGGGCATTTCACCTGGAAGGACATGCTCGACTTCTACACCTGCACCGAGTGCGGGCGCTGCAGCGACAACTGCCCCGCGACCCTCACCGGCAAGAAGTTGAGCCCGAAGCACTACACCCTCGATCTGCGCGATCACCTCTACAGCCTGCAGGAGAAGGTGGCGAAGGCGACGGACGTCGGGGCACCGGGGGAGTCCGCCGAGGCCCAGGCCGCGGAGCTGACGGCGGCGGCCGCTGACGGCTCGCAGCAACCCGACGAGGTGAAGCCCGGCGGGGGAGGCGTCGCAGCGCAGCGCGACCTGGTGCCGGACATCATCGATCCGGACGTCCTGTGGGCCTGCACCACCTGCCGCGCCTGCGAAGAGCAGTGCCCGGTGAACATCACCTACGTCGACAAGATCGTGCAGATGCGGCGCAACCTGGTGGTGATCCGGGGCGAGTTCCCCGCGGAGCTGAACAAGCCCTTCGAGGGGATGGAGGTGAACGGCAACCCCTGGAACCTCTCCCGTATGGATCGGGCCAACTGGGCCGAGGGGCTCGGGGTGCGGATGGCCGCCGAGCATCCCACCGCGGAGGTGTTGTTCTGGGTGGGGTGCGCCGCCAGCTACGACGACCGCGCCAAGAAGATCGCCCGAGCCACGGCGCAGCTCCTGACCGCCGCGGGGGTCGACTACGCCATCCTCGGCGAGGAAGAGACGTGCACCGGAGATCCGGCGCGTCGCGCCGGCAACGAGTACCTCTTCTCGATGCTCGCGGAGACGAACGTGGCCACGCTCTCGGGCTACCGGGAGCAGGGGGGCGTGAAGCGCATCGTCACGACCTGCCCCCACTGCTTCAACACGCTGAAGAACGAGTACACGGACTTCGGGATCGAGCTCGAGGTGATCAACCACACGGATTTCTTGTTGGGGTTGGTCGCGGAGAAGAAGCTCGAGCCGACGCGGCCCGTGAAGGCGCGCGTCGCCTACCACGACTCGTGTTACCTCGGTCGTTACAACGGCATCTACGACTCGCCGCGCGAGATCCTCCGGCAGATCCAGGGGGTGGAGCTCGTCGAGGTCGACGGCTGGAACCGCAGCAAGGGTTTGTGCTGCGGCGCTGGCGGCGCGCAGATGTTCATGGAGGAGCAGAACAACGACCGCGTGAACGTGAAGCGGACCAAGCAGCTGCTGGAGACCGGCGCAGAGACGATCGCCAGCGCGTGCCCCTTCTGCATGACGATGTTGACGGACGGCCTGAAGGCGGAGTCCAAGGAAGACGTGGTGAAGAACCTCGACGTCGTCGAGCTCCTGGCGCAGGCGTGCGAGCTCACCGTCCCGAGTCAGAGCGCCGCGGAGTGAGGGGGCGAGGGGGCCCTCACGCAGGGGCCCCCGCACGCCGCGGGCGCCCGTCGCCCGAGCTGTCGCGTAGCCCCCTCGTACTTCGTGAGCTCTTCATTGGAGAGGCGCCGTTCATTGGAGAGGCGCCGCCGGCGGGCCCCACGGCGGGCTGCGCTCCAGGAGCTCCCGGGCGGTGCTGCGGAGCAGGGGCGGCAGCGCCGGATCCCGGACCACGGAGCTCAGCTCCCGGCGCCCGCAGACGTGCAACAGAGGGACGGTCACCTCCACCGGACACGTGGGCTGGAGCACCAGGGCGAGGCGCACCCGCGGACGCGTGAGCCACCGCAAGCTCCCGCTGAGGATGCGGAGCCCGGGGCGGTGGGGCGGACGACGGCTGGCGAGGCGCAGCACGTCCGCCTCCGTCATCTGTGGGGAGGCCAGGAGCTGTTCGACCACGAGCGGGTGGGGATCCTGGAGCAGACGCTCGATCTGCGCCCGAGGGGGGCGCCGCGCGAGGGAGCGTCGTTCGCCCACGGTGAGCTCACGGCCGGCGCCGTAGTCCGGGACGGCCAGCTCGGGTGCGGAGAGGGGCTCGCTCGAGGGCGCCGAGCGCAGGAGCCGTTCGAGCGCCCACCAGGCTCGGCGCTCCGCGAGCTCCCGGAGCTTGCGCCGATCGGGGTGCTCGCCGGCGCCGTCCCAGTCTGCGAGCTGGGCCAGGCTCAATGCCAGCGGGAGCATGACTTCCCGGGCGCGTGTGTCCCCCTGCAGAGCGGCGGCGCAGATCCCGTCCAGGGCGGCCCCCTGGAGCTCGGGGGGAGCAGCGAAGCTCTCACGGAGCGATCGCACCCGCAGTTCGACGGTGGGGAGAGCGAGGATCGTGCGCAGGAGTCCCTCGATGCCGGCGTTCGAATCCACCGCGCCAGTTTAGGACACCGAACGGGGTGCCGCAGTCGCGCGCTGCCGCTGACCGGATCGGGGCTCAGGTGGAGCGCCGGGTGGAGAGCCAGGTCGAGACACTGTCCCCCCACGCCCGGGGCGCTATGCTCGGCGGGTGCCCGTGCCCGAGCGCCTCGAACAACTACGTGCGACCTGGTTGGGGCGCCTGCGCTCACCGGTCTTCTGGTGTTGTTTGTGGGGCGTGGTCCTGGGCGTGGCCCTGGTCTCGCAGCTGGCGCGGCTGGGCACCATGGCGGCCCGAGCGAGCAGCGGGCTGATCCTCGTCGCGGGCCTGCTGACCCTGGTGGGGCTCGCCTGGCGCGAAGGGCGGATTTGGCGCGATCCGCGGGGCATCGTGCGGCGCGTGCTGTTCGCCGTGAGCCGCCCCCTGGGGGAGCGCACGCTCCGGGCACAGTCGCTCGCGGCGCGGGTCGCCGCGGGGTCGGGGGAATCGGAGGAGCTCGCTCGCCTCCACTACGAGCGCCTGCTCGAGCAAGCGTCCCTCGACGCCGTCGCCGGGGCGGCCCAGAAGCGCGCGCGTGCGTGGCGCGCGGGCTGGATCCTCGCGGCGCTCGGCAGCTTGGGCATGGCCCTCGCCTTGCCGCTGCACGTGGTGGAGGGGCTCGACGTGCTCCTGGCGCGGCGCGGTAAGGCTCCCCTCGAGCTGGCCTACCTCGCGGAGCCCCTCGTCACCGTCGAGCTCCCTGCGTACTTGCGGGAGACGCGCCGCGCCCTGCTCCTGCCGGAGGGCAACAGTACCTTGCCCGAGGGCAGCGTCATCACCGTGCGCGGGACACCGCGGGTGACGGGGCGGCAGCTGGTCGTCACGGACGGCGTGCAGGACGTCCCGCTGGTGAGCGACGGGCGCGGGGGCCTCGTGGCCCACTGGACGGTGCGCGATCCCGTCGAGCTCAGGGTGGCGGCGCAGTTCGGGGACGTGAAGATCTTCGATCCGCTCGAGCGGACCATCTCGGCGCTGCCCGATCGGGAGCCGACGGTGGTGCTCGAAGGCGCTCCACGGACGGAAGAGCTCGGGGAGCTCGAGCGCCTCGAGCTCCGGTTCCTCGCGAGCGACGATCACGGCCTCGATCAGATCGATCTGGTGTTCCGATCGGGGCGCCGCGAGGAGCGTCGACCTCTGGTGAAGCTCTCCGGCGAAGAGCGTCTCTACCGGGCCGGTCACGCCCTCACCCCGGACGATCCGTTCCTCGCCCGCATCTTCTTGCCCGTGTCCATCACGATCGAGGCCAAGGACAACGACACGGCGACGGGGCCGAAGTGGGGGCGCAGCGCGGCGATCACGCTCTCGCCCCCGCCGGTGGGCGCCCGGGAGGCCGCCCGCTATGAGGGATTAAAGGCGATCCGGGAGGCGCTGGTCGATCTGGTCGCGGTCGATCGCACCACCAAGGATCGCGAGCTCGCCGAACGGGCGAAGGCCCTCGAGGCGGCCCACGCCGCCGTCGCGACCGCTCTGGAGCGTAGCCTGGAGCAGCGCCCCGGAGGGCTCGAGGTCGCGCGCGGTCCACGCCATTTCCTGGAGGCCCAGGTCGAGGCCTTGCGGGGCACGGGGGCGCAGCGCGCCACGCCGGAGCACGTGCTGCTCGCGGTGGACGTGCTCCTGGGGCGGCTCTCCACCGAGGAGGCGCGCCGGGTGGCGCCGCGCCTGGGCGACGTGGTCGAAGAGCTCGCCGTGCGGATCCGCCTGCTGCGGGACGCGCCGGAGCAAGATCCCGAGGGGGTGACCACGGTGCTCCGCTTCGCGGACGCGGGAGCGGAGGCGCTCGGTCGCTTGGGGATGCTCGGCGCGGATCTCGGGAGCGTGGCCGAGGCGGATCTCGGGCGGGTGCGGCGCTCGATCGAGGCGCGGGATCTGCGTCACGCGGAGCTGGCCGCCGTCCACCTGGCGGCGCGGCTGCGTCGACCGGAGCCCTCGTTCGGCTCGGCGGGGGGCGGCGCCGTGGAGAGCGGCATGCCCGGCCGCGGGCAGGGAACCGGCGAAGCCCCGTCGGGAGCACCGGGCGATTTCGATCAGCTCGCCGATCAGATCGACGAGCTGGCGGGGGATCACGCGCAGCAGCTCAGTGAGCTTGAGCGTCTCCTGCGGGAAGCGGAGCAGGCGGCGCGAAGTGACGAGCGACGCCGTGACGCGCGCCGCCGAGCGGAGGAGCTCCGGGAGGCTCTGGCTCCCTTGCCCGAGGTGGGCGCCGACAGCGGGAGCGCGCGGGCCGTCGCGGCGGAAGGGCGTGCTCACGGGGAGGCCATGGCCGACAGCCTCGAGCGCCTCGATCTCGAGGAGGCCGTGGAGAGCGGGCGCCGGGCCCTGGAGCGGCTCGACGAGGCGGAGCGGCGCCGCGGAGAGGGGAGCGGATCCTGGCTGAACCCCGAAGACCTGGAGCAGGCGCGGCAGCGGGTCCGCCAAGAGCTGGGCCAAGCGGAGCGGGACCTGCGTCAGCTCCGGGAGAGGGCGCGGGACGAGCTGCAGGGCAAGCTGCAAGAGCGCGCCGAGCGGGAGGCGGAGATGGCCGGGCGAGCCCAGGACCTCGCCCGCAAGGGGCGGGACGCGGAGGCGCCGCTGCCCGGAGAGATCGTGCAGGGGCTCGAAGAGGCCGCGCGGTTGATGCGTGAGGCGGCGCGGCAGCTCGCCGAGGGCAACGCGGAGCGGGCTCACGCCCTGGAGCAGGACGCCCAGCGACAGCTGGAGCGCTCCCGCACGGGGCGCGCCGAGGAGAGTCAGGGCGATCCGTCGAACGAGTCGCAGCGAGATCATGGCGGCGAGCGCGGCGCCATGGCGCGCGACGGAGATGTGCCCGGAGCCCGGGAGCGCAACGCGGCGGAGGATTTTCGTGAGCGCTTGCAGCGCGGGCTCGGGCAACCGAGCGGGCGCCTCGCCCCGGCGGTGCGCCGTTACGCGGAGTCGTTGCAATGAAGAGGTGGATCGGACTGCTCGCCCTGTGTGCCTCCCTGGTGGGCATCGCCTGGCCGGGTACCGCGGTGGCGCGCTCGAACCTCGGCGCCGCTCACGAGGCGATCCAGGAGCTGGACGTCGCCGCGGCGGCGCAGCTCCTCGAGGGCGCGCGGGGTCAGGATGCGACCTACCTGCGCGCGCTGCTGGCCATCTATCGAGCGGACTGCGACGGCGCCGCTGCGCTGCTCACGTCCCCCGTGATGCGGGAACGCGAGGACGGATCGCACCTCTACGATCTGGCGCGGCGCTGCGCGGGGGCCACCGCGGGGGGCGTCATCGTCGAGGATCGGGAGCACGGCATCTGGATCCGTCTGCAGGACGAGCGTGACCGGGTGCTGGTACCGCTGATCGTGGGCTCGGGGGCGCGCGCTCGTGACGCCATCGAGGCGCACCTCGGGGTGGACCTGCCTCGGCCCATGCGGATCGATCTGGTGCGCGATCTGTTCTCCCTCGCGGCGGTCAGCGGTCTGCCCCTGCAAGCCGCGGAGACGACCGGCACCGTGGCGGTCGCACGGTGGGGACGCATCACCATGATCTCACCGCGGGCGATGACCCGTGGCTATCCCTGGCAAGACACCCTCGCCCACGAGATCACACACCTGTTGCTCAGCCGCGCCTCACGGGATCGCGCGCCGCTGTGGCTGCAAGAGGGGATCGCGAAGCGCGAGGAGACGCGCTGGCGGGATCCGCGGCCCTTCGACGGCAGGCCCGATCCGAGCGAGGTGGCCTGGAACGCCCTGCGTCGCGGTACGGCGGTGGGCATCGATCGTCTGGGGGCGTCCATCGCCATGTTGCCGACGCCGCAGGCGGCCAGCATCGCCTTCGCGGAGGTCTCGAGCTTCATGGGCTACTGGGTCGAGCAGAATGGTCCGGCGGCGCTCACGCTGCTCCTGGCCGACATGAAGGTGGCCAAGGACGCCGAGCAGGCGATGCGGAGCGTGAGCGGCTATGGGCTCGAAGAGTGGAAGCTGCGCTGGCAGAACCACCTGGCCGCGACCCTCGGCGAGCGCGAACCCGACGCGGGGCTTTCCTTCGAGGAGGTCGAGGCCTTGGCACCGGGCGCTCACGAGGGACGCCCCACCCTGTCGCCGCGGGAGCTCTCCCGGCTCCTGCGCCTCGGCGAGCTCCTCGGCAACGCCGGCCAGCACGGCGCGGCCCTCGCCATCCTCGACCCCGAGCTGCCCCAGGCGCCCATGGTCGCGCCCCTGCGCTGGGAGGGGGCGAAGGCGGCGTGGTTGTCCGGGCGCGGAGACGCACCGGAGGTGTTGGGGACCCTGCGGGACATCGACGCAGTGCATGGAGGGTGGCTCGCCCTGCGTGCCCGATGGGTGGACGAGCGGCCCGAGCCCACGGACCCGGAGTCGAAGGGGAGCGTCCCTCCGCCGACGGCCGAGCAGCTCTGGGAGCACGCCCTCGCGGTGGACCCGCTCTCCGTCGACGTGGCGTGCGAAGGGTACCCCCTGCGCCTTCCGGGCCCGAGCCAGGCCCCCCCGCTGCCCGAGGATCCGGACCGGCGCGCTCTGTGTGAGCATGTCCGCCAGCTGCGCCCCCGCGGCAGCGAGTGAGCGACGCGCCCACCTCTACCCCCGGCCTCCTGACCCCGCCCCCGAGGTTCGGCCTCGGCTGCCCCCTGGGCGCTCGTAGGCACTCTGTCGGGTTCCGGCTCCTGGGCTGGCCCAGGCGCGTGCGGGGCGGCCCGGCTCGTCCGGTGCAACGGGCTCCCCGATTTGACCGACTGCGCGCGAAATGCCTACGATGCTGAACCGACGTAATTTGCTAGGGTTTCCGCGTGAGTGTAACGACGTTCGCTGCCGCACAGCTCATCCGCGCCCTCCCCCGGGTCCGGATCAGTCGCGCCGTAGGTAACCTCTGTGAGGCGCCATTGCCGGGGGCGGTGTCTCGGCTCGTGGAGCGCGCCTACTGCGCTGCCTATCGCGTCAACCTGGAGGAGGCCGCGCCGGAACCTGGCCCGTACGTCAGCTTCGATGCGTTCTTCACCCGACGTCTTCGCCCGGGCGCCCGTCCGATCGACGACGCCGCGATCGTCAGCCCTTCGGACGGCAGGTTGTCGTGCCATGGCCCCATCGATCCGGGCGCTCGGATCTTCGTCAAAGGCCAGGCCTACGACGTGGGCGAGCTGGCGGGCGATGGGCGCGATGCGGCGCGCTATCGCGGCGGGCACTTCGCCGTCGTCTACCTCGCGCCGAGCGATTACCATCGCGTGCATTCCCCCGTAGATGGGGAGATCTCTTTGATCCGGGGCATCCCCGGTGACCTGTATCCCGTCAACTCCATCGGCGAGCGTCACATCCCCCGCCTGTTCGCCCGGAACAACCGGGTGAACATCTGCATCGACACTCCGGACATGGGCCGGGTGAGCGTCATCATGGTGGGTGCGACCATCGTTGGCAGAATCAGCGTCTCGATGATCCCTCAACCCGCGGTGCCCCCCGGAGAGACCCGCCTGGAGAGCCCCTACCGGGTCGAGCGCGGAGACGAGATCGGGATCTTCCATCTGGGCTCGACGGTCGTGATGCTGCTCGAGCCAGGGGTCACGTTGTCCCGCGAGCCGGGAGTGGTGCGTTACGGTCAATCACTCCTGAAGTCCCCATGAACCAAGCCGAGGGAGAGAAGGAGCCGCTCGAGGCTGCGGAGGCGCCAGCCCCGGCAGCCTCCGCGCCCCGTGAGCGGCTCCCCTCGGAGCCGGCCCCTGGGGAAGTGGCGTCGTTCGTGCGCCGTTCGTCCCCGCCTGCCGCAGAGCCCCTCGCGCAGCGTTCGAGTCGCCCTCCGCCCCGCCCGGGGAGCTCCCCCGGCGGTGAGCTCCGCCCGGTGCTGTCGCCGAGTCGCCCGCCGCGCCCGACGCCCTCGACGTCACCGAAACCCGCCGCCCGCGGAGGGGACGCCGCGGCGAGCGGTGAAGGGGAAGCTCACGGAGGTCCCCGTCCTTTGCCGCCGGAGCCCGAAGACGACACGTCGGCGGTGCTCATCCCCATCCACGCGATGCGGGTCATCGCGATCGGTCGTGACGACGACGACCCGCCCGCCTTCGAGCCGGAGATCCGCGAGGACGACATCGTCGAGGAGGACGAAGGCGACGAGCTGACCGCCGCCCTCCACGCGGCGGCGCTCGAGGGGAGCCGCGGGCTCGACGGGATCGACGTGGCCGTGGAGGTCGCGCCAGACTCCGTGCCCGAGGAGTCCCTCGAGATCGAAGAGGTCGTCGCCCCCAGCGGTGACTTCCCCGGCGCCGAGCCGGCCATCACCTTCGAGGAGGAGGTGCTCTTCGACGAGGCCACCCCCGCTGGCGGCATAGCGGTGGCCCCACTCGAAAACCCGGCGGCGAGCTCGGTGGAAATCCCTGTCGAGGCTGGCCCACCGCCTGCGACGCCGGCCAGCCCGGTCGAACCGAGCACCGCGGCGAGCACCGCCCCGAACGTCGTCACGGACGACGACGTGGAGACCCTCGACGACGCCGATCTCGCCCTCGAGACGCCGAAGCCGCCGCCCCCGAAGGCGCCCGCCAAGAGCTTGCCGCCCCGTCCCAAGGCGCGCAGCCAGGTGCCGCAGCCCCCGGCGACCCGCCGCCGACCCTGGTGGGAGCACCTGTTCGGCGACGACTTCGCGCGGGCCTACCGCCCGCTCACGGACGCTCAGGTCAAGCGCCAGGTGGATTTCATCGAGCAGTCCCTCGGCCTCGAGGCGGGGGCGGTCGTGCTCGACCTGTGCTGCGGGCAGGGGCAACAGGCGGTGGAGCTCGCGGCGCGGGGATACGGGGTGGTCGGGTACGATCTCTCGGTGTTCCAGCTCGCCTTGGCCGCAGAGAACGCCCAGGCGAAGCAGCTGAAGATCAACTTCCTGCAAGGGGACGCGCGGGAAATGGCGTTCGACGAGATGTTCGACGCCGTCCTGTGCTGGGACACGAGCTTCGGGTACTTCGAGGAAGAGAAGAACCTGAACGTCGCGGAGCGCATGTACAAGGCGCTCCGCCCCGGCGGCGTCCTGTTGCTCGACGTGCTCAACCGCGATTTCGCGGCGGTCG
Source organism: Myxococcales bacterium (assembly GCA_012514535.1). Taxonomy (GTDB): domain Bacteria; phylum Myxococcota_A; class Polyangia; order Polyangiales; family Polyangiaceae; genus NIC37A-2. Next base: position 19,661 of record JAAZAA010000174.1, on the reverse strand, counting down.
AGTCGCCGAACCACGTGTGGTTCGAGGGGGACGGCTGCATCTGCATGGATGACGTGTCCCTCGATTGGATCACGAGTCGGCTGCGCGTGAAGCGCTCCTTGATCCTCGACGACGGGCGGAGCCGTGAGGTGACCTACTCCCTCCGCCTGTACAGCCTGCACGAGCTGGGCAAGCTGCTGCACGACGTCGGGTTTCGGGTCACCCAAGCCAGCGGCAACCTGGCGACCCCCGGCGTCTTCATGGGGCCTCAGTCCCCGCGCATCATCGTCCGCGCGCAGAAGCCCGTGAAGAAGTGAGCGCCCGCTGAGCCGTCGCGGCTCCGCGCCGGGCGCGTTACGGGCAAAGCGCTCGGCGCTTCAAAGGTACAGCGCGGCGCGCTCTCCGGGAGCGACCGGCGACGCCCGTCTCACGAACAGCTCACGTGGAGGCCACCGGCGCGTTCCTCGCAGCGACAACCCGCCCCGAGGGCGCGGGTCACGCACGCACAGCTCGGCTCCTGGGGGCAGCTCGGCAGCCAGCTGCACGCCGCGCCGCCGACGGCGTCTTCGTCGCAGTAGAACCCCGCCGGGCAGAGGCCGGAGCCGCACTCGAAACAGGAGCCGTCACTGCAGCGGCTCTCCGGCTCCCGCTGCGTCGCGCCCGACGTGAGCTCTTCGTCTTCGGACGAATCCGCCGCGGCGCTCGCGGGGGCGCCGAGGGGGGGCTGCTCGCTCGCCGCGCCGCCGCAGCCCGCTCCGCCGAGCAACAGCAGGGAAGCGAGCCACGGGACCGGAGCGAGCCGCCGAGTGCGTCGCACGAAAAGGTCGGCGACCCTCGCGGCGCGGGCCTGGACAGGGGCAGAGGACGGGCAACCCATGGCCCGAGCGTATACGTTCGGGGCGCCCCGGGGTACAAATGACCGAGTGAAGCAGGTGCCCGGGAGCGTGACGGACAAGCTCGGGGAGGTGTTCGGGGAGGCTCGAGTGAGCACGCGGCTCGCCGATCTCGACGCCTCCGCGCGAGACTGTTGGCCGCGGGGGTTGATCGCGGGGCTCCCCGATCCCGGGAGCCGCCCCTTGGCGGTGGTGTGGCCCGAGCACGTCGAGGAGGTGTCGGCGCTGGTGGAGCTCGCCCGCAGGGAGGGCTTCGCGCTCGCTCCGCTCGGGGCGGGCAGCGGCGTGTGCGGCGGGTTCTGGCCCGATCCGCGCACGGTCGTGGTGGATCTCAAACGACTCACCAGCTTCGAGGTGTCCGAGGACGGCGCGGAGGTGCGAGCGGGCGCGGGGCTCCTCGGGTGGGATCTGGAGCAGCGCCTGGAGAAGCTGGGGCGGACGGCGGGGCATTTTCCCTCGAGCATCCTGTGCTCGACGGTCGGTGGCTGGGCGGCGGCGCGCGGCGCCGGTCAGTGCTCCGGACGTTACGGGAAGATCGAGGACATGGTGACGGAGCTCGAGTGCGTGCTCGGCTCCGGGCGGCACCTGGTGATGCGGTCGCGGAGCGGTGACGTCGACCTCGTGCCCTGGCTCGTCGGCAGCGAGGGCACCCTCGGGATCATCACCCGTGTGGGGCTGCGTTTGTTCCCGGCGCCAGCGGAGCGCGCGATGGTGGCCTTCAGCTTCCCGACCTTCGAGGACGGGCAAGAGGCCTTGCGGGTGATCTACCAGGGGGGGCTACGGCCGGCGGTCGCGCGGCTCTATGACGCGGTGGACTCCGTGCTGCACACCTCGAAGGGCAGTGAGGACTTGCCCGGCGAGCCGGAGCCGCGCGGCGGATCGTGGCTGCCGTCCCTGGACACGCTCGAGGCCTTGGCCCTGCGGAGCGTGCTCAAGGCACCCGGACAGCTCGCCCGCCTGGTCTCACTGCTGGAGCGGCAGGGGCGGGCGCGCTCGCGGTTGCTGCTCTCCTTCGAGAACGTCAGCGATCCAGCGGGACAGGCGCAGCTGGCGACGCGCTGGTGTGAGGAGCTCGGTGGTGAGCCGCTGGGCGAGGGACCCGTGCGCAGCTGGTACGAGCACCGCTACGACGTGAGCTTCCGGCAGTCGAAGGTCTTCCGTGCGGGGGCCTTCAGCGACACGATGGAGGTCGCCGCGCCCTGGTCGAAGCTCGCCGACGTCTACCGGGAGGTGCGCGCCGCGATCGGTGACCGCGTCCTGCTGATGGCCCACGTGAGCCACTGTTATCCGGACGGCGCGGCGATCTACTTCACCTTCGTGGGCCACGGACGCTCTCCGGAGCGCGCCCTGCTCCGTTACGACTCCGTCTGGGCGGACGCCCTCTCCGCCGCGGTGTCCGCGGGCGCCTGCGTGAGCCATCACCATGGGGTCGGGCGCAGCAAGGCAGGAACCCTCGCGGAGCAGGGGAGCGGCGCGGTGCGGGATCTGTTGGGCCGCGCCTGGGATCCGGAGGGAGTGCTCAACCCGGGCACGCTCGGGTTCCGCGGCGAGCCAGCCACCCTCGTGGGGCGCGCGCCCCTCCCGGGAGGCGAGGCGGCTCCGCACGATCGCCCCCTGATCCAGGTGGATCGGGTATCACAGCTGGTCGACGTGGACGCGGGCCTGACCTTGGACGAGCTGGAGAACCTGCTCTTCAAGCAGGGGCTCACCTTGGGAGCGGAGGGGAGCGGCGAGCTGCGACTCCGCGACTGGGTGGCCGCAGGGCTCCCCGGGCTCCCGAGCCGCTGGGACGATCCCGTGGCGCGTCCGATCGCGGGGCTGCGTGGAACCCTCGCGTCGGGGGCGCGCTGCGAGCTGTCGGCGGCGCCGCGGCGCGCGGAGGGACCCGACGCCGCGGCGTGCTTCACCGGGACGGGGGGCGCCTTGGGGCACCTGGAGCGCGTCGTGCTCGCCGTGGCGCGGCGCGGGGTGCAGGTCGATCCCACGCCGGGGGTGCGCCCGATGGCCACGGCCCCGAGCCCCGACGAGCGCGCGGCCTTCGATGAGGTGCGGCGCGCGTCCCTCCCGGCTCGAGCGCGCTGGTGAGCGTCGCGGTCGGCGTCCCGGCTCAGGCGAACGCTGCGACCGGATCGGCGCAGAGCTGCTGCAGCGCGTTCTCGACGAGCCGTCGATCCGTGGGGTGCACCTCGCCGCGACCCGCACGGTGCAGGGCGTAGCGGAGGGCGGCGGCCTCGAGGGGCTCGAGGGTGGCGACGCGGGAGAGGTTCAGATCGTCCACGCGGTAGTGGAGCTGGACGCGCCCGTCGTCGAGCACGCGCTCGGTCACGATGCGCGCTCGTGGCTCCCCGCCCTCTCGTCCTCCCCGGGGGGGCCACGGATCGGTCAGCTGAACGACGATGCTGCGCACGCGCCGCGCACGCCGCCGCACCTCTCGGGCCGCCGACGCCTCGAACAGGTCGAAGAAGCGGTTCCGCGAGTAGGTGCCCGGCGCCAGGATCAGCGCACACAGCAACGCGTTTGGATCGGGGGATGCCCTCACGGCCTCCATTCTAGCCGTCTTTTTGCGATCGTTCGAGGAGGGCGGCCTGGTGCCAGGTGACGACCGCGTCGATGAGCTCTCCGAGGTCCCCTTCGATCACCGCGTCGAGGCGGTACAAGGTGAGGCCGACGCGGTGATCCGTGAGGCGGTTCTGCGGAAAATTGTAGGTGCGGATTTTCTCGGAGCGATCGCCCGCCTTGACCATCGTCCGGCGCTCGTCGCGGATGGCGTCCGCCTGCTTCTGCTGCTCGATCTCGAGCAGCCGGCTGCGCAGGATCTTCAGCGCGCGCGCCTTGTTCTTGAGCTGGCTTCGCTCGTCCTGGCACTTGACGATGAGCCCCGTCGGCAGGTGGGTGACCTGCACGGCGCTGTTGGTGGTGTTCACGCCCTGACCCCCGGGCCCGCCAGCGGCGGCGATGTCGAAGCGGAGCTCCTTCTCGTCGAGCTCGACGTCGACGTCGTCCGCTTCGGGGAGGATCGCCACCGTGGCCGTCGAGGTGTGCACGCGACCCTGGGTCTCCGTGGCGGGGACCCGCTGCACTCGGTGGACGCCGCTCTCGAACTTGAGCTTCGAGTACACGTTCGTGCCCGTGATCAGGGCGATGATCTCCTTGTAGCCTCCCGCGGTGGCGTCGCTCCGGCTGAGGACCTCGACGCGCCAACCGACGTCCTCGGCGTAGCGGGCGTACATGCGGAAGAGGTCGGCGGCGAACAGGGCCGCCTCTTCTCCGCCCGTCCCCGCGCGGATCTCGATCACCGTGTTGCGCTCGTCGTTGGGGTCCCGGGGCAAGAGCAGGATGTGGATGGTGCGCTCGAGCTGTTCGAGCTCCGCCTCCAGGCCTGGGAGCTCGTCGCGCACGAGGGGGCCCAGCTCGGGATCGCTCAGGGCGTCGCGATCTTCGGCGATGCGGCGCGCCAGGGATTTCCAACGGCGGAAGGCGGCCACCACCGGCTCGAGGCGCGCGCGCTCGCGGTTGAGCTCGTTCATGCGGCGCGGATCGGTGAGCACGTCCGGGTCACACAGCAGCTGGTCGAGCTCGTCCATGCGGCGGGTGAACGACTCGAGTTTGTCGACGGGGATCATGGGGGCGTAGGCGAAGAGGCGAGAGAAGGGCGACGTCGGACGCGCCGAGGTCGCGGAGACGACGAGGAGGCCCTCGCGAGGAGGTGCCGGGCACGGCCGCGAGGGGGCACAGCCTAGGAGGGCACAGCCTAGCGCATCCTTGCGCGCGGTGTGGGTGGCGGTCGGCGACGCTGGAGGGTTTCCCGGGAGACTGCCTCGGGTCAGGAGCAGCCAGCAGAGCGGCCAAGAAACGGAGCCGTCCGAAAACGGGATGGCCGAGAACGGGATGGCCGAGACCGAGGCGGCGGAGAAGCGGTGCCGCGGAGGAAGGGGGTCTCCGAAGGCGGCGCGGTGAACGGAGCAGGGTGGCCGAGAGGGCTAGCGTGGCGCCGGAGGCCGGGGGACCATGCCTTGACGACGCGGACCCCGCCCCATAGCAACCCCTCTTTGCCCATGGACTCCAAGGATCCTCGCCTCGCGGCTTCCGTCGTGGCCTCGTCCCCGTCCCGGCGAGAGGTGCTCCACCGCCTCGGTGCTGCGGGCGCCGTGTTGGTCGGCGCGGGGGCCGTCGCTCACCTCCGCTACGATCCCGGCGGCTTCGGCGTGCGCGCGCCGACGGGGGCACGCCAGGTGCGAGACTTCCGCGGGGCGGGGGGGACGGGGCCGCGCATGGCCATCGCCAAGAGCTCACGGGATCCGGCGGTGCTCACGCGGCGGGCCATCGAGGCCCTGGGCGGGATGGGGCGCTTCGTCGGGCGCGGTGACGTCGTGGCGGTGAAGCCGAACATCGGCTGGGATCGGATGCCGGTCCACGCCGCGAACACGAACCCCCGGGTCGTCGCGGAGGTCGTGCGGTTGGCCTTCGAAGCCGGCGCGAAGCGCGTCGTCGTCACCGACGCCTCGTGCAACGAGGCGCGCCGGTGCTTTCAGCGCTCCGGCATCTGGCGGGCGACCCACGAGCTCGGCGCCGACGTCATCTTGCCGGCCCCCCATCGATTCCGAGAGCTCCGCATGAAGGGCGACGTGCTCGACGAGTGGCCGATCTACACGCCCTTGATCGAGGCGGACAAGGTGATCAACGTCCCGGTCGCCAAGCACCACAACCTGTGCCGTTTCACCGCGGCGATGAAGAACTGGTACGGCATCCTCGGGGGGCGCAGGAATCGGCTCCACCAGAACATCGACGTCTCCATCGCCGATCTGGCGACGTTCATGCGCCCCACCTTGACGGTGATGGACGCCACCCGCGTCCTGGTGCGGAACGGGCCGCAGGGCGGCAACATCGACGACGCCCGAGACATGCACCAGGTGGTGGCGAGCCTCGACGAGGTCGCCGTGGACGCCTACGGGGCCACGCTGATCGGAGAGCGCCCCGAGCGCGTCGGCTACTTGCTCCTGGGGCAGGAGCGTGGCCTCGGCACTCTGGACTACACCGCCCTCGATCCGGTGGAGGTGTGATGGCGCAGGCGGAACCCGAGAAGAGCCCGAGCGGGGCCCGGCCAGCGGCGCCGCCAGCGTTCCTCCCCGGGGTCACGTCCGCCCCCTTGCCGTCGCCGCTCCCCTGGCTCGAGCGACCGGGTCGCGTGGCGCCTCTGGACCTCGGCGGGTCGTCGCCCGCGCCGCCTCGGCGCGTGCATCTGCCAGTGGTGGCGGCGCGTTCCGGGTGCTCGGGGAGTGGTCGGAGCGCCGCGTCCGCGCCGGGGCGCCCTCGGCGACGCGGGGTGGCGCGCTTCTGGTCGAAGAAGCGCAAGCGGAGGCCTGGCTCCGGGCTGCCACCGCGACGGATCATCACGGCCCTCGTCTGGGCGCGCCGCGTCTCTCAGACCTTCTTCCTGGGGTTGTTCCTGCTCCTGCTCGTGCAGACCGCCTTCCGCGGCACCTTCGTCTCCGACGCGGATCAGCCCGTGCGCCTGCCCCTGCGCGTCGAAGCGTTCCTGCTCGCCGATCCCTTCGTCGCGGCCCTGACGCTGCTGAGCACGCACACGCTCTATCAGGGCCTGGTCTGGGCCCTGGTCACCGTGGGCCTGACGGTGCTGGTGGGGCGGGCGTTCTGCGGCTGGATCTGCCCTTTCGGTACCCTGCACCACTTCTTCGGTTGGATCTTCCCGAGCCGCTACCTGAAGGGCGGCAAGCGCGTGCGCGCCAACCAGACCCGCGGCTGGCAGCGGGTGAAATACTACGTCATGACGGGCGCCTTCGGAGCAGCCCTCGTGGGGAGCGCCATCGGCGCGATGTTCGATCCGATCTGCGTCGCGGTGCGCTCCATCGGCCTCGGGCTGATCCCGGCGCTGCAGTACGTCGGCATCCGTGTGGCCGACGGCGCGGCGGCGACGAACGTGCCCGCCCTGCAAGGGGCGAGCGACCAGGCCCTCGATTGGATGGCTGGGCACGTCTGGACGCCGGAACAAGCCTACTTCCACCAGACCTGGCTCATCGTCTTCGCGTTGCTCGCGGTGCTCTTCATGAACCGCATCGTCCCGCGGTTCTGGTGCCGGGTGCTGTGCCCCTTGGGCGCCTTCCTGGGCCTCATGTCCCGCTTCTCCCTGTTCGGGATGGAGAAGGACCACTCCAAGTGCACCGACTGCAACCTGTGCCTCGTCCACTGTCAGGGGGCGGACAGCCCTCAGGGCGGCGTGAAGCACCGCCAGGACGAGTGCCACATGTGTTTCAATTGTGAGCAGGCCTGTCCGGAGGACGTGATCAAGTTCCGCTTCCTGCCCGGGCTCCGCAGCACGACGAAGAAGCCGGACCTGGAGCGGCGCACCGTGCTCGCGACGGGCGCCGCCGCCGCCGCCGTCGTCCCGGCCACGCGCATCGCCAACTGGCCCGACCAGGGGTACTCGGAGAAGGTGATCCGCCCGCCGGGTTCCGTGGAGGAGCGGGAGTTCCTCGAGCGCTGCATCCGCTGCGCCGAGTGCATGAAGGTGTGCCCGAACAACGCGCTCCACCCCGCGTACTTCGAGGCGGGGCTCGAGGGCCTGTGGACGCCGATCCTCATCCCGCGCATCGGCTACTGTGAACACTCGTGCGTGTTGTGCGGGCAGGTGTGCCCCACGGGGGCCATCCAGAAGATCGACGAGAAGGCCAAGCTCGGCCTTGGGCAGAAGCCCGTGAGCATCGGCACCGCGATGTTCGACCGCGGCCGCTGCCTCCCCTGGGCGATGGCGACCCCCTGCACCGTCTGTGAGGAGTTCTGCCCGACCTCCCCGAAGGCGATCTGGGTGGAGGAGGTCGACGTCCCGAAGCGCGCGGCCAGCTACGAGGCGGCGGGACACCACGCGCCCCTCGAGACGGTGCGGGTCCAGCGCCCCCACCTCGACCCTTCCCTGTGCATCGGCTGCGGTGCGTGTGAGAAGGTGTGCCCCATCGTCGATCGCCCCGCCGTCTACGTGACGAGCGCCGGCGAGACCCGGTCGAAGACCAACGTCATCCTGCTCGAGAACACCGCCTACGGGTCTGGCTGAACGGGCCCTGACAGGCTTTTCCGGCTTGCCTGGGTCACCGGGCACGTCGATGATGGGGACGTGGCAGAGAGCACCACGGACGCGCGCGAGAAGGCAGGCAGGGTCGCGGGCTGGCTCGTGGACAAGGGCCGTCCCGACGAGGCGGTGCAGCTCCTGAGCGCCTGGGCAGCGTCGGGGCCGAACGACGCCGTGGGGCAGGCCCTCCTGGCGGACGCGTTGCGCATCGACCCGAGCGCGCCCGTCGCCCAGATGGCGTTCGAGCGCATGCAGGGCCTCTCCGGGGATCACGGAGAGCTGGAGGAGTACATCCGCCAGTTCGATCTCGAGCGGCTGAACAAGCTCGAGGCCGAAATGCGCCGGCCGAGTTTTCGGCGCGCCCAGATGGGCTTCAATAACAACATCAAGTTCCGAGACACCGTCTTTCACGTCCAGACGGAGGACTCCGGGCTCGACGCTCCCCACGTCATCACGCACCTGTTCGCGGACGGCGGCCGGGTCATCAAGAGCCACAAGCGGAGCTACGAGGAGCACGTGGACCGCCCGGACGTGGCCGAGTACGTCCGCTCGTTGATGAAGGCCCAACACCTCGAGATGGTGATGAAGCTGCGAGACGGCAGCTTCGATCGCATCCTGGCGGGGGCCGAGCTCGGAGGCATCGAGACGCTCACGGAGCCGCCGAACGTCGACATCCTCAAGCTCAAGAAGAAGAAGGAAGCGGAGACGGCAGAGACCGCGCCAGCACCCCCCGTCGCAGAGGTCGGCGCGGAGGCGGTGGCGGCGGCGCGCGCACCCTTCCGACTCCACGTGCTCCGGAGCCTCTCCGGGGGGCCCGAGAGCTACTTGCCGGTGGGAGCGGACGCGATCATCGGGCGCCGCGGCGCCGTCTCCCTGGAGGGCGAGCGGTTCTGCCATCCCGAGGAGGCGATCCTCATGTGGCGTGACGAGCGCCTGTGGCTGGAGGATCTCGAGGGCGGCAACGGCGTCTTCCTGCGCATCCGCACGCCGGTGGAGCTGGAGTTCGGAGACGAGTTCGTCGTGGGTGACCAGCTCCTGCGCGTGGAACACAACCCGGTGCCCGACGACGGTCCGGATCCGGATCCCACCTACTTCTACTCGTCGCCGAAGTGGCCTTCGTCGTTCCGCATCGTGCAGCTGTTCGAGGGAGGAGCCTTGGGCGCCTGCGTGGTCGCGCGGGGCAACACCTTGCAGGTGGGCGCGGCCGTGGGCGACCTCGTGTTCCCCGACGACCCCCTCGTCTCCGAGCAGCACTGCCTCATCGAAGAGCAGGCGGGGACCGTCGTGCTGACGGATCTGGGCTCGCGCACGGGGGTCTTCGTGCGGGTTCGAGGGGCGCAGGCCCTCAGTCACGGGGACGAGCTACTCGTGGGGCGGACGCGCCTGGTCGTGGACACGACGCCCGCGTCGGCTGCCTAGGGCACCGATCGGCTCGCCATCGGGAGGGTCAGGCCCTGGCGGGCCCGCCCAGGTGGACACGAGGGGCGCGTCGGCCCCCTCGGAGCGGCCTCACGTCAGCCGCCCGGAACCGCTCCGTCGTGCTGGCTCCGTCGTGCTCGAGGCACAAAAGCAAACGACCGGAGGCGGCATCGCCGCTCCCGGTCGTCCTTGCCAACCGTGGGAGATTACTCCGCGGCGGGCTCCTCAGCGGCCTCTTCCTCAGCCGCGGGCTCCTCGACGGCCTCTTCCTCGGCCGCGTAGTCGTCAGCAGCCTCTTCCTCGGCCGCGGGCTCCTCCAGGGTCTCCTCGGCCGCCGCGCCCTCGGGGGACTCCGCGGCTTCCTGCGAACCGCCACAGGCGACGGCGAGAGAAGCGAGGGAAACGATAGAAATGGCGAGAATCGACTTACGAATGATCATTGTAAAAATCCTTCCCTAGGCGAATCCCCCGAAAGCGGGGAGCCGGACCGTCAGGGCGAACGAACCGGCGCTGATGTGACGCTCGGGGGAGCGAAACCGGCTCAGCCCCCCGCGATTTTTTTTCTGCCGAGGGCCGGGTTTCCAGCAGGAGGAAAATTCGGCCTACGGGTGAGCCGAAAAGGGAGGCTGGCGCGTCCTACGTAAGCGGCTGTCGCCTCCGTGCCCCGTAGGGCCTTCCGGGCGGCGCCGATGGTACAGTGGCCGCCCGAGTCCTCCCGATGTTCCGCTCCTCCTCTCCCCGACCCGCGCTGCGCGTGGTGGAGCCCGCGTCTGCGGACGAGCCGGTCTCCGGGGAGGTGGACCGGGGCGACGCGCCGACGGGGCGGGCGCAGAGGTCGGAGGCTCCTGGCTTCGAGGAGCGGGGGGAGGTCGTCGACGTCCTGGCGCGCTCCGGCCGACGCCTGCGTCAGGAGCCGCCGCCTCCCGGCCTCGACGAGCTCGGGGACGCCCAGCTCGTCGCCCTGTCCCGAGCGGGCGATCGGAACGCCTTCGAGGTCCTGTACCGGCGCCACGCGGCGTTCGCCCTCAACCTGGCGGTGCGCATCCAGGGCGGGGTCGGGGACGTGGAGGACATCGTTCACGATGCTTTCCTGAGAGCGCACGATCGCCTCGACGAGCTCCGGGAGGCGGGAGCGTTTCGGGGCTGGCTCGGATCCATCGTCGTTCGCCTCGTGCGCTCGCGACTGCGACGCGGACGGTTTCTGGGCACCTTGGGCTTCGGAGCTCAGGAGGCCATCGACCTCGACGCCCTGGCGGCGGAGACGGCGGGGCCGGAGACGCGTGCGCTGCTCGCGCAGATCTACGGTGTGTTGCGGCGCCTCCCCGTCGATCAGCGCATCGCCTGGACGCTGCGTTACGTGGAGCGGCACACGTTGCCCGACGTGGCTCAGATGGTCGACTGCTCCCTGGCGACGGTGAAGCGCAGGATCGCTGCCGCGCAAGCCGCCCTCGACGTGGCCTTTGCGGAGAACGGAGGCGCCGGTGGCTGAGGGAACCAAGCGCCCATCGAGCGCGAAGCATCCCGTGAGTGAGGGAGGGCACCCCGTGAACGAGGAGCACCCTGTGAGTGAGGGAGCGTCGGCGGGGACGCCCCCCGCGCCGGGACGTACCCTGCAGGAGCGGCTGGACGAGCTGGCATTGCGGCAGCTCGAGATGCACGACGTGGAGCACCTCGGGGCGCCGCAAGGAGAGCTTCCGTTGGTCGAAGGCGCGTGGCGCGATCAGGGAGATCCAGCGCGCATCGAGCGGATCTGGGGGCACCTCGAGGGGAGCCTGCGGGCGGAGCAGCGGCGTGAGCGACGGCGCCCCGTCGTCGCGCTGTGCGCGGCCGCTGCCGTGTTCGGCTTTGGAGTGCTCGTGGGCCGCAGCACCTTGGAGCCCGAAGCTCCTCCGATCGAGATGGCGGCGACGGAGCTGTTGGCGCCGGAGCCCCAGGTGGTGGAGGAAACTCACGTCTCTCCTGAGAGCCGTGAGCGACCGAGCGCGGCCCCCGCAGGACCCCCGCGACGCCCCGGGCCGCGACGTCAGGCGGTGACACGGAGGAGCGCTCCCACCACAACCGTGCAGCCGGAGCGTGAGGAAGCCCCGGTCGAGGCGGAGTTCGTCCCCGCGCGCCCCGCACCGGAGGTGCAGGTGCCGCGTTGGTTGGTGCTCGTGGATCGAGGCGAGTACGCGGCGGCGTTCCAGGCCGTGGACGAGGCAGGTGGCTTCGACGCGGTCGTGGCGCAGGCGAGCGCGGAAGAGCTCATGACCCTGGCGGACGTCGCTCGCGCCGCGGGGCAGCAGGGGCGAGCCATTCAGGTGCTGCGGCGGGTGATCCAGCTGTATCCGGATGACCCGAACGCGCCCGTGGCCGCCATGATGCTCGGGAACTTGCTCTACCGAGCGGGTGACGCGGTGGGCGCCGCGGAGGCCTACGCGCTCAATCGGAGCTTGTCTCCTCAGGGAGACTTCGCTGAAGATGCGCTGGCCCGGGAATTCGAGGTCGCACTGGAAGCGGCTGACGTCGAGCGCGCGCGGGCCTTGGCGACGCAGTATGAGAGAGAGTTCCCTCAGGGGCGCCGGCTCGGCGACATCCAGGAGCAGCTCGCCCGCGCACAGCGGGAGCGCGACGAGCTCGCGCGAGAGGGGCAAGCCCGGGAGGTCCGCGTCCGTGACGGACACGCCCCGGGAGCGTCGGCGCGCGACGTCGAGGATGCCGGCTCCGACGGCACCGGCGAGCTGGAAGCCTCCGACTGAGCTCGCCTCGCGCGCGGCGCGCCTTGCCGTGCCGCGCTCCGACGCGCCCTGGTCCGGTGATCCCGGCGCTGCTGCGCTCTGCACTGCTGCGCTCTGCACTGCTGCGCGCTGCACTCGCGCCCCCGGCCGGGGTGGACTGCGATGCGGAGCGAGAGGCGAGATCGCGGGAGACCGCTGCCGACGCATCGGGCGATGGCGCGGGAGCGAAGGGAAGGTGCGGCGTGGGCTGCCCCGGTCGACGGCGCTCCGCTCCTTGCTCCGCGGCGTCGTGTTCGCCGGCGTGGTGTTCTTCGGAGGGCTCGGCGCTGCCCAGGCGGCGTCGCGGGTGTTCGTCGAGATCGGTGAGACGGGCGATCGCCTGAACCCCGCCGTGGTCCGGCGCCTCGTCGCCCTGGAGCTGAGTGAGATCAACGTCCCGGACGATCCTCGCTTCGACGGGGACGAGGAGCGCGAGGTCACGTTGCACTGCAGGGTGCTCCCGGAGGACGGGGCGCTGCGGGTCGAGATCTGGGCCTTGGGGCAGTCGGCGGGCGCACGTCGCGTGAGCCTCCAGGGGACGCCCGCCCTGGTGGCTCGGCGCGTGGCCCTCGCCGCCGCCGAGCTCACCCGTCGTCTGGCGGACGTACGCCGCGCGGAGGCGCGCCGGCTCGATCGCGAAGCGAAGGAGGCGGAGCTGGCCGCCCGGCGGCGAGCAGAGAGCGAGCGTCGTCGACGCCTGGCGCTGGGCGCCCGCGCCCGCGGCATCGCCTTCACCGAGGGCGCTTACTGGACGGGACCCGCCGTCGGCGCCCAGCTGAACGGGGATCACCCCCTGCGGGTGGAGCTCTCGATGAGCTGGATGGCGGGGCAGCTCACCAGCTTGGATGGAGCGCCGACCTGGAGCGCCCTCGAGCTGAGCGTCGAGCCGGGCTGGGTGGTGCCCCTCACGCCGTCCGTGGATCTCGCGGTCGGCGTCCCGCTCGCCGCGGCGCTGGTCAACACTCAGGGGGAGGTCACGGTGGACCGCATCCCGGGGCAGCGAGACACCTGGACGGCCCGCGGCGGTCTGAGCGCTCATGTCCAACCGCGCCTCTCGCGCCACCTGCGCCTCGACGCCAGCCTCGCCGGTGGGTGGGTGCTGCGGAGCGTCCCGTTGGATCGGACGGAGGGGAGCGCCGACGTTCACCGGGAGCGGCTGGGGGGGCCCTGGGTCGAGGTCTCCGTGGGGGTGTTGCTCGACTGAGCGCGCCCGGGTGGGGTGAGCTTAACGGAGGTCGGCCCGGGTCCGTGCACAGGGCATGGACCAGCGGGAGTTCAGGGACAAGATCGCGCTCGTCACGGGCGCCGGGTCGGGGCTGGGAGAGGCGACGGCGTGCCTGCTCGCGCGCCTCGGCGCGGAGGTGGGGTTGCTCGGGCGGACGGAGGCCGAGCTCGACCAGACCCGCGACAGCATCGCGCGCCTCGGCGGACGCTCCCACGTGCTCGTGGCGGACATCTCGGACGCCGAGGCGACGCGGAGCGCGATCGATCGGTTCGCGTCGCAGGTCGGCGCGATCCACGTGTTGTTCGCGAACGCCGGAGTGAACGGCGTGTGGGCGCCGCTGGAAGACCTGAGCGTGGCCGAGTGGCAGCGCACGCTGTCCATCAACCTGAGCGGCACCTTCTACACGATCAAGGCCAGCGTGCCGCACATGCGCGCCCAGGGGGGCTCGATCGTGGTCTGCTCCTCCGTGAACGGGACCCGCATGTTCAGCAACACGGGGGCCACCGCCTACGCCGTGTCGAAGGCGGGTCAGGTGGTGCTCACGAAGATGCTCGCGGTCGAGCTGGCCCGGTACGGCGTGCGCGTCAACGTCATCTGTCCCGGCGCCTTCGAGACGGAGATCGACGACAACACCCAGCAGCGGAACCTGGAGCACGCGCGCCCTCCGGTCGAGTACCCGGAGGGCGCCATCCCGCTGACGCACGGTGAGCCTGGCAGGGCGGAGCAGGTCGCCCAGCTGGTCGCCTTCCTGTCCAGCTCCTGGGCCAGTCACATCACCGGGACGGAGGTTTGGATCGACGGCGGCCAGTCCCTGCTGCAAGGGTGAGTGGGCGCGTGCGCTGCTGCGCATGGGGTGAGCTCTGGAGGGCGCGCGGTCCGACGGAGGCGTCGACCCGTCCGCACGGAACGTCGGTGCGGGGCCGGTGGCGAAGGCGTGCTCGCAGGGCATCGGCGGGTCGGCCGAGCGCGAGGAACGGCGGGTCGGCCCGTGGGGGGGTGCGTCGCCCGCGGGGCGTTTGTCCTTCGTGAGCGGGTGGCCGCAAGTTGTCGCCGTTTGGTGCGTAGTGGGGGAAGGAGTCGCGCCCGTGAGGGCGCCCGATGCATTCACTCAGAAGAGGAGATGGTTCCCATGAACGAATCGAGTCGAGGGCGCAGCGCACGGAAGAGCGCAGTTTGCGATCGCCCCCAGAGGGCGCGTGCGCGCCCGACCCACGCCGACGTGGAGCTCGGCCAGATCGCCCCCTCGGGGGCGCGTTCGATCTTCAGGCGAGCCTTGCCCGTGTCCGTCGCCGCCGCGACGCTGGGCCTGGCCTCCGCGGCGGCAGCTCAGGACGTCGAGGAGCAGTACGAGCAGCAAACGGAGACCGAGGTCGACACGGGCAGCGGGGTGAGCACCGGGACCACCACGGAGACCACGACCTACCGGGAGGAGGAGCGACGCGAGCACGACGAGTCGCGGCGCTTCGGTGACATGGGGCACGTGGTGATCAGCGCCGAGCGCATGTTCGGCGTGGGCTTCACCTGGGACAGCGTGGACGTGGGCGCCGACGACAACGCGACGGTGTCCACGTTCAACTTGTCCGTGTTGTCCAACCCCCTCGGCACCACCACCAACACGTACAGCTTCCCGCGGATGGGGTTCGACTTCTTCATCGCGGAGAACCTGAGCATCGGCGCCTCCCTTGGCTTCGCGTACACGTCCTTCGACGAGGACGAGGAGCTCCAGGGCGTCGCGCTCGGTGACAGCATCACGACGTTCCTCGCCGCTCCCCGCGTCGGGTACGCCTTCATGTTCGCGGACGGCATCGGCATATGGCCGCGTATCGGCGTGACCTGGCTCTGGGCCACCACCTCGGGCGACGCCGCCGACCTGACGGCGAACCGCTTCGCGCTGACCTTCGAGGCTCCGTTCGTGATCTCACCGACCGACAACGTCGCCTTCTTGCTCGGTCCCAAGTTCGACCTGGGGCTCTCCGGGAGCAACAAGATCGAGGCGGGCGGCGCCGAGACGGAGACGGACGTCAAGGCGACGGAGCTGGGGATCTACGTCGGCCTGCTCACGTACTTCTGAGAGGTGCTGGCGCGTCGAGGCTCGTCCGGGCGTGCTCGGACGGCGGCCGTGTGCTCGGTGGAGCGGGCGGGACCAGCTCCGCCGAGTCTCCAGGGCTCGCCGTCCGGGGACCTCCCGGTGGTGCTGTCTGGCGTCGACGCGACCAGCAGATCCAGACCAGCCGATTCAACCCGGCCGATCCCAGTCCATGTCCTCGACCGAGCCAGTCGAACGGGCCAGTCGAACGGGCCAGTCGAACGGGCCCGTCGGCTTTGCGACGCGATTGAGGCGGGCACCCAGCCGGCGGCTGCGCCTGCTCAGCGGAGCACGACCACGATGATCTGGACCGTGTAGGCCAGGGCGATCGCGATCAGCATCGCGTTGACCAGTCCGTCGAGCCAACGACCGATGGCCGCGAGCTGCGGGCGGAACAGCAGCTTGCCGAGGAGGAGGGCGAGGAAAGCGAAGGCCAGGACGCGGTTGATGGGGACGACCCTATCACGAACACCGTCCGTCGTGGCCGCGGTGACGCCGGGGCGGCACCGGGGATGGCGCCGACGAGCTGGCGCGTCGGCGCGTGGTTGCTCCTTGGGCGATCGGCTACGCTCGTTGGATGGTGGAGGAGCACGGGAAGGACCAGGGGGAACGACCGACCCGGACCAGCGACGCCGACACACCCGCCGCGGTCCGGGAGCAGCCAGCGGAGGGGGCGCTCCGGACCGCGTCCCGTACGGGCGTCCTCGTGGTGTTCGCCCTCGCCGTCGGCGGGGCCGCGGGCTGGTTCGCCAAACACGCCCACGCGAGCACCCTGCACACGTCGCCGCGTGCGGGCTCGGCGTCTTCGTGCGAGGCGTGGGAGCAGCAGGTGTGCGGCGGCGCGGGGGAGGAGGCGCTCGCCTGTTACGAAGCCCGGGCGGCTGCGAACCTCTTGCCGCCGGCGGCCTGTGACGTGGCGCTCGAGGCGGTCCCTGAGACCCTGGAGCGCGCCGCGGCCGGGCGTGAGGTGTGCAACACGGTCATCGATCGTCTCTGCGCGGATCTCGGGGCGGACACGGCCACGTGCGCCGTGGTGCAGGAGCGCACCCAGCTGTTCCCCGCCGAGCGCTGCCAGGAGATGCTCGACAACTACGACCAGGTGGTCGACGAGCTCCGCATGTTCCAACAGCAGATGAGCCCCGGGGCGCAGCCGTCCCCCGGTGAGGCTCAGCCAGGCGGACCAGCGGAGGAGCCGACGGAATCGGCGCCGTAACCGGCGCCGCAACCCGGCAAAGGAGCAGAGGGGCGCGCCGAGCGGTCGAGTGGGTCTTCGCGGTCGTCGCCGAGCGCCCACGCCCGCCGCGCCGCGGGGCCGCTGGACACGGCGACGGCGCGCGGCAGGCGCCGATCGTTGTTAGAATGCGCCCATGCACGAGGATTTCTGGCGCAAGCGCTGGGCGGAGAACCAGATCGGGTTTCACGAAGGGAAGCCGAACGCGCACCTCCAGCGCTTCTCCGAGCGGCTGCGCACGACCGCACAACCCCGCGTGCTCGTGCCCCTCTGCGGCAAGGCCGCCGACCTCGCCTGGTTGGCGGCGCAGGGGTTCCTCGTGACGGGGGTGGAGCTGGTCCGGGAGGCGGCGGAGGCGTTCTTCCAGGAGCACGGGTTGTCGGCGCGGGAGGAGCGCGACGGAGGCTTGCCGTGCCTGGCCGGGGAGCGCGTGCGCATCGCCGTGGGCGACTTTTGGCGGTGGGACTTCCGTGAGAGCGCCCCCATCGACGCCGCCTACGACCGAGCGGCGTTGGTGGCGGTTCGCCCCGAAGATCGTGAGCGCTACGTGCGACATTTGCTGGCGCCGCTGCGGCCCGCCGCGCCGATCCTGTTGGTGACCTTCGCCTACGACCAGACGCGCATGTCCGGCCCACCTTTCAGCGTGGATGCAGCGGAGGTCCAACGCTTGTTCGCGTCACGTTGTGAGATCGAGGCGTTGGAGGACGTGGACATCCTCGAACGAGAGCCGCGCTTCCGGGCGCGGGGGCTCGAGTCCCTGCGGGAGCAGGTCTGGCTTCTCCGCGTGCGGTAGCGAAGTGTGGGTGTGGGGGCTTGGGGGCCGCGGGGCGGGTGGCCGGAAGGGTGTCGCGGGCCAGCCTTTGCGGTAATCTCGGCCACGTGACGACACGACGAGCCACGATTCTTCTTGCTGTCCTCCTTTCGAGCCTCTCCGTGGGGTGTGGAGGGGACGACCCGCCGGATCCGCTGGCGACCCGCAGCGGCTTCTGCGCCGAGTGGGCGAAGCGCGCCTGCAACGACGAGGTCGTCGACGCGTGCGCCGCCAAGGACGCGGAGACCTGTCGAGAGGCACAGGTGGATCATTGTGAGAGCCTGGTTTCGACGAGCGCTTACAATCGCAGCTTGGCGCGCGGGTGCCTCGACGCCGTGCGCTCCGCGCTGGCGGAGGGTGAGCTCGACGCGGACGGTGCGGCGCTCGTGCTGCGGGGCGAAGGGGCCTGCTCCTTCTCGTGCATCGAGGGGGACGACGGCGACTGCATCGAACCCACCATCGTGGGCGGTGGTGAGGAGTGCTCGGACTCCGACACGCTCTGCGCCCCCGGCTTCTACTGCGACGGGGATAATTGCATCGCCAAGCGCGGTGTGGGGAAGGACTGCAGCGCCGACGTGCCCTGCCGCGACGACTTGAACTGCGTGGGTGAGGCGGGGGCTCGGGTCTGCGAGGAGCGGGCCGCCAACGGTGAGGCGTGCACCGACGACATCGACTGCCAGAGCGGGATTTGCGCCCAGGGTGCCCAGATCTGCGCTTCGCGCATCATCCTGTCCGCTGCGGAGCCCGCTTGCGAGCTGTTCCGCTGAAGGGGGCGAGGACGCCATCATCCGGGCGCGCGCCGAAGACGGCGCCGCGCCCACGGCGCGCGCGCCGTGATTCTTCGCTCGATGGCCCCTCGGCGGGCCGCGCTGGCCTCCGCGCCGCCCAGAAGGGCGCGGAGACACAGCCCGTCGCGTTCGCGCTCTTCGACACTCCCGTGGGGCGGTGCGCCATCGCCTGGCGCGGGACGCACGTCGTCGAGCTCCACCTCCCCGAAGGTGGGGACGCCCTGTCGCGCGCGCGCATGTTGGAGCGTTTTCCCGGGGCGGAGGAGGGGCGTCCGCCGCGCGCCGTGCAGCGGGCGATCGAGCGGGTGCAGGCGCTGCTCCGGGGAGAGCGGGTGGAACTCGGCGAGATCGATCTCGATTTGGACGGCGTCCCCCCATTCCATCGCCGGGTCTACGAGCTGGCCCGGACGATCCCGCCCGGGGTGACCATCGGGTATGGGGAGCTGGCCGAGCGCCTCGGAGCGCCGGGCGCCGCGCGAGCCGTTGGCCAGGCGCTGCGGCGCAATCCGTGCGCCATCCTCGTGCCCTGCCACCGGGTGCTGGCCGCGGGGGGCAAGGTGGGCGGGTTCACCGCGGCGGGGGGCACGGCGACGAAGTTGCGCCTGCTCGAGCTGGAGCGCGGCGCGAGCCAGAGCCAGGGGCCGCTCTTCGACGGGGCGACGGCGCTGCCCTTCGACCCGGTCGCCGCCGTCGCTCACCTCCGAAAGGCCGATCGCGAGCTCGCCAAGCTGATCCGAGCGGTGGGCCCGCTGCGCATGCGCCTCCAGAGCGCCCCCAGCGTGTTCGCGGCGCTGACGGAGGCCATCATTCATCAACAGCTCACGGCGCGCGCGGCGGGCACCATCCACGGCAGGTTGCGGGCGCTGTTCCCCCGGGCCGCGGACGGGCCCACCCCGCAGCAGATCCTCCGTGCCGCGGACGAGGAGCTTCTCGCCGTGGGGCTGTCCCGGGCGAAGCTGCTGTCTTTGCGGGATCTGGCGGAGCGGACGAAGCGCAAGGAGATCCCGACCCTGGAGGAGCTCGGGGCCCTCGACGACGAAGAGATCATCGAGCGGCTCACGATCGTACGGGGCGTGGGGCGCTGGACGGTGGAGATGCTCTTGATGTTCCGCCTCGGTCGCCCCGACGTGTTGCCCGTGGGGGACTACGGAGTGCGCAAGGGGTTCGCGCGCGCCTTCGGGCTCGCGGAGTTGCCATCACCGAAGGAGCTCGAGGCCCACGGGGAGCGCTGGCGTCCCTACCGGACCGCGGCGAGCTGGTATCTGTGGCGCGCGCTCGAGTGAGCGCACCGCTGGCCGCGCGAGGTCAGTCCCCGGATGGGGCCGAGGGGAGGGAGCCGGAGGCGAGCTCGGGGCTGGGCTCCGTTCTCGGGCCAGCCTCCGTTCTCGGGCC
>JAAZAA010000173.1 GCA_012514535.1 Myxococcales bacterium | reverse complement strand
TCTCGTCGATCGATGTCGCGGAGGGTGGACATCCCGAGGGTGCACAGGACGATGCCCCCCGCCGCCGGGACCGCGCCGCCCGTGCGCCCGCTGCCGCCAGCGCGCGGCGTGACGGGGACGCCCGCCTTCTCGGCGACGGCGAGGGTGGTCTGGACGTCCTCGGCGGACTCCGCGAGCACCACCGCGTCCGGCGCCGGAGCGTCGATCAGAGACTCGTCGGTGGCGTAGGCGGCGCAGCGCTCCTCACCGACCAGGACCTTCGAGTCCCCGAGACGGCGCGCGAGCAGCACCCGGGCCTTGTCGACGGCCTGGGGATCGGGTCGGGCGAGGTCGGGGAGGGTCCACATCGGAGCGGTGGTTCAGGGGGTCGTCGCGGCGAGCAGGTGTTGTCGATAGTGGCGCAGCTCGGCGATGGACTGACGGATGTCGAAGAGCGCGTCGTGCTCCGCCGTCTTCGGCTTTTCGTAGTGCGCGCTCGGGCCGTACCAGAGCTGGGCGAGGATCTTGAGGCTGCTCACGTCGAGCATGCGGTAGTGCAGGTAGCCCGCCAGCGCCGGCATGTAGCGATCGATGAACTTGCGGTCGGAGCCGATGGAGTTGCCGCAGAGGATCGGCCGGTAAGGGCACCAGCCCGCGACGCGCTCGAGCAGGTGTCGTTCTGCGGCGCGCACGTCGACGGTGGACTTCGGCAGGCGCGCGAGCAGTCCCGTGGTCTCGTGCATGGAGCGCACGAAGGGGACCATCGACTCGAGGGCAGCGGGCGGCTGCCACACGTCGACGACGTACTCTTCGAGGGGCTGCAGCTCGCGATCGGTGACGATCAGCGCGGCCTGGAGGATCACGTCGACCTCGGGGTCGAGGCCGGTCATTTCGAGATCGATCCAGACGAGGTTGCCGGGATCCTGCCGGCGCGAAGGGCCATGGCTCATGTCCCTCACGCTAGCCGAAGGACACGAAGAGCCAAACGGCCTCAGGGTCGGGCGCCCTGGCGCCGCTTGGGCAGCTCGATCTTCGGCTTGTTGGGGTGACGACGATACACGGTGAGGGTGTGCCCGACGGTCTGCACCACCGCGGCGCCGTTCTCGGCGGCGATGTGGACGGCCAGAGCGCCGCTGTCGAGGGGCGCCTCACCGGTGATGCGCACCTTGATGAGCTCGTGCGCGAGCAGGGCGGCGTCGATCTCGGCGCGCAGCCCCGCGGACCATCCGTTCTTACCGACCTGGACGACGGGCTTCGTCGAGTGGGCCAAGGCCCGCAGGTGACGGCTCTGGTTGCCGGAGAGGGGCGGGGCGGGACGAGGTGGGGGCGCCATGGTCCGGCGCCTGTAGCAGAGGGGAATGGCCAGGACCAATCCCGCGCGGCGATCTCAGGCGAGATCCCGCGCGGCCCGCCTCGCGGCGGAGGAGCCGCACACGCCGTGGATCCCGGGCCCCGGGTGCGTGTCCCCGGAGCAGAGATAGAGGCCCCGGATCGGCGTGACATAGCGGAAGTAGGGGAGGGGATAACCCCGGGGGAGGCCGCTGCCGTCGCCGGGGAGGGTGATCCGTCGGGCGAGGATCTTGGCGCGGAAGCCCGGCGCGAAGGCCTCGATCCGTCGCTCCAGATCCGTCGCGAGGTCATCGAGGGGACGGGAGAGCACCAGGTCCGCGGCGGGGGTGCCGTGGAGGGCCCCCGCAGGCAGCGGCGCGGCGCAGGAGGCGGTGTGCCGGCCCGGCGGGGCGCGGCTGGGATCGAAGAGGCTGGGCTGCGCGATCGCCAGCTCTCCGATGTGGACCACCCCGCTGCGTCGGGCGAGATCGCAGGCCCAGGGGATGGGCGCAGCGAGGGCCCAGTTCACCTGCACGAGGGCCGGCGGCTCCGGGATTGTGCCGCGGCGTAGCTCACGCCCCTGACGGAGAGCGCGGGACGGCCAGTGGCGGGCGTCGACGAGCTCGAGCAACAAGGTGGCCCAGGGCACGTCGGCGAGCACCCCGCGGGCCACCGCGAGCTCCGTTCCGTCCTCCGTGCGCACCGCGGCGACCCGGCCACCGCGCACCACGATCTCCTTCACCCCGCTGCCGAGCCGCAGCTGCCCCCCGTGACGTTCGAGCTGGGTGACCAACGCGTTCGTCACGGAGCGCGCGCCGCCCACGGGCAGCGGAGCGCCCATCGCTGCGGTTGTCAGGGCCAGAAAGTAGGCGAGCAGCCCGCTGCGGCGCTCGTCGGGGTGCCACGCTGCGTGGAGCGCGAGCCCGGGCAGGAGGCTGCGGGCGGCCTCCGTGACGAACCAGCTCCGCCCCAAGGAGGACGCGCTGCTCAGGGACACGCGTTCGAGGTGCACCCAGTCCCGCACGTCGAGGCGCAGCAGCGCGCGGAGCGGCGGGGAGGGGCCGAGGAGGAGTTCCTCCAGCGAGCGTCGACGGGAGGCCAGGCGGGCGGTGAGGGCGCGCCAGGTCGCGGCGTCCTCCTCGGAGTCGAAGCGCGACGACGGCACGTCGACGTCACGTCCCAACGCCACGCGGCTCCCGTCCCGGGCCAGATGGCAGCTCGCCAGGGGCGGAGACAGCCAGCGCAGACCGGAGGCGCTCAGGTCGAGGGCTCGGAGCGCGGGACCCTGCGCCAGGGGAAACCAGCTCGGGCCCACGTCGTGGGCGAACCCGGGCAAGGTGAGCTCCTCCGTGGCGAGCGCGCCGCCGGGACGTCGCGGGTGCGCCTCCAGGACCACGACTCGAAATCCCCACCGCGCGAGCAGACACGCCGCGACGAGGCCGTTCAGGCCCGAGCCGATCACGACGATGTCCGGGTCTCCCCGCACGTACGGGATGCTAGAGCACGCCCGCCGGTTCGCCACCCGAAGCGCGCGCTCCGTCTCCCCGACGGAGGAGCGCTCCTGGCGTGCGTGCGCGGGAATGAGCCACGGGGGACGGCGCGGCATGCGGAGCCCGGCGCGTCGGAGCGCGGGCGTTTCGCCGCGGACGCCGCTCTCTGCTCGCTTCCGCCCATGGAAGTGAGCTGCTAGGGAAGGAGGGATGATCGCGCTGGGCATCGATCCGGGCACGCGCGCCCTCGGTTGGGGCGTCGTCGCCCAGAGCGGCAACCGGCTCCGTCACGTCGCCCACGGCGTCATCCGACCCGGCGGGAAGGACAGCCTGTCGGCGCGCCTCGCCCACATCGCCGAGGCCCTCGAGGGGGTGCTCGAGCGTCACCGCCCCAGCCTCGCCTCCGTGGAGACCCTGTTCTTTCACAAGGATCCCCAGGCCGCGGCGAAGCTCGGCCACGCGCGCGGGGTGGTGCTCTTGTGCCTGGAGCGGGCGAGCATCCCTCTCCACGAACACGCACCCGCGCGGGTGAAGCTGACGCTCACGGGCCACGGCCAAGCGGAGAAGCGTCAGGTGGGCATGATGGTCCGGGCGGTGCTCGGTCTGGAGGAGCTGCCCCCAGCGGACGCCTCCGACGCCCTGGCCCTGGCCATCACCGAGCTCCGCCTCGGCCCGCGCACCACAGCCCTCGGCGCGGCCCAGTCGTCGCGGCGCAGGAGCTTGCCCCCCCACGTGCAGGACGCGATCGACCGGGCGCGGGCCCGCGGCGCCACCGCTCGCTGAGCCCCAACCCCTGACGCGTCGAGGCACTCCCTGACGCGTCGAGGTACTGGCGCCGACCCGGGCCTCTCGGCGATCCACGTCGGCGCGACACGCCCAGACGACCCGGAGGTCACCCGGGCGTCAGGGACGGATGATCTGGGTTCCGGGCGGGGGCCGAAACTCGAACTCGCTCGGCGGGACCTTCTCGTTCACGACCGGCTGGAGGAAGTCGAAGCGGTTGCGGTTTCGCTGCGCGTCGATGAGGAGCACGCGCCGCACCTGGAACGTGCGCGAGTCCACGTACAGGATCATCTTCTGGTACGCGGGCGTGGGCTCCTTCGGCAGCCCGAGCAGCACGTAGCCGCCCTCGTAGCCCACGGACTTGGGGTCGAGCTTCTGGAGATGGAACTCCTTGCGGAGCTTGCCGCCGCCGAGGAGGAACGCGAGCGCAGCGGGGTACTGGCTCTTCTCCATCGACTGCTCGTACATCTGCTTGTCTTCTTTTTCGTAGACCTTGATGATCTTTCCGTCCGAGACGACGCGGTTGCCGTTGCTCTCGTAGCGCCAGCTCATCTTCCCCGGCTTGGCGAAGACGACCTGCCCGTTGCTGTCGACGGACTTGCGGTAGGCGTCGATCCAGTACCGTTGCTTGAAGGTCGCCTTGAAGGTCTTCGTCTTGTCGTAGAAGGCCTGCACCCGGTCCGCGAGCTCGCCGGCGCTCAGGTCTCCAGAGGGGGCGGCGGGAGCTTTGGCTCCCTCCGTCGGGGACGGCGGCGCCGTCTGGGCCAGGGCTACCCCGGAGGCGGGCACGAGGACGCTGAGAGCGGAGAGAAGGCAAAGGGCGGAACGCTGCATCTGGAAATCTCGAAGCCAGGGTCTGCTGCCGCGGGAGCTCCCCACGGCGCGGCTGAGCGTAGCTCTTACCATATGCGGGAAACCTACGCCGAACTGGAGGATTCCATTCCCGCTCATTTTCGCCCGACGCAAGGGGGCCGCCCGACGCAAGGGGGCCGGGCGGGGGAGGTTCAGCCAGCCCGGAGCAGGCGCGGGGCCTGGCCGAGATCGAGGGCGAGGTAGGGGCGGTCCGATCGAGCGAACCCGAAGGAGCCGAGGTTCACGTAGCCGGGCTCGGACACCTCCACGTGGGTGTGCCCGAACACCACCAGGGACGCGTCCGTGACGTCGCGCACGATCTTGGCGGCCTCGCCGAGCCGAGGCACGACCAGGTTCGAGTAGCGGCTCTTGTGGGTCGACACGTCGTAGGCGAGGTACGCCGCGCCGATCGCCGCGAGCAGCGCCCCGCTGCCCGGGAGCAACAAGCTCCGCCCCAGCCCCAGCCCCGCCGCGCTGAGCATGCCGAGGCCCGTCGCGGTGCTCGCGGCGGCGAAGATGCGGTCGAAGTAGAGCCGAAAGAAGGTGTCGCCGAGGCCCTGATGGGTCGGCTTCGGCGCGGCGGCGATGAGGCGAGTGATGGTCTCCACGGAGAGGCCCGTCGCCGCCGCGTGGGCCGCGAGCTCTGCCTCGCCGCGGCGCCGCTCCGCCTCGAAGGCTCGCGCGCCGCGCCCTGCAGCCGCGCAGAGGCGGAACGTCGTGGCGAAGTAGCGAGCGATCACCCAGGGCGCCCGGGCTCCCCAGAGACGGAAGGCCGTCGACAGGCCGTTGACCGGGGTCGTCTCGTGGGCGTGGGCGAAGACGAGGGCGTCGTTGGGAGCGACGAACTGCCGCATGAGCGCGGTGCCCAGGGGCTCCGTGCGCGGATCGTGGCCGCCGAGGGGGTGGTTGGGGGCGTTGTCCGGGTCGTAGAGGTGCCCGTGCTCCACGTGGACGCCGCCGCGCCTCAAGAACCACGGCGACACGCTCAGCTGCCGGTCGTCCGGGGCCTCCAAACAGACGCGGAGGGCGTCGACCGCGGCGGGGTTCGTGAGCGCGGCGTCGTGGTTGCCGGGGACGAAGGTCACGCGGCCGCCGCGGCGCAGATGGCGCGTGAGCGCCGCGCGGAGCGGGTGATGCGCCGCGAACACCTGGGCGAGGCTGTCGCTGGCGGGGACGCGCGGCGCGTCGAGGGAGAGGTCGAAGATGTCCCCTGCCAGGATGAGCTCTGCGTCCCGGTGACGGTCGAGCAAGCTGGCCAGGGCGGAGCTGGTGGCTCGGCCATGCTCCCGTGACAGATGCGTGTCGCTGAGGATCAAGCAAGCTTGGGTCACAGGTCGGATCTCCGAAATGGGGGCAGCAGCATAGCCTCTCCGGGAGTCGCCGCCATGACAACGGCGCGCGCGCCCGGGCGCGCTACCCCCCCTGTCCGGCGGGACCCTGCCCGCTCCGATGGCGTGGGCTCGCGCTACGGCGCGTGGCCGACTATGGATGGTCCGGTGCACGTGGAGATCAAACCCCTCAGGACAGCTTCCAAGATCGCGGGGCAGGCCGTGACCGCCGCCGCGCGAGCCCTCTGGCCGCTCGTTCGGGCATACGAAGCGCGCTCACCCGGTCCGCGCTTGCAACCCAAGTGGGCGCCGGCCTCCCTGCAGCGCGGCGCGGAGAGGAGCTCTCCCCAGCTGGGCTGGCCCAGGGAGACGGACTCCCTGTGTCCGACCTGTGTCCGGGAGGTGCGGGCCGAGGTGCTCGCGGGGCGGATGGACCTGGAGAAATTCGTCCAGGAGCACCCCGGCGAGATCAAGGCGCGCATCGTCGAGCGCGACGGGCGCATCCTCATGGAGAAGGAGTGCCCGAAGCATGGGCGCTTCGAAGACGTGATGAGCATCGACGCGGCCTTCCTCGAGCGGATCGAGAAGCTCTTCCCGGGACGAGACTTCGAGGCCCCCGCGTCCGCGCTCCGGAAGCACGGCTCGAGCAGCGTCAAGTACGGGCGAGGCTCCGTGCTCACGGTCGACCTGACCAACCGCTGCAACATGATGTGCGATCCGTGTTTCATGGACGCCAACCAGGTGGGCTACGTCCACGAGCTCGAGTGGCAGGACGTCAAGGAGATCCTCGACGCGAGCTTGCAGGTCCAGCCGCGCCGCCAGATGAGCGTGCAGTTCTCCGGGGGCGAGCCGACCTTGAGCCCCCACTTCCTGCGAGGCGTGAAGTACGCCCGTGAGCTCGGTTACTTCTGCGTCCAGTGCGCGAGCAACGGCATCCGCTTCGCCCAGGAGCCCGACTTCTGTCACGAGGCGCGGGCCGCGGGGCTGCGCCTCTGTTACCTGCAGTTCGACGGGGTGACGAACGAGGCGAACTCGCACCGCAAGGTGGGCAACCTCTTCGACGTCAAGCTGCGGGCCATCGAGAACCTGGCGGCCGCCGGGATCGACGTGGTCCTCGTCGTGACGATTGTTAACGGTGTTAACAACGATCAGGTGGGCCCCGTCGTGCAGTTCGCGATCGACAACGCCGACAAGGTAACGGTCGTGTCGTTCCAGCCGGTGAGCTTCACCGGGCGCGACGAGGAGATCAGCGACGAGGATCGGCGACGCCAGCGGTACACGCTGAGCCACCTCGCCCACGACGTGCACGATCAGCTCGGCGTCACGGAACCTCTGCGCGACTGGTTTCCCCTGAGCGCGATGAACCCCTTCAGCGACGTCGTCGACCTGCTCCTCGGGGCGAGCGCGGACTTCGGGGCGCTCAACTGTGGGTGCCATCCCAACTGCGGGATCGGGACGGCCCTGCTGGTGAACAAGCGCACGAAGCAGATGGTGCCGCTGGCGGAGATCCTCGACCTCGAGCAGGTGCTGCGCGACTTCCAGGGCATCGCGGACGCGGGCCACAGCCGCAAGGTGACCCTCGCGAAGATGGCCCTGGCCGTGCTCAAGAACTTCCGAGCCGAGAAGGCGCCGGAGGGTTACGGACTCGTCGAGTTCGTGCGCCAGACGCTCAGCCAGATGGGGGCCACGGGCGACCGGGTCGGGGCCACGGAGGGAGACGCGAAGGAGTTCGAGTGGCGTTTTCTGTTCGTGGCGGGCATGTGGTTCCAGGACCTCTTCAACTACGACTTCCGCCGCACCGAGATGTGCATCATCCCCTACGGCACGCAGATGGGAGAGATCTCCTTCTGCGCCTACAACACGGGGGTGGGCTGGCGGCAGATCGTGGAGAAGATGCACCGCACGGCCTCGGTCGCCGACTGGTTCAAGGAACACGGTCGTCACCCGGTGTACGCCAAGAACCAGGAGCTCGCGCTACCGGAGGGGCCGCTCACGGTCGTGTCCCGTGCCCGGCGGCACCTCCCGCTGGTCGGCTGAGCCCGGCGCGCCAGGCGCTTCGAGGGGGCGCTTCGAGGGGGCGCTCCGAGGGGGGCGCTCCGAGGAGGGCGGACGTTCTCCGACGGGCCTGGAGCGCCGCGCGTCCGGAGCGCCGCGCGTCCGGAGCGCCGCGCGTC
>JAAZAA010000172.1 GCA_012514535.1 Myxococcales bacterium | reverse complement strand
GAAGGCCGAGCTGTACTCGATTGCGCCGCCAGACGAGGATCTCAGCACTGCCAAGTGGGATGTGCGCTCGCGCACGAGCGACGACGGCTCGTATCCCATCCCCGTCCCCGCCAGCCCGGCGACTCTCCCCGCCGTCCTTACGGATGGCGAGCGCAGGATCGTGATCGCCTCGTGGGGGGAGACGAGCTCCCGCGAGGTGTTGGGTACAGGGCGAGACAACGTGAAGTTCTGGGCCGGCGCTGGAGGGTATCCGGGCGTCGGGCTTCTGCGAGACGCGATCGAGCTCGTGCGGCCGCAGCTCCAGGGCGCGGCCACCGACCCCTTCGCGCTGACTGCGCCGCAAACCAGTAGTCTGCGACTCGACTGGCGCCGCGATTACATCCCCATCGACATCGGGTTTTCCCTCAATGAGCACACGAAGATCCGACCACGAGGTTATCCTCTGGTGGAGATCCTGGCCGTGATCGGGTTGTGCCATGCTCGGCCGCAGCGAGTGCGGAAGCTCGAGTACCGCTACTCCGTCGTTGGGAGCGGCGACGAGCGAGACGACATCGCGTCCATCCTGTTGCCGCCGCCGCTGATGCGGGCGGGGATGGGGTGTGCGGCGCTGCCCTTCCCCACGCGTACCTTCACCATGCACCTGGACTGGCCTGGTCAAGAGAATCAGGCGCGCTGCATCACCACCGTTCACGAGGAATCGACGACCCCATGACGACCCTGAATGACGCTCTCCTGGATGGCTGGGCCACCGATCCACAGGCTCCCGTTGCCCTTCACTACAAACAGCTTCTCCTCCCCGTCGAGGGTGCGGGAGCCGTGTTCTTCCCGCCCACGTTTGCGGACGTTGGGTACAACATCGACACGCTGGAGGACGGGACGAAGGTCGCTCTCGTGGACAGCGTCGGTTCGCAGTCGAACCGAATGGAGCCCTTGTTCAAGGAAGAGCCGCTGCGTCATCTGGTGCCCCAGATTGACGTGGCTTTTGGCGACGCGAAGAAGGGCACGGACGGAACGCTCTCTCTCCTCGAAGCCGGGCATCGGCTGGGGGACGCGGTCGTGCGTTGCACCGAGCTCCAGGAGGCCGCTCGCGGTGCGTTTCAGGCATTCCTCCGTACGGGCGACGCGGGGCCGCTCGCGAAGTTGGCGCCAACGTCGCTGGTGTTCGGAGCGTGGGACTCGCGCGATACGATGGCCAAGGTGCCGCGGATCGTGCAAGGCGTGATCCGGGCATGGGACGTCTCGAAGTTGACCCGGTCGGCGCAGTACAACCCGGCGCTCGATTACGCCGCGCTGGAGGTCTTCTCGGAGGAAGAGAAGCAAAAGGCAGAGGGGAAGGGCGGCACGCCGCTCGCCGAGCGAGGCTACGTCCACGTCCCAGCGTCCAGGAGCCACGGCGGGATCGTCGCCCGAGGGCCGATTCGGCGTGATGTGACGATCAACCTGGTCGCGCTGCGCCGTCTTGGAGGACCCGACAGAGATGCCGTGCGCAAGTACATCCTCGGCTTGTCTCTCGTCGCGGCGACGGCTCCGCAGGATCCGTTTCTTCGGCAGGGCTGCCTCCTCGTGCCGGACGCAGACCAACCGGCGCGCTGGGAAGCCGTCGGGCGCGACGGGGCGCGTTCGGAGGTTGCCCTCACGGCGGAGGTCGCGCTCGAGTATGCGAGCCGGGCTGCCGAGCGCTTCGGCGTCGGCGAGGGACGACAGCTTCGGTTCGACAAGGGCCGGGCGAAAGACGACGCGAAGAAGAAGGACAAGGCGAAGTGAGTCTCTCGGAGGCGCGGGCGCTCGTGGTGACCGTGCGGCTCCACGCCGGGCGGTATCATGGGGAGCCGGAGTGGCCTCCCTCCCCTGCGCGCTTGTTTCAGGCGTTGGTGGCCGGGAGTGCCAAGAGGTCGACACTCGACGACGAGGATGTGAGGGCGCTCACCTGGCTCGAGGCACAAGCACCGCCGTCGATCGCGGCT
>JAAZAA010000171.1 GCA_012514535.1 Myxococcales bacterium | reverse complement strand
GGCCCAGAGACCGCCGTACATCCCTACCTACGGCGCCTGCCGACGCACGTGCTCACGTTGACGGTGCCCGTGGAGACCGCGTGGTGGTTCGAGTGCGCGCGGCGGGTCCATGAGCGCAGCGTGAGTGACTGCGGAGGGGGCGCTCGTTCGACGGAGGGTTTCGTTCTGGCTCTGCTCGCAGAGGCGCGCACGGAGCTCGGGGCCTCGGAGGTGGGCAGCGCCGAGGCAGTCGAGCGGTGGGGCAGCTACGCGGCGCAGCTCGCCGTCTGGCGAGACGAAGCAGAGCGGCGCTGCGACGTACAGCGCAGAGCGCTCGGAGACAGAGCGCTTGGAGACAGAGCGCTTGGAGATGTGGCACACGGTGGCGGAGCGACGCCCGCCGGAGAGCCGCCCGTCGGGGAATCGACGCCCGCCGGAGAGCCGCCCGTCGGGGAATCGATGCTCGTCGGAGCGATGGTGCACGACAGAGACGGAGATGGGGCGCCGGCGTTCGAGTGCCGCGATAGGGGAGCGTCCGGTCAAGTCTCCGGCGGGGAGCCGGATGTCCGTCGCGCCGCCCGTGACCGCGACGTGCGGGTGCAAGAGCTCGTTCGTGGGCTCGCGCGGCGCGATCTCGATCTCGGGGCGTTGGCGACGTGGCTCCAGCGCGCCGAAGCATGGCGACGGCTCGGGTTCGCCAGTGAAGCTCACTACGTGCGGGAGCGCATGGGGATGAGCTACAGCCAGTGGAAGTCGAAGCGGCGGCTGGCGCGCTCCCTGGGGGCGCTGCCCCAGCTCGAAGCCGTGGTGCGCGACGGCGTGGTGGGCGTGGAGTCGGCGGCGCTGCTCGTGGGTGTGATCTCCCGCGCCCGTGAGCAGCTCGGCAGGGGCGACGTTGGGGCGGAAGCCATCGAGCGGGCGTGGGTCGAGCGAGCCGGACTCCGGACCCACAAACACCTCCGAGAGGAGATCCGCGCGGCGGAGCTCGCGGCGCAGCAGTGGGACGTGCCGGCGCTGCCGCCGTCGGAGGAGACGATGCGACGCTTCTCGGCTCTGCAAGGCCGTGTCGCGTCCGGCGCCGTGCTCCTCGAGGGCGCGGAGGGCGAGGTCGCGGGCGCGGACCGCGGTGAGGTGGCCCGTCGCGCCTGGTTGGATCTCCGAGGGGAGCTCCGGGAGGTTTTTCGGGGGGCATTTCTGTCCGACCCCGGAGAGCCGGACGTCCGTCGCGAGCCGGGTGTGTGTCCTCCGGCGCCTGGCGGCCGCAAAGGTCCGGTGCGGCTCCGTCTCCTCGTCGAGCGGGACACCCTGGTGGAGTATCGCTGCCTCGAGCGGGAGTTTCGGCGGCTGCGGCGAGGCGGCGGCGACTTCCTCGAGTTCCTGTGCCGGCACTTCCTCGCGGTGTGGGCGCCCGCCATGTTGACGGACGTCAAGTACGCCCACGTGTACCGGCGCGACGCCTTCACGTGCACGTCGCCGGTCTGTGAGCGGCACGATGTGCAGCCTCACCATTTACGGTTTCGTTCTGCCGGGGGTGGCGAAGAGCACGAGAACCTCGCGTCTCTGTGCACCTGGTGTCACCTGGAGGGCGTCCACGGCGGGCGCATTCGAGTGGCGCCGCCAGCGAGCAGCATGCGCTGGGAGCTCGGCGGTGGCTTCCTGCGGGTGCACGGTCGGGAGGTGATGCGCTAGGTCGCGTGGGGGCAGGAGACCCGCCGGGGATTCACCTGCAGCGGAGTCTTGCAGCCGATCGGGGAGGAGAAAGATTTCCTCTGCCGTGGAGACGAGGGGCGGGCCACATTGACACCGGGCCCCTTGCGCTCGTCGCGCTGCTTCGCGGTCGGCCCGGGAACGCAACGATGGACAAGACACGACGAAAACTTGCCGAGGCGCGACTCCGCTCGCGGCGTCGCTTTCTCCAGACCGCCGGGGTGACGATCACCCTCCCGTTGCTGCCTTCCCTGATGTGGGAACGCCGGGCGAGCGCACAAACGGACGCGTGCGACAAGCCGAAGCGGTTCGTCGCCTACATGTTCGGCAACGGGGTGCACAAGGCCGAGTTCAAGCCCGCGGGGAGCGGCTCGACGGCCTTCAACGTGAGCGGGGACGACTGGCAGCTGCCGGCGCCCCTCCGCACGTGGGAAGACCTCAAGTCGGACATCGTGTTCGTCAGCGGGCTCGAGAACATGGAGCGGCGCCGTGAGGCGGGCGACCATGGGCTCGGCTGCGGCGCCCTGCTGACGGCGCGCATGCCGACCCGCGAAAAGCCGCGCTCGAGCATGTCGGTGGATCAGGCGATCGCGGACAAGATCCAGGAGTGCCACAGCGGGGTCCACTCGCTGCAGCTCGGCACCCACAGCGTCGGCTACCACGACGGCTGGGGCACCTTCTACACACAGAACATCTCCTGGCGCGGTGAGGTCATCCGCAACGCGGACGGGACGGTGACGTTCCCCCACGGCGACGCGACGCCGCTCGGCAAGGAGAACGATCCCCGCGCCGTGTTCGACCGGCTCTTCGCCGGCTACGACCCGAACGAGTCGGAGGCGGAGGCGGCCCGGCGGCGTGCCCTGCGCAAGAGCGTCCTCGACACGATCGTCCCCCACGGGGACTCGCTGCGGAACCGGCTCAGCGTCGAGGATCGCGCCAAGCTCGACGAGCTCTTCACCGGCATCCGCTCGCTCGAGCTGGAGATCGAAGCGGGCCACGGCGCGAACTGCATGCCGCCGGAGCAGCCGCGGATGGGCCTCACGAACAACGACGCCTTCCGGGATCAGCTGAACACCATGCACGACCTGATGGTCGTGGCGCTGCAGTGCGACATCACCCGGGTGATCACGTTCATGCAGACGGATCCCATCAGCGACCGGAACTTCTCCTACATCCCCGGGGTCAACGGCGCCGGCGGCGTGACGAGCGATCACGCCGGCTCCCACCACTCGGGCGACCCGGCGATGATCGAGCAGTACCGGGCGATGGTGAACTGGAAGATGGAGCAGATCGGAAGCTTCATCCGAAAGATGAAGGAAGCCACCGACATCGACGGCGGCCCGCTGCTCGACAACTCCCTCGTCTGGGTGGGGAGCGAGATCGGGGACGGCGACGCCCACGATCACCAGGATCTGTCGGTGATCACCGCGGGCAAGCTCGGTGGTCTCGTCACCACGGACCGGCACGTCCGGTTCCCGCCGGGAGGGTGGCGCGACTACGACAAGGTGAAGACCTACGGCGACTTCTATTTGACGCTCCTGGACCTCTTCGGGGTGCAGGCGACGGGATTCGGTGACGACGGCGTGGAGGCGATCACATGGCACCGCTGAGAGCTTGGGGACGAGCGTCGCTCGTCACGGCATTGGTCCTCGTCGGGGCCTGTACGGCCAAGCTGGGCGAGACGGACGGGACGACGGGCAGCGGCGGCCCCAACGGGGGCGGCAGCCACGTCGGTGGCGGAGGCGTCGTCGAGAAGCCGACGTCGTTCTCGCCGGCGGTCATGCGTCGCTTGAACCGCGTGGAGTACAACAACACCGTCCGCGACCTGCTGGGCACGGAGCTGCGCCCGGCGGACGCCTTCCCCGTCGACGACCTCGGCGGAGGGTTTCCGACGGTCGGCTCGTCGTTGAGCCTGTCGCCGGCCTACGTGATCAACTACGAGGCGTCGGCGCACGCGCTCATCGACGATCTGTTCTCCTCCGAGACGCGGTGGGCGCAGCACGTCCCCTGCGCCATCGACACCGAAGGCGACGCGTGCGCGACGTCCGTACTCCGGGAGTTTGCGCGCAAGGCCTGGCGCCGGCCGGTGACGGACGACGAGGTGACCTCCCTGCTGCATCCGCTCCGCGTCGCGGAGGCGGAGGGGTTTACCCCCACGGACGGGCTGCGCCACGCGCTGGCGGCGGTGCTGCTGTCTCCGTACTTCATCTTCAAGGTCGAGGTCTCGCCGGACCAGCTGGATGGCTACGAGCTGGCGACCCGCCTCTCGTACTCCCTGTGGGGCACGATGCCGGACGAGGCGCTCCTGCAGGCGGCCGCGGCGGGTGAGCTCCTCGAGGACGACGGCCTCGCGGCGCAGGTGGATCGCATGCTCGCGGACGACCGCGCGAAGGCCTTCCTCGACAACTTCGCCGCCCGTTGGCTCGACTACCACGATCTCGAGAAGCACGAGGTGAACGCGGACGTGTTCGCCGAGTTCACGCCGGAGCTCGGGGAGGCGATGAAGCAGGAGGCCAACCGCTTCATCTACGACGCGCTGATCTCGGACGCTCCGGTGTCGGACATGCTCACGGCGCAGCACACGTACGTGAACGAGCAGCTGGCGGCGCACTACGGCATCACCGAGCCGCCGCCCGCGGGTGTGACGCCCGGAGAGTTCTGGCGTGTGGACACCAGCGCCGCGAACCGGGGCGGGCTCTTGACCCTCGGCGCGCTGCTGACGCACACGTCGCTGACGTCGCGCACCTCGCCCGTGAAGCGCGGCGACTTCGTGCTCAAGCACCTGCTCTGCGGGGAGATCCCGCCGCCGCCACCCGAGGTCGAGGGCATCCCCGACAGCGGCGCGGCCGCGAACGAGACCCTGCGGGAGCGGATGGAGCGACACAGCTCCGATCCGGCCTGCTCGGGTTGCCACAAGGTCATGGACCCCATCGGCTTCGGGCTCGAGAACTTCGACGGCATCGGCCGCTTCCGCACCCACGACGGCGCCAAGGAGGTCGACGCGACGGGGACCCTGCCCGACGAGGTGCACTTCGAGGGCGCGCTGGAGCTGGCGGCGATCCTGTCCACGGACGAGCGCTTCCCGTTCTGCCTGACGAAGCACTTCATGACCTACTCGATCGGCCGCGTCCTGAAGGGGAACGTCGACGAGGCGTGGGCCCAGTACCTGACACAGCAGGCGGTCGCCGAGGGCGGCAGCCTGAGGAGCATCATCAAGAACGTGATCCTCAGCGAGGCGTTCCGGCGGCGCGCGGTGGAGTAACGGGAAGGTTAGGGCGCGGATCCTCGTAGAGGGGCCCATGTATGAAGGGCTCCTCGGATCCGCGTGGCTATCCTTGCCCGAGTCCGTCCGGAGCGCGCATCGACCGGGGCGCTCGCGGGGGACGATGCGCGTGACCTGGGGGCGTGGGAGCTTGGCGCGCGTCGCGGCGCGTCTGCTCCGCCTTCCCCGCCCAGCGGCGGAGGTGGCGGTCCACTTGGAGGTGCGCCCGATCGCGGAAGGTCGCCTGTGGATCCGAGAGATCGGAGGGAAGACCCTGTCGAGCGGGCAGCGCGTGGCAGGGGGGCTGTTGTTGGAGGAGTTCGGGCCCCTTCTGTGTGCCTTTCGCCTGCGGGCAGCCGTCGGGGGGCCTCCGGACGGGCGGCGTCACGAGCTGGGCGAGCTTCGCTACGAGCAGGAGTTCGCCGCGGTGCGTCTCTTCGGCGCGTGGCTGCGGTTGCCGGCCTGGATGTCTCCGAAGGTCCGCGGGCGAGTCTGCGGCGCGGGCGTGGACGCACGCACGGAGGTGGAGATCGCGGCCCCGCTCCTGGGGACGATCTTGAGCTACGCAGGGATCACCAGGCCCATCACGGAGGTAAGAGCGCGTGGCGCCTGCTCCACGCCATGACGTCGGTGCTCTTGCTGATGACGCTCCAGGGAAGCCTGGGAGCCTTCGATACGGTGTACTACCATGAGTACAGGGCGCGACTCGTGGCGGGCGGCGCGCGGACCCGCACGGAGCTGTCGCTGCACGCAGCGCGGGACGTGGTGTACGCTCTGCTGTTCGGGACGTTGCCCTTCGTCGCCTGGTCGGGCACCTGGGCGTGGGTGCTGGCGGGGCTCATCGCTGGGGAGATCGGGCTGACCCTGACCGATTTCGCCGTCGAGAGCTGGAGCCGCGGACCGGAGGGCGTCGCGCCCGGTGAGCGCGTCACCCACGGGGTGATGGCGATCGTCTACGGCGCGTTCCTGGCCCTGCTGGCTCCGCGCATGGTGGAGTGGGCGGGTCGAGGCACCGGGTTCGTGCCTCACGACGAAGCGCTGCCTCGTGGGCTCCAGCTCCTGCTGCTCGTCTTCGCGGTGGGGGTGTTCCTGTCGGGGCTACGGGACGCCTACGCGGCGCTCGGCGGACGCAAGGGAGGTTACCCGTGGGCGTGAGCGTGCCTCGGTGGTTGCGCGCGACGTTCGTCGCGGCGGGCGTCTACAACGTGCTGTGGGGGCTCTACGCTGCCGTCGATCCCCAGTGGTTCTTCCGCTTCTCGGGTCTCGAGCCGCTGAATCACCCGGAGATCTTCGCGTGTCTTGGGATGGTGATCGGGCTGTACGGGCTTCTGTACCTCGAGGTGGCGCGCCGCCCGGAGGGCGGCTTCCTGATCGCCGCGGTGGGCCTCGCAGGCAAGGTGCTCGGCCCACTGGGTCTCGCCGTGCTGATCGCGAGCGGGCGCTGGCCGCTGCGCAGCATCGTGCTCTGTCTCACGAACGACCTGATCTGGTGGGT